>JBIIJE010000079.1:0-12453 GCA_044234005.1 Chitinophagaceae bacterium | reverse complement strand
CTTGTTATGGCATGTTCGCAAGATTCCACGAATTGGAAATTGAGTCTCGATAAAAATAGTAAAGAGCCTTACGGATGCTATATCGCTTATCAAAACTTAACGGATATTTTTACAAATGCCGTTATAAAGAGTAACGACAACTTTTTTACAAGAATCAAAAAAATTAACCAGTCTAACAGTAGAAACAAAAGCCTTGTTATTTCAGTGACGAATCAGTTTAATCTAAGCGAATCAGACTTGGACGAACTCATGCGATATATCATGAATGGAAATTCAGCACTCATCTTGTCGAATAAGTTCAGTGACACTTTACTCAATTATTTTTCACTGCAAACTAAACTCATCGATACAAGCTCATCCCTAAAATATTTTATGCCGTTGAGTGAGGTGACTATGCCTATTGATATTTCATTTAAAGATTCGATAAAAAGCTTTAACTATAAAGGCATAGCGACCAACCATTATTTCGATACCCTGATAAATGAAGATTTTGATAATACTATAGAATGGATAGGTAGAATAGACAAAACAAAAAGAAACAACTTATTAGAATATATCAACAAGGGTAAAATTATAATCGGACACACCCCTACTGCCCTTTGTAACTATTTTTTGTTGCAACAAAATAACAAGCAATACTATGAGTATTTACTCTCTCATTTCTCAAAGAATATTAGCGAAGTATATTGGATTAGTAAGCTTATTCAAATGCCATCCTTGCAAGAGCGTTCGAATATTTTAAATTTCCCACCCTTTTTCAAAGCCTTTCTGGTAATTGTTGCCTTACTATTGCTTTATACTTTGTTCGAAGCAAAACGACGTCAGCGAATTGTAGAAAATTTACCGCCCGTAGAGAATGCTTCACTGGAATTCGTAGAAACTGTTGGACAACTCTATTACAATAAAGGTGATCATAAGAATTTGGCCGAGAAAATGATACTTTTTTATCTAGAGAATATAAGAACTAAGCATAATGTTACCACACGCGAATTGAATGATGCATTGGCTAAAGTACTCTCACATAAACTCAATCATAGTGAGGTGGAAACTAAATCTTTTATTTCTTATTTGAATTATATTCGCACACAACCTACTTTGGTAGAAACTGATATTCAATTTTTATTTCAACAACTTAAAAAGTTTTCATAAATGATGGAAAATGAACAAGTGAGCTTCGGCAATTCAATAGATATAAGCTCGATACAACAAGCCGTGTATCAGATTAAACAAGAACTTGGACAAATTATTGTAGGCCAGCAAGAAGTAATTGATTTGCTATTAGTTGCTATGATGGCAAATGGACATGTACTCATCGAAGGTGTTCCAGGTGTGGCCAAAACCCTTACGGCAAAATTGATTGCGAAAACTATTTCTGTTGATTTCTCGCGCATACAATTTACACCCGATTTAATGCCGAGCGATGTAATGGGAACCAATGTGTTTAACCCACAAAACATGTCTTTTGAATTTAAACGAGGACCTATTTTTAGTAACATTGTTTTGATAGATGAAATAAATCGTGCACCCGCAAAAACACAATCCGCTTTATTTGAGGTAATGGAAGAGCGCACTATTACAGTGGATGGAACCACCCATATCATGGAAGAACCGTTTATGGTGCTGGCTACGCAAAATCCAGTTGAGCATGAAGGCACCTATCAACTACCTGAAGCGCAATTAGATAGATTTATGTTCAAGATATTAATGTCTTATCCTGATGAAGCGCAAGAATTAGAAATTTTGCAACGTCATCAGCAAAAGCATAATATGCATCACATGTTGCATCAAGTGCAAGGTATTATTACAGCTTCCCAATTATCTGAGTTAAGTAAAATTATTTCTAGCATACATGTCGAGAGAAATGTATTGGTTTACATAGCACAAATTGTACAACAAACACGCTATCATAGAGGTCTAATGTTAGGGGCATCACCACGTGCTTCAGTGGCTTTGCTCAATGCTTCAAAAGCATTGGCGGCTTTGAGAGGCAGAGATTTTGTAACACCCGAAGATGTAATTTACTTGGCGAAACCATGTTTACGTCATCGTTTGAGCCTAGCAGCCGAAAAAGAAATGGACGGCGTTATTACGGATGAAATTATTGATGAAATTGTAAAAGGTATTGAAGTTCCGAGGTAAATTATTGCAGCAATAAAATGCAATTCTATCCTATATGTACATCCATGAATTTTATATTAAATTTTACCTTTATGTATAAACTGTTATTTAAGAAATAATTTCTATTAATTGTATTTTCTACAATTTAAACAAAATAAATTTTGTTTTTAACAATTAATTTAATAAACTTTGTATTGATACTTACAATGTAAAATAAATTCCAACTTATGAAACAGCAAACAGCAAACAGCAAACAGCAAACAGCAAAAAAGTCTAACTAATTTTCTTTCACAAAAAAAGCACAAGACTAAGGTTTTATTGGTTTTATGCAGTTTAGTGTGTATCGGCATCCCACTTATGAGTACTGAAGAGGAAAACAATCAAGACAGCTTTGAGCAAACGCCGCCAATTGTAGATAAATTTTATGTACAAAAATTAGCTACACCTCTACCAAACGGAGCGAATGTAATTTTTACAGTAAAGTATCTTGAAGAAGACTTAGCCCAAGATATTAATGTTTACTTAGGAGACCAAATTTCTTTTACATTAAAAGACGATGGTGTTTACCCAGACTTAGTAAGTAAAGATTATAAATATACTGTCGCAGTTGAAATTAATATAAGTGAATTCTTAGCCCGAATTGACGAAATGCAAAGTCAAATTGAACAAGATGGTGGTGTAACCAAGTTTATTGGTCATGATGCTCATTTTGTATCTGCTCAGCAATTTCAACCTTTCAATTCTACTGGCTTTCAGCAAAATGCAGTAGTACCGATACCGGATGGATTACTTGATGTAACACAATGCTCAGGACTTATTTTAAAACAAAACTCACTATTTATAACAGAACTTAAGGTTGTGGAAGATAATGCAAGAACTTTCAATGTATTGACTAGGGATGGCAACCCAAATGGGGCTTGGACTTTTAATATATTGATAAAGAACATCTGTAATGAGTCCGCAACAGGTATTACACCAAAAGAATTCATCAAAAATTGGATAGAAAATTGGACTAAAAATCAAATGATAGGTAGTTTCGCAATTAATAACAATCTTATTAATTCGGAGGATAGGCTATTAAATACTGGTTTGCAAATGGATGATTTCGTAGGTAAATGGGTTAGACGAGCAAGACAAACAATAGATCAGAATTACAATACAGTATTTGACAACACAACTAATTGGAAAGCTGAAATAGATAATTTATACATCTTAAATAATGCTTGGAATCTGCAACAACCACCTAATCAAACAAGAGATTTTTTCATGGAGTATGCGCCATTTAAGCTAATGGCTATTGTAAATCGGCTCGATTTAATGGCTAATACAGGTTATGCGGGTACTGTAAATAATGCAGGTGAAACGAGATTTATTTTTACATTGATTGACCCTTTTACAGGTGACCCTCCAGTGCCTTTTTGTATAGGCTCTTCTGCTCAAGTAGGCGGTAACTTTGGCTGTAGTCAAAGTAATAGTGGTGGAGGTACTTCAACTAATGACGCTATTGATTGGGTCGGGATGAATGTAATATTAGAGTATGGCAATCCGATTACAAACAAATGCGATTTAAAGAATTTCGCACAACTATGGTACGATTTGTCATCTTATAATGTAGAGACAGAAGAATACTGTGAGAAATTAGAAGAAATTACTCATTTAGTAACTGATGCTGGCCTAGCGCCTGGCAAAAACTTTCACAGTAGTGCTATTAATCAAATACGTACAAACGAAAAAATGCTATCTCAGGTTAATTGTAACTATATTGGCTCAAGCCCTGGTGATTGGAGAACTGCGGCTTGGGAGTTACGGCAATTCGAACTCGGGCAAAATACACCTTATTTAAAACAAGTTGTGCTTACAAATACGCCTTATGACAAATCAAGCTCTTCAATTAGTTATAAAACATTCAATTCATCTAAGCATTTATTTGATGATGTTAATTCCCCAGTATTTAGTACTCAAAGCACAGCAACTGACCCAATTTTGAGTTGGATTTATCAATTTCCCGCTCGTGTTAATAGGGTAATTGCCAATAACCATAATTTGCCGGAACAATTTCTAGATGGCACCGCCACTATGTATGGCGAAATGACACATCACTTTGGTTTTGACTGGCAATATTTTCAGAGTTATTACCCCAATCAGCCTTTTACTGGCAACAATGAAACAACCTATATGAATTCGGATAACCCAAACCTCACAGCGAAACAAATTCGACATCATATATCATTAAACACCTGTCAAGGTTGTCATGGTGGTGATACAAAGACTAATTTTACTCATATGATACCTAGAGGTTATCAAGAGCCAGCCAACTATTGGGATGCCATACCGACAGTGGTTACATGGCAAGATGCGCATACCAATTCAGTTGCTGCATCAAATAGCATCACAGGTACTGGGATAGACCCGCGTTTTATGCCAACTGACCCTTGTACTTTAACACCGAGACATGTAAATAACCCAGGTAAGACCGTCAACAAAATAGGCACTGTAGTAACTAAAGACCCTAACATGAATTACGCATACAAAACAGGCAATCAAACAAACCAAATTGTATCTGCATTTATTACAGGTAGGTTATACTCATCCGTAACACCAGGTAATTGGGAGGATGACGAGTTGGATAATACATTATCACAAGAAAATAATGGGACTCCTGCAAATAACTATACGGATAATACGATAGGAGATAATTCACTTAAGGGGTTCTATTATGTAGATGACCCATCTAATGATGCTGATGGAACTAATTTGCCAGATGGGAAAGGAGGTAGTTTCCCGCAGATACATGATAAAAAATGGGGTTTTAATGAACTAGAATTGAGGAAGAAATTCTTATGCGACTTTCTCTCTTTGCCATGCAGCAGTAATGGCAATAGTCCAGTAATTTTGCCAACTGGTATCGACAGGACTCCAGTAATTGGGCTGATTGACGAAATGAAGAAGCTTAAACATTTACCTTTCGCAAAAGGAGCTCATTAAATTATTTATGAAAAAGAAAGTAATTTATTGCAACATTTTTTTTAGCCTGCTAATTATTTTTTTTGGCAAAAATTCGTATTGCCAAACTCAAAATGAATTTAAACTCAAAAAAATAATATGCAAGACCAAGAATGTGTATGATGAAAATTATCTTCAACAAGACAAACTAGGCAATATCTACATTACGGGATATTTTAAGGACACCTTAATAGTTGGTACTGATACTTTAATAGCTGATTCTAGCATACAAAATGCTTCTAGCCTAAGCGCAAGAGCGGGGTATTGTATAAAAATGGATAGCAATTTTAATGTTTTATTTACAAAAAAAATCGCTGAAAGTAAAGGTTGGGGGTTTTCTATCAAGTTTAATTCTAAAAGTGAAGCGGTTTTAGGTATCGCGTTCTTAGATTCAGTCCGCTTAAACATAAATGATTCTGTGATTTATTCTAAAGGTGGTTATGATGGCATGTTATTGCATGTTGATAGTAACATGAATTTAAAGAGAGCGATACAGTATGGCAACTATAATGGTGAGAGTATAGGTCCATATGACTTTGATGAAAATGACAACTTATACATTGGTGGTTTATTCAATCAAACATGGACTAACAATTCGCCAGGATATCAGTTCGCAATTTGTAATGATACATTGCTCTCTGACAAGCAAAATTATTTTTTTGGAAAACTTGATAGTAATTTTAACTGTCTTTGGATTAAGCAAATGAATCATGGAGGCGGTTTGCAATATTATAGAGGGGGTATCTATGGTTTCATGCGCTATATTGATGGCCCTTACTCTTTTACAATTGATGGTTTGCAAGCTATCTATCCAATTGGATCCAATGAAAGGTACTATGCAGTAAAGTTTGATACAGTAAGCGGTAAAGCGCAATGGTTAAGAACATATTATAATTTAAGTAGCGGAGTAGCTAATTTTGGAACACCCAGAATGTCAATTAATGATGGTCAGCTTTATTTAAGTGCAGGGATGTATTCTAATTCAGCTAATATCGTCAAGTTCGAAGGGAGTACTGCTAACTTGGTAGGTTTAAATGGTTCGGGCAGTAGTGATTATTTTATTGGTTGTTATGATACATCTGGTAATTTCATCTGGAATACTATGTCACAAAGCTATGGTGGTGAAAGTCTTTCACGCATTATGGCTGATGAATCAGGAAACGTATTAGGTATTGGTAGTCTAGATTTAAAACTGTGTTACCCTAATGATACATTATCTAGCTTTGGGGATGATGATGCTTTGGCGTTTAGTTATGATAAAAATGGTAATTATTTATGGAGTGCTAAAACCGGTGGTAGTTTAATAGATCAAGCCAATGATGTAGTCGTAACACAATCTGGTAAAATAATAATTTTAGCCAGTACAACCAGCCCCACTTGTGCCTTTGGCAATACCATAGAAACTTTTCCTGGTGATGGCAATTATTTATTTCTGGCTAGTATTGACAGCTTGCAAGAGCCATTCAGCATGCAATCGGAACAATCGATAGCAGATGAGGTTGAGGTATTCCCGAATCCGGTTAGTAATATGCTGAACATCAAATCGAGCCTGCCAAAGTATCAATTATTTTGCTATAACACATTGGGTGAATTGTTACTCCAATCCGATGAAAAACAAAAAAACTTGAACCTAAATCATTTACCGAATGGTATATACCAAATTAAAATTATTTCAGATAAACAATACCTCAATAAAAAAATTATTATTCAACATTAAAAAAATTACGACTATGAAAAAGTTATTCTTACTAATTATCTTATGTTCTTCGATTCAGTTCGTGTCACATGCTCAAAAAATATTTAATGCAAACACATTTAAAATCGACAATTTCGTTTGTGTGCAAAATCATTCCAATCAATTCAATAAATCGGTTTCTTATTACTCAGAATTATGGGGCGGTAAGCGCATTGCTAAAGAAAATAATAACGCCTTGGGTAAGTGCAATCGTTACTTTGCCTCAGACGAAGTACCTGCTATGGTTTTATGCGGTGGAATAGTGGTTTATACCGAAGAAATAGAATTTGAAATCAATAATTTAAACATCAATACCTTAGGGAATCAAGCACACATTACATTTGATGCTAGTTCAAGAATAAATGATAAAATTCAATTCCAACTTATCAAAATAGTCAATCAAAATGAAACCCTGCTGGCATCTTACACTTGCGATGTAGCTAATGTATCACAATCTTTTAGCTATATCGACAATCCAATCAATCAACTTAATGATGCAAATTATTTTTTACGTGCCAACCACATGACTGCGGGAGTTCGTTATGAACAGCCTTTAATATTACCAAGCTTGAGAGGCATAGCTAATGCTAATATTCCCTCAAGTTTTAAATTATTTCCAAGTGTTACAACAGGTAAAATATTTACTGAATACTCAAATGATTATAAAGGTACAAACTATCATATTTATGATATGAATGGTAAAATATTAATGAATGGCATACTTAATGAATTTCAAACAGAAATTAATGTATCTCAATTATCACAAGGCAATTATTTGTTTACAATGAGTGGTAAAACCGAAACCTACAAATTTATTAAGCAATAGATTTATTGTAACTATTACATTTTGCCCCAAGATTTTTCTCAAATTCTTAGGGCTTTTTTAATTTGGAAATTTATTTGGGATAACATCCATAGATTCACTAAGCGGGAGCATTCAAAAAAAGTACTAATATCACTAACACTTTTTGTCATATCAACGTCATATTGAATATTAAACCTTAAATTATGAGAAAATTATACTTAGCTGCCCTCATGCTATTTCTTTCGATGAGCATACATGCAAATCAGATTTCATTGCAAGATTTAATATCCGTGAATGTAAATTGGCTACAACGTGCTCATGAAGTGGGTAAACTAGAGCCCATTTTTTTAAGCAATCCAAACGATTTTAATCAGAAAATTCAAGCCCATTTAACCCTGGTTGTCAAGCACCTGCGTAGTAAAACCAACCATGCTTGGACTCAAACGCAATTGCAGCATCGCACACAATTAATCAATCAGTTAGAGTTATACGCCAAGCAAGGGACATTTCCCGTGAATACATTTTTAAATTATCAAAATCCTGTATTTATCGATAATGCAGGCACGCATTGTGCTGTAGGATATTTAATTCAACAAAGTGGACATGAAGCAATAGCGCAAGAAATAAACGAAACTCAAAGATTTGCTTATATTAAAGAAATTAAGCATCCTGAATTAACATCTTGGGCAAATGAGTATGGTTTTACGCTCGATGAATTAGCTTGGATTCAGCCTGGATATCCTAGCACGAAAGGCACGAATAAAGTAAGTGAAGGCTTAAATGGCGCTGTAAATGCCATCGTAAAAGTAAGTTCAAGTTCATGGATTATAGGGGGAGATTTTACAAAAGAATTAAAAAACAATACAAGCTGCAACCATATAGCCATGGTGAATACAACTGCAACGGGTTACGATATAATCCCGATGCTGCATGGGGTAAATGGTAGTGTGAAATGTCTTTTATTAGATGGGTCCAATGTTTATATTGGTGGACAATTTACAAATGCAAATGGGGTTACCGTGAGTAATATTGTTCGGTATAATTTATTGTCAAGCAGTCAACCTTATGAGGCCGTGGGTTCTTTTCCAAACCCAGTAACCGCGCTGACTTCATTTAACAATGAAATTATTGCAGCTTCAAAAACATCAGGCGATTTAATTTCCAAGTTGAATGGCACCCAATGGACCGAGGTAGGTTCTGGTCTTTATGGTAATGAAGTTCGTTGCTTTCAGGCTTTCAACAATGAGCTTTATATCGGTGGTGACTTTGAATTGCCAACGGGTGCATTACGCAAGCATATTGCTATTTACAATCCAGCGGGTATTGTCAATGCAACGCATATGGGAAATCTAACACCTGTAAATTGTTTTAGCGTTTTTAATGATTCTTTATATGCGGGTTGCAATTTCTATTCACAAAATGATAGTTGTTGTATATCTCAATTAACAAGCGATTCATGGAAATCTGTTATCAAGCCGGGTATGACAACGGGTTTAACAGGACAAAAAATACTTTCAATGTGCCCTGATACAAAGGGGATTCATATTTTTGGTGATTTTAAAGTTTCTACTTTAATGTATACTTCACAACACCATGGGTTGCTAAAGTACCAAAGTGGACAACCCTATCTAGAAGAAGGGGTCAATTTAGATTACAAAACGCATTGCTCTGCATTAACAGGTGATAAGATATTTTTTGGTGGAACATTTACTCAAAACTTACCCTCATTTGGACCTAACCTTGATTATACTTATAGGATTGCTTACATATCCGCATCGCCTTCTGCTTTACAAAATACAAAAGAATTAATGCTCATTCATCTATCACCCAACCCAGCAGTAGATGTAATAACTTTATCAGGCGATGCATTGAATTTCCCAATGGATATTGCTATCACAAATAGCCTTGGACAAATTGTGTTACGTGAAAATATTTCATCTCGTCAGATTAATATCTTTAATCTAACACCCGGCGTTTATTACCTAAATTGTAAGGATAAAACTGGTTTAAAAGGTCAAGTAAAGTTTGAAAAATTAGATTAGCAGACAACTTTTATATCTTAATAAAAAATCTAAAACCTTTTGGCTTTAGATTTTTTAATAATAACTGTTTTTAAGTTTTGAGGATGAGTAGAATTAAAATAAACCGTTTACTTCCGCTTCTATCATATTGATTACTTTGGCTAAATCTTCCTTGTTATCTGCATAGTTAGTTTTGTCAATATCAATCACAAGCAGACGTCCATCGGTATAATTATCTAGCCATTTGTTATAAAATTCATTCAAGCGTTTTAAATAGTCGAGCCGAATATTTTCTTCATACTCACGACCCCGCTTTTGAATTTGTCCAACCAATGTAGGAACACTTGCCTTTAAATAAATTAATAAATCAGGTGGATTTACCATGCCTTTCAAGGTTTGAAAAAAATTCTTATAGTTTTCAAAATCACGTTTAGCCATCAAACCCATTTCATGTAAGTTGGGTGCGAAAATATAAGCATCTTCATAAATGGTTCTATCTTGAATAACGACTTGATCTCCTTTTTGAATTTCTACCAATTGGCGTATTCTGCTATTGAGGAAAAATATTTGCAAATTGAAACTCCAGCGCGGCATGTCATTGTAAAAATCATTCAAGTAAGGATTGTTTTCTACATCTTCGTAATGCGGAGACCAATTAAAGTGTTTTGCCAATGCTCTTGTCAAGGTTGTTTTTCCGGCACCAATATTACCTGCAACGGCAATATGCTTAATTTGTTTTTTCTTAGACATGTAAACTTAAGAGGTTCTTTTTTGCGATTTTTTCCGAAACGGAGGGCTAAATTAAACGGAAATACCTAATTGTACAGCGTTTAAGCATAAAAATTTATGCCCATTAACTTTCTAGCTTCGGAAAGGGTTTTTGAAGCACTCTCACGGGCTTTCTCTTGCCCCATTTTCATGATTCGGTGCAAATAAGTTGTGTCTTTTTGGATTTCGATAGTTCTTTCGCGGATTGGCGAGATAAAATTCACCATATCCTCACCCAATTGCTTTTTTAAATCGCCATATCTGATATTACAATTTACATAATCTGCTTTGTATTTTTCAATCACATCTTCAGAACCAACAAGTTTCATCAAATCAAAAATATTCTGAATGTAATCAGGCATCATTGCATTCATTTCCTTCGGGCCATCATCCGTTTTCGTTTTCAACACCTTTTTTCTTATCACATCATCGGTGTCATTGAGGTACAAGGTAGCATTTTCATTTTCACTTTTACTCATTTTCCCATTTCCATCGAGGCTTGGAATTTTTACCAATTCATTGCCAAAATTAAAGGCTTGAGGTTCAGGAAACAATTCGCCATAACGATGATTAAAGCGTTGTGCAAAATTTCGTGCCATTTCTAAATGTTGCTCTTGATCTTTCCCTACAGGAACATATTTCCCGCGATGTATCAATATATCTGCTGACATAAGTGTTGGGTAGGTGAGCAAACCTGCATTTACATTATCAGGTTGTGCACGTGCTTTGTCTTTAAACGAAGCCGTTTTTTCTAATTCACCCTTATAAGCAAGCATATTGAGCATTAAATACAATTCAGGTATTTCGGGTACATCACTTTGCACAAACAAAGTAATTTTTTCAGGATCTAAGCCCGAAGCAATATTTTCGGCTATTACTTTATAAACATTGGGTTTTAGCGAATGAGGGTCGGGGTGGGTAGTTAATGAATGATAATCAGCCACAAAAAAATAACAAGTATATTCATCTTGCATTTTTATATAATTTTTTATCGCTCCAAAATAATTACCAATATGTAAATTACCTGTCGAACGAATACCACTTACTACAATTTCTTTATGCATAAAAGTTTTTAATTTGATTGCGCGAAAGTAATAAGATTTTTAAGATAGATTGGCAAGATTAAAAATAATACCACTTGTGCAAATTTATACAGCCTCGCTCATTTCGCAAGAATTAGCTTCGTCATTCCGCCATTAATTGCTTGAAGGCATAGTGCTATCTGAGAATTATATTTATATATCATTTTGCCCCTATGTTTATTCTTTATTATCTTATCAATAGCAAATTTTGAAAAAAGGCAACAATCCCATAATATAAATTAATCATGTTATCCTAAAATTCTAATGTTAGTTCGGCCAATTAATAACTAAAAATTCTTTGATTATTCTTAAAGTTACTTATTTTATTTTCCACTTTTACCTTGACGTCTCGTCACTAGTGACGAGAGCATTATAATAATTTTACCTACGGCACTTTTATCCAAACTCGCACATGAAGATACTAGGTCCATAACTAAATTCAGCTGTCCTCACAACAGATAAAAGTTTGGCTAAGCTTTAAATATTTTTATATACCTCAAATCTTAGGCCGTATCTACCATTAAAACTTTTACTTGCTATAATGCTTTGAAAAAAATAGGTACTATACGGATGTCATCTGTATTCATTGACCACATTAAAGTAGTTTAGCAGATTATAATTAAAAATTCTAATATTATCAATAAGGATACTTGCATTACCAAATTATTTTACTATATGCTCTAATTTGCTAAAAAGGTTAGGCATATAAAGTAAATAAACGAGAAGATACGATTGAAATGGGAGCTTCGTTAATTGCCATAAGTACAGTTTATCTTGAAGGGATCCGCGTGGCAATCAGACTTAATTATTAAATCACTACATGATGATAAAATTCATATACAGCAATGACAATAATCATTTGATATTGAATCGTGCGATTTTACCTTTGTAATGTCAATCTTATTTAATAAACCAAAAAAA
>JBIIJE010000173.1:0-3271 GCA_044234005.1 Chitinophagaceae bacterium | reverse complement strand
TACGATGGTCACGACCAGTACACCAACCCCAACGCCAAAAATCCTCAATAGTTCCTATTTGAGGATTTAAGGATATGGGGAGATACCTTCACTATCCTTTTTTGCTTTCCCCCTTTGGGGGAATTTGAAGGGGGCTGCCTTTTCCCAAATCCTCATTTCCCCATTTGCTCTAATTCAATAGTCAAACTATCCCCTTACGTCTATTACTAGTAAGTCAGTCTAAAGGCTTACATTTTTCTTTTGTTTGTCATATTATATCCGTACATTTTCCTTTGTTTAGTCAAAGCATAACTTTACTATCATGGGCAAAAAGTCATTACAGATACAGCAGTTGAACAGCAAAATGCTGGCTTACACCAGCTTGCAAAAGGTAGCTCCGCCACCTACCGGTTGGATAAAAGCCATACGCAATGCCATTGGTATGAGCATGTTGCAGTTGGGCAACCGCCTTTCCATTACCAAACAAAGTGTGCAGGATATTGGTCACTGTATAAAGTAAGTAGTATTGAAAATGGCTTAGGGTTAAATGATTTTCATGGACATATTTATGAGCATCCGAAATATGGTTTATTATTTTTATTATGTGCTTTAACAATGATTGGGTTCCCTATTTCGCCAACTTTTTTGGGTTATGATATACTATTTGCGGATATTGAAGAGAATCATTTGCTATTGTTAATTATTAGTGGCTTCACATTTATTTTCCTTGAAATTGCAATTGTTAGAATTTATGCGCGGGTATTTTTAGGTCAACATATTAAAAATTATCATGAGGTTGCTTTCAGAAGTTCTTAATAAATTATGAAAATAGTTTGTCTTGTTAGTTTTTTCATTTATAGAATCAATTTGGACAGCCATTTTTCACCCAACAATCTAATTTATTAATATCTGCATCACTAAGTTTCGAAGCATTTTTTGGCATATTGCTGGCACCTTTGCCATGATGAATAGAAATTAAATTTTTCTTATTGTCTTTAAACTGGCTACTTGCATTTGCAAAGCCTTCTAATGCAATTCCAGCGCTTGAAGTCGCATTGTTATGGCAACCAGATATCGCACAATTATTATTGATAATTACAGCCACATCGTTTAGATAGGTGGGTGTATTCCCTGTGCAAACTGCTTGAGCAGCGTAGTCTGTTGTAGATTTATTGCAAGCAATCAAAAAAATAAGACTTAGCACTAAAAAGCATAAAAGTCGTTTCATATTTGTCGTTTAGAGGTGAAGTTATGATTTTATCGGCAGCCTATCAAAAGAATAAGATTTGAATGTTGAGTCGCGCGGTCAATTTCATTAAGTATTACTTTTGCCAAAATCATGAAGTAAATATTTGACGCGCATAGAACTATATATCATCAAGTCCAAACCGATACAAGCCATTATAAAATGGCTTAAATCAATTCGTCCATATGGTTTTCAGGGGGTCTCGTTATTTGATTCACTTAATTTTTTTCGTAAGGAAATATTCGAAAGCCGCTTTAATAGCCGAGCTAACGCTGTTTCCTTTTCATTTCTGATGGCATTACCTCCTCTGCTATTGTTTTTTTTCACACTCATACCATACTTGCCATTGCCTGAAACAAAAATATTGCAAGTGTTAAATGATATGCTTCAACTTTTATCACCAAGTGATAAAATCAAAAAAAGTATATCGAATATTATTACTGATTTTATTCAGCATAAGAAAACAGTCTTATTATCGTTTTCGGTTTTGCTTACACTATTTTATTCATCCAATGGAATGATGGGATTAATGCATAGTTTTGAGAAGCAAATGCCAGGCTTTAAAAAACGAACCGGTTTCAAACAAAGACTTTTAGCGATTGCTTTAACCTTCCTCTTGATAATATCTTTGTTATTAACTTTAGTACTTATGCTCATTCAGGCTTGGTTAGCGAATGGCTTGGAAATGGATTTCTTGAAAGATGCTTTAGTACTTAAAATATTTGCCTATTTATTAATTGTTTTCATGTGTTTTATGATAGTCTCCATTCTATATAGATATGGACCTGCTACACTTTATCGTATGCCATTAGTAAGTCCAGGTTCTGTAATTGCAACGGTACTCATCATATCACTCACTTTTATTTTCTTTTATGCGGTGAATAATTTAATTAATTATGATAAAATATACGGTTCAATCGGAACCCTAATTATATTTTTAATTTGGATAAATTTTATGGCACAAATACTACTCATAGGCTTTGAATTAAATGCTAGTATTATTGTAAATCGAAAAAGTAAATTTAAAATTGAAAAAGCATAGTTCAATTTCTGTCATTTGGATTTTAATTGTAGTTATTATTTCATGTCAAACAGAAATAAAGAATCCTACCTTCTCAAAAGATATCGCTCCAATTATATATCGAAGTTGTTCGCCTTGTCATCGTACAAATCAAATTGGTCATTTTAATTTATTGAGCTATGAAGACGTTAAATCTAATGCTGACAAGATTGTGTTTACCACGCAAAATCGAATGATGCCACCATGGCCTGCTGATGTGCATTACACGTCATTTGTCGGCGAAAATGTACTTAGTCAAAATGAAATTAAATTAATTGACACTTGGGTGAAATTAGGATGTCCAATCGGTGATAGTCTGGCTATTCCAAGGTTACCTAACTTTCCAACTCGGAGTATGCTAGGTAAGCCTGATTTGCAAATTGCAGTGAAACCCATTGAAATAAAATCGAATGGAGATGATAGATTTTTATTAGTGAAAGTTCCATTTGAATTACAAAATGATACTTTTATTCAAACGGTAGAATTTGTGCCTGGCAACACTAAAGTAGTTCATCACGTAAACGGCGATATGGTCACCTTTGATGATTCAAAGAAGGAAAATATTTTTGATGGGAAAATGATAGCAGACTTAGTTTTAGATAGTACGGTTAGACAAGTATATAAGCAAATAGGGGTTTTACACGATGATGGCAGCTATCCATTACTCACACAATCTATCGTAAATTATTTGCCTGGTGTTTTAGCACAGCCTTATCCAAACGGTATTGGTGGTTGGAAAGTGGGAAAGAAAAACGCTTTCTTATTAGCGGATATTCACTACGGGCCCTCTGTAAAAAACACTTGGGATAGTTCATACATCAATGTGTTTTTTGCCAAGCAAGCACCACGAAGGACACTTCAAGAATTTCAACTAGGAACTTTAGGTTTATCTCCGATTTTACCACCCTTGAATATTCAGCCAAATACGATTAGCAAGCATACATCAAGTTACAAAACGCAATTTGATATGTCGATACTAACTATTA
>JBIIJE010000094.1:0-9639 GCA_044234005.1 Chitinophagaceae bacterium | reverse complement strand
GTGGTGCTTTTGGTGGAGAAAAAGAAACAGGCGGCGGTCGTGAAAGTGGCTCTGATGCTTGGAAAGTATATATGCGCCGTCAAACGAACACAATTAATTATACAGATAAATTGCCTTTAGCGCAAGGCATCAAGTTTGATTTGAATTAGTAGTTTTTTACCAAATAGTAAGTTGACATTTGATTGAAAAGTGTCAATTTAGGTTTTACAATTTTGTATTGTAAGGCTGGGTACACTTGTTTCAATTCCTCAAAATTAGATGGCTTTAAAATAAACAATCGCTTTACGGGTTCTTCGTACAAAGGCTTTATTTCACTTATCAAAAAAGCTTCACGCATGGTATCAAAATGATGGTACAAATAGAAGAATAAGCTTGGTGGTCGATTTTGATCATTGCCAACCACAATTTCAATTTTCCTATCAGCAATTTTGGAGGCTTCATTCGCCACACTGTAGGTGATATTTTTAAAACCATCCATCATGGGTACTACGAATAGCCAAATGGCTAACTGTAAACCCACACTTTGATAAAGATATCTAACATGATAAGGATTATGGGAAGCTTTTGTAAAATTTTTAATGTTTAAATAGATAAATACTGAACCAATTAGAATAAAGATAATGGATGGGATAAGTTTTAAGTCAACAATAATAACCAGTACAATAAATACGATAGGTATCAATAAATTAAATCCAAGTTGAATATAATTTTTCAATCGATTAGACACTTCACTTTCAAATTGAATTCCAACTAAAAAAGCCAAAGGCACATGGGCAGCAATTACATAGGCTGGCAATTTGCTGGGTGTAAATTCAAAAAGCAACCATGCCGATATAAACCAAATACCGAGAAGTAAATTTTTTTCATTTTCTTTTTTATAGAGACTTACAAAACTAGTTTTAATAGCATAGGGTATTAAGCAGATGAAAGGAAGAAAGAAAACAAACAAACCTAATAGATGAGTGCCCGGCGGACCCGTCTGACCAAATACACTACCTGACACGCGTTTCAATATGTACCAATCAATCATCCAAATTATAAATTGTTTTCCTTCTTCTGATTGATAACATGCATAGCCCCATACAAGCAGTGGAACAAATGATAAGGGTAGAAAAACTAACGGATATAGTTTCAATAAATTCTTGCGTAGCGGATGAAATACAAACAATAAAGAAACAAATAAGAGTGTAAAAATAACAATGGGTGGACCTTTGGTTAATAAAGCGAAAGCAAATGAAATCCAACACAAGAAAGCATACTTTATATCACGATACAACAAAACATGTATAATTGAAATAGCACAAATTGTAGTTAACAATAGAAGTAAAGCATCAGTGACAGCAACCTTAGCTAATGCCATAAATAGATATGTGCTTGATAAAATAAGGATAGCATGAAAGCTTAGCTTATCTCCAAATATTTTCCGACCGCTAAAAAAAATAACAAATAGGCAAGCGACTATTGATAAGGTCGAAGATAATCTTGTGGCAAACTCATTGAAACCAAATATTTTGTAGGACAAGGCTATCAACCAGAAATGCAAAGGTGGTTTACGATGTACATCTGACCATTCGAAATGTGGATTTAGACAATCACCATGCAACACCATATTTCGAGCAAATCCTGCATAGGCTGCTTCATCTTGATCAAAAAAGGTGTAACATGAATTGCTTATCAAAAATATGACCGCAATTAAGCTAATACAATAAATCGCTTTTTGAGAATAAGTTATCTCATTATTCATTCGTGATAAAATTCAGAAACGAAGTTAGAAAAATTAATTCAGAGAAAAGTTTACTTGACCATTTTGTAACTATTAGGAATGCCAAAAGGATATTCGAGGGGGATATTAAATTCGTATTTATTAATTTCCATATCAACCTTGGCTGCACCTTTTACATCTTGAATATGAATTTGTCTTTTCCCCGATAGTAAATAGTTGCCGTTACGTTCATAATCCGCATAGGAGATAAGTACAGAACTTGTAGATACAGATCTCATAGTCTGATACAAAATTTGTTTGAGGGAACTATCAGATTTATTAAATGTGATTTGATTAATAAAGTCATGTCCTTTGATAAAAACAGTACTTAAATTATCTAAGTTCTTCATGTCAACTATTTTACCATCAGTACCAATCGCATTGCCAATAATTAAATTTTGTAAAGTTTTAAAATCAACTTGAATATTAATAAGCTTTTCAATTTCCTGATAACTAAATAAAAAGGCTTTTTTATTAATACGCTCAAAAGCTTTCACACTATCAGGAGTAATCAATGCGCGAACGACTTCAATACCAAACGCAGAAATGCTTATCCAAATATTCTTGTCTTTTTGAAGTCGAAAATTTGCAGTTACATTTTGCTTTTGTTCGCCAATTTCGATATGTAATTTCGTCTTTGATGAAAATGTCTGAAAATCGTTTGTTCTAAGCTTAATAAGCGTGCGTGCCAAAACTGAATCGCCAACATTGAATGTTAAAACTTCTTGTTTAGTAGGTATTTTGGTTTCAGCAGAAGTTGAATCTTTCTCAATCTTACGTTGTTGTTTTTCATCTTTGCGTTCAATTTTCTTTTCTTCTCGTTTTTCTTTACGATCCTCTTTCTTCTTATTTTTAATTAAAAATGGCTTTATCAAATTGCAAGAATTAACACCAAGCAGCAATGATATCAAGCCTATAAATATTACCTTATTCATTAATCCGACTATTTCTAATTTTAATTTTCAATTTTTCATTTTCTTTATCTAAATCTAAAGCTTTTTGCCAATTTAAAATTGCATTGTTCACTTGGTTCAATTTAAAAAGTATATCGCCATAATGTTCAAAAATAGTAGCATCATTGTCACCATCAGCTTGAATTGATTTTTCAAGATAAACCTTAGCGTCTTCATAATTTTTCAATTGGTATAATATCCAAGCATACGTATCTAAAAACGACTTTGTATTCGGTTGCAATAATAAACTTCGCTTTGACATTTTTTCAGCTTCTTCCAAATTTGTATCCCGAACAGAAAGATAATAAGCATAGTTATTCAAAATGCCGGGCTCATCTGGAGCATATCGAAGTGCTAATTTAAAATTTGAGTCGCTCCTTCCAAACTGCTTAGTTTGATTATAAGCATCGCCTAAGCTTGAGTGCATTTGCGCCAATAATTCAGCGTTATAACTTGTGAGTCGAATTGCATTCTCTAAGGATGTGGTAGCTAAACTCGGATTTTGCAATTGTAAATGAGAAATACCTTGGTAGAAAAATGCCAAATTACTTCGTTCAAAAATCTCAGCATTACGTTTCGTAATTTCTATAATGGTATCATATTGTTTAGCATCAAAATAAATACCGAGTAATTGGTTCCAAATTTCTTTTCGTTGATTATTTAGGGTAATTACTTTTTCATAATACAACTTAGCTTCGTTTGGATTTCTTGTATAAAATAATAAATCAGCATACAATTGTAAGGCATTTTCAGATTTACTTTGTTTCGTGGCATTTTCTTGTGCCAATTTCAAAATGAAATTTTCATCTCGACTTGGATCACTCTCTGTCATTCTGATTGCAGGCAAAAGAATACTAAGTTTGCTAGTTACATCGATGTTTTTTGAATGAATAATACGATTCAAATAAGCTTGGTATTTCTCATAATTAGCTTGACTTGCATAATATTGAGCCAATGTAATCTGTGCTTGTGCATCATTTGGATAAGCTGATTCAAGAATATTAAACAAACTATCAACCTTTACACTATCTCTTTCTCTTACGGCTAATTCTATTCGCATTACTGTGTACTTGGCGGTTTCTGGAAATGTCTTTTCCAATCTGCATAGAACTTCGTCTGCTTCCTTGATTTTATTATTGCGAACTAAGATATTCTTCTTTTGTATTAATAATTCTTCATCTAAACCAAGCAGTTTTTCCAATTCATCAAAGCCTTTTAATGCTTTGTTCAATTCGTTGCGTTGCAAAAAAATCATGGTTTTCTTAAATACATACTCTTCTTCGGTTGGATTCGAAATGAGTAAAGTATCTAATTGCTTCTCAGCGCTACTTAATTGATCATTAAAAATTAGTGTTTGAACATAAAACTCTCTAAATGTAATATTGTCAGGCTGCAAGTTCAATGCTTGTTTGGCGTTTAACAGTGCATTGCTTACGTTATTTGATTCAAGCTGAATACGCGCTAGATTATAAAGACCTGTGGCGTTATTAGGATACTTTTTTACAAAATCCAAATATGCAATAAGACTCTCCTTTCTATCTTTGAGCAAGCGCTTTTTTTCAACTTCAAAAAAATGTTTTGTTTCATTCTCCTTTGGAATGCGAGGGTCTATTTTAGCTGAAGTTATTTTTGTAACTGTTGTAGATTCATGCTTTAGCAGATTGCAAGAACTTGCAAATAATAGGGTAGCAAGAAGAATGAATTTATCAAATCGCATTTATTCAGTAAACGAATAGTCGCCAAGGCTAAATTCGTCAGCTTTTGAATTGCAATCTACATGATTTCCAAGTAATGATTGAGTAATTACAGAATTCTTAACACTTGAATACGCACCAACAATACTTCTGCTTACAACTGAGTTTTCTATGTGTGCATTCGCTTCGATAGAAGCATATGGTCCAACAACAGAGTTTTTAAGTGTTACATGCTCACCAATAAAGCTTGGTTGAATCACAACAGCATTATCTAATTTCGCGCTTGGTGCAAGCATATTTTCAGAATTTTGCTTGATACTTAATACTCTTTCTAAAGTATAAAGTGTGGCATTCTTATTACCACAGTCGAGCCATTCTTCTACTTGACCTGTGTAGAATTGCATGCCTTTGGATTTCATATTCTCCATGGCATCTGTCAATTGAAATTCACCTTTTATCTTAATATCATTATCTAATAAATACTGAAGTTCATTCTTTAAATTTTCTCCATCTTTGAAGAAGTAAACCCCAATAATTGCTAAATCAGATACAAAAGTTGTAGGTTTCTCAATAAATTCAGTTATAACACCTTCTTCATTTAATTTCACTACACCAAATGCGCTTGGGTCATCCACTTTTTGCGTCCAAATAATAGCATCTTTATTATTATCGAGATGAAAAGTGGCTTTAAATAAGGTATCAGCAAAAGCTATAAATACATTACCTGTCAAACATTCGGCGGCACATAATATGGCATGTGCAGTTCCTAATGGATTATCTTGATAAAATATTTTTCCTTTAGCACCAAATTTCTCTGCCACATGAATTAGATTCTCTTCAGCTTCTTTCCCAAACAGTGGGCTAATGATAAAAGCAATTTCATCTATCTTTTGATCTGTGGTATTAGCAATATCTTCTACAATTCGATGCACCATAGGTTTGCCAGCAATAGGAATTAATGGCTTCGGTGTTGTAATCGTATGAGGGCGCATTCTTTTACCCATGCCAGCCATTGGAATAATTATGTTCATTGTTGAGTGTTTGTTTATTTAAATAGTTTTTGTTGCAAATGTAAAGGCTTTAACCTGTGCTGCCAAAGCCCCCATCTTGACGATCAGTTTCTTCTAAATCATTTACAATATTCCACATGATTTTTTCGTACTTACAAATGATCATCTGAGCTATTCTATCACCATGACGAATAGTTTGTGGCTCATTTGAATGATTGATAAGTATGACCTTTATTTCACCACGATAATCACTGTCAATGGTGCCGGGTGTATTTAAGCAGGTGATACCTTGTTTAATGGCAAGCCCACTCCTTGGTCGTATTTGAGCTTCATAGCCATCTGGAATTGCTAGAAACAAACCTGTCGGAATCAAAATTCTTTCATGCGATTGTAAGGTAACATCAGTATCTAGATTTGCATAAATATCCATTCCTGCGGCGCCTTCTGTTTGGTACGAAGGGGTTGGATTATTGCTTTTATTGATAATAGAAATCGTCATTTTTTGGGTAGCGAAAATAAAGTTTTAAATCCATTCCTAGTTCGCCCTACGAAAATAATTCATTAAGCCTTTTGGGGACTTTTAGAATATTGGTGTTAAGTTGATATATGCGGTGCTTTCTGACTAATGAAAAGACCTATTCAACAAATGCGCAGAGACCGAACTGCTAGTATCGAAAAGCTTTTTTCTTTTCAAGTTCTGTTGATTTTTCAATATTCATGTTGTTCAGGAAGCTATAGGTAGCTATTTAATAATACTTTCTAAATCAAAAGTTTAAATTTGGATTTACAAGGACAAAATATTTATGCTAATTTAATAAGCATGAGAATAAAACCAAGATAAACCAGTCGATTGCTTACTGATCGTGTAACCATCATCATTAAATTTTATATATACATCAAAATCTCCAACAAAAAATAAGAAATTCGATACTAAAATGAAAACACAACCGATAATATACAAACTTGAGGTAATCCAAGTTTTTACTTCCACATTTTTATGCATAAATAATTTAGCAAAAATGGCAACAACGATATAATAAACAAGAAAATCGAATATCATCTCAAGCAAAAAATACTCATCATACATTGAAGTTGCCAAGCTCCTTGTTTTGAAACGCAAGGGAAATCCGTAGAAAATTCTGTTTGGCCCGTCGACTTGATTCATATCCCACCATTTTGTGATGAGGTTAAACAAAGTGATAGTAAGAGGAAGTTCCAGTTTGAATATTCTATTCGTGGATAAAGTATTGAAATGGCGCATCGACTAAACGTTACATACTCCTCCTATACTGCCCACCAACTTCAAACAAACCTTTTGTTATTTGACCCAAGCTACAATATTTCACAGCATCCATCAAGCCAACAAAAATATTTTCATTCTTAATCGCTAAATGCTGTAAGTTTTTTATTTGCTCTTCACCTTTGGCGCCACTGCGTTCCCACAAATTTTGTACAGTAGTAATCTGAGCTTCTTTTTCTTCGGTTGTAGATCGAATAACTTCTTGTGGCAAAACAGTAGGGCTTCCTTTACTACTCAAGAAAGTATTTACGCCAATAATTGGAAATTCGCCAGTATGCTTCAATGTTTCGTAATACAAACTTTCTTCTTGTATTTTACTTCGTTGATACATGGTTTCCATCGCTCCTAACACGCCACCGCGCTCACTAATTTTATCAAACTCACTCAATACAGCTTCTTCCACTAAGTCTGTTAGTTCTTCAATGATGAAACTTCCTTGCAATGGGTTTTCGTTTTTAGCTAAACCTAGTTCTCGATTAATAATTAATTGAATCGCCATGGCACGACGAACACTTTCTTCCGTAGGAGTTGTAATGGCTTCGTCGTATGCATTAGTATGTAATGAATTACAATTGTCGTAAATAGCATATAATGCTTGCAAGGTTGTACGAATGTCATTGAAATCTATTTCTTGTGCGTGCAAACTTCTACCTGAAGTCTGAATATGGTATTTCAACATTTGACTTCGTTCATTACCACCATATTTTAGCTTCATGGCTTTAGCCCAAATACGTCTAGCAACACGTCCGATTACAGAATATTCTGGATCTATCCCATTGCTAAAGAAGAAGGATAAATTTGGTGCGAAGTCATCAATATTCATTCCACGACTTAAATAATATTCCACGAAAGTAAATCCATTACTTAGTGTGAAAGCTAATTGCGAAATAGGATTGGCTCCGGCTTCTGCAATATGATAACCACTAATACTCACACTGTAAAAATTTCGTACGCCTTCGTTGATAAAGTATTGTTGCACATCACCCATCAAACGCAACGAGAACTCAGTAGAGAAAATACATGTATTTTGAGCTTGATCTTCTTTTAAGATATCAGCTTGAACAGTTCCTCGCACTTGCTTTAAGGTATCTGCTTTAATTTTTTCATACATTTCTATTGGCAGCACATCGTCTCCACGAACACCTAATAGCATCAAGCCTAAACCTGTGTTTCCTTCAGGTAATTCCCCACCATTTTCTGATGCACTGTTATCAAAATACCTAGGTCGAAGATGTTCACGCCCCGTATAAATTTCTTGAATCTTAGCTTCCACTTCTGCTTCTAAACCATTTTCTTTAATATAAATTTCGCATTGTTGGTCAATTGCTGCATTCATAAAAAAGGCTGCAATGATAGATGCAGGTCCATTGATGGTCATACTTACTGATGTTTTTGGATCGGCTAAATTGAAACCAGAATATAATTTTTTAGCATCATCCAAACAACAAACATTAACGCCACTATTACCTACTTTCCCATAAATATCTGGTCGATGATGTGGGTCATTCCCATAAAGCGTTACGCTATCAAATGCTGTGCTCAAACGAGCGGCCGGCAAGCCTTTACTCACATAGTGAAAACGCTTGTTGGTTCGTTCAGGTGCACCTTCCCCAGCGAACATACGAGTTGGATCTTCCCCTTCGCGTTTGAATGGATAAATACCCGCAGTGTAAGGGAACGAACCTGGGAAGTTTTCTTGTAAAGCCCATTGTAAAATTTCGCCCCATGCTTCAAATTTTGGAACGGCCACTTTAGGAATTTGCGAATGCGATAAACTTTCAGAATGTGTTTTAATTTTTATTTCTTTATCTCGTACTTTAAAGACGAAATATTCATTTTGATAATTGGCTTTAGTTGCTTTCCAATTATCAAGTAGCACTTTATTTTTCGGATCAAAATCCAACAATAATTTTGCTTCAACTTCATGCAATTCTTTTATTAAACGATCACCATCAACAATTTTTTGTGATTGTATTGTTTCAATGGTTTTATAAATTCCAAACAACTGTTGTGCAATATTGCTTTGTACTTTTGCCCATTTATCATAACCACGATTATTCTCAGTAATCTCACTCAAATATCGAACTCTTGCGGGAGGAATAATAAATATTTTTTCACTCATTTCATCATGGGCAATGAAGTGTGTTTCCAACGTTTTGTTGCCTGTTTTTTCAACAATTTTTTGCATCAATGCCTTGTATAAACTATTAGCACCTGGATCGTTAAATTGCGAAGCTATGCTACCATATACAGGCATAGAATCTGCATCTTGCTCAAATAATTTATGATTTCTCTGATATTGTTTTTTTACATCACGAAGTGCATCCATGCTACCACGTTTGTCAAATTTATTGATAGCAATGATGTCTGCAAAATCCAACATGTCAATTTTTTCTAATTGCGTGGCAGCACCATATTCAGGTGTCATTACATACAAACAAACATCACTGTGTTCTGTAATTTCTGTATCACTTTGTCCAATTCCACTCGTTTCTAAAATGATTAAATCAAAACCGCTTGCTTTTAAAATGTCTACTGCATCTTGTACATGCTTGCTTAATGCTAAGTTGCTTTGTCGAGTTGCCATCGAACGCATATAAACACGTTCATTTTTAATTGCATTCATTCTAATTCTATCACCTAGCAAAGCACCTCCTGTTTTTCGTTTACTCGGGTCAACTGAAACTATTCCGATTTTTTTACTCGGAAAATCAATTACAAATCGACGAACCAATTCATCTACCAATGAAGATTTTCCTGCGCCACCTGTGCCTGTAATGCCCAAAACAGGCGTCTGAATTTTTTTTGATGCAATCGTTTCTCTCACTTTTTTCAACATCAGTTGTGTTTCCACAGAATCAGCAAAATTTTCCGCGGCGCTTATACAACGCGCAATGCTTTTAAAATCTCCCGCTTGTAA
>JBIIJE010000172.1:0-3277 GCA_044234005.1 Chitinophagaceae bacterium | reverse complement strand
TTGGTGGTGCTACCACTCAATTTTTACTAACGGGTTTGACGCCTAATACCATGTATGATGTGAGAATTAGAAATCGTTGTAACGGTGATCCTACATTTTCACCTTTTGGTCCAACTTATACATTTGGTACTCCCTTGCGACCGCAAGAATGGGATTCAGAAAATTTAAGCTATATTAAGGTATTCCCAAATCCTACACACGACCAAGTGACACTTGAGATGGAGTCAAATTTTTCAGGAAAAACTACTATTAAATTGTTAGATATAACTGGAAGGTTGATCAAACAGATTCAAACCAAGACAATAATAGGATTAAATCAAATTTCAATTGGGATGAAAGAATTGGCTGCTGGTACTTATACCTTGCAACTCATTCATAATGAACAACAACTATTTACTACAAAGGTGACAAGGTTAGATTAATCTACCATGATTTGCTAGTATTGGTCTAACAGATTTTTTGCAAAACTTAATTATATAACATGAAAAAAGCATATTTATTTATTCTTTGTGCGCTGTTTATTGATTCATTATATGCGCAAAACCCATATTTCGATTGGGTAAAACAATATGAAGGACCCAATTCAAGTCATGACCGTACGACAGGTATTGAAATTGATGCTGTTGGCAATGTTTATACGATTGGTGTTTTTACAGGAACAGTAGATTTTGATCCTAGCGCTAATACTTTTAATTTGACTGCAACTTCTTTTTATAATAATTGTTACATCACTAAAATGGATGCCAATGGTAATTTTATTTGGGCAAAAAGTTTTGTTGGTGTACGTGATGTTATACCAAAAGATATTGCTATTAGTAGTTCAGGTGAGGTTTATACGATTGGTGATTTTGGGAATGCTGTTTATACAGCTACGATTGACTTTGACCCAGGTATGGGTACTGCTTTTTTAACTTCTAGTGTCGGAGGAGGAGATTTGTTTATTTCAAAATTAGATGCAAACGGAAATTACCTTTGGGCAAAAAAAATAGGTAGTGGAGGTAATGATTATGGAAACACAATTTCATTGGATGCTAATGGCAATATTATCGCAGCAGGTAGTTACTGGGGGACTGTCGATTTTGATCCGAATGCAGGAATTGCAAATTTAGTTTCTAGCTACTTTGATGCTTTTTTATTAAAACTAGATATTAGTGGCAATTATATATGGGCAAAAAGTTTTTCCGCTGGAAATATTGCTAACTCAAATAGTTCAGTTGATGCAATAAAAATAAATGCTTTGGGCGATATTTATGTCTCTGGACATTTTGGTGGATTAGTAGATTTTGATCCAGATGCGGGTGTAAATACTTTGTTTTCAACTTATGGGACTTCGTCTTCATATATTGTTAAATTAAATAGTAATGGAAATTTTGTTTTTGTTAAACCTATCATCGCAATAGCACAAGTATTTTCTAATGATATCGCAATAGATATTGCAGGAAATATTTTTGTAACTGGTAATTTTGCTGGAACGGTTGATTTTGATCCTGGTCCACTCACACAAAATGAAACAGGTTCATATTCAATATTCATGTTGAAATTGAATTCAAGTGGTGATTTTCAATGGGTAAGAACTTTTGGTAATGGTGGTAATGATGGTGGCGTTTCCATTCAAACTGATGCATTAGGAAATGTTTATTTAGGTTGTAATTTTTCAAACACGATCGATTTTGATCCAGGACCAGGAGTTCAAAACTTATCAACTAATGCATTAAATGAAATGGCAATTGCCAAGTATGATGGAAATGGTAATTACATTTGGGCGCGAGAATTAGGAGGAACTGGAAGTCCAACTTTAGCAGAGATAAGGCTTGCTTCAAATGCGATTTACATTGCAGGGTCTTTTGAGGGGATTGTCGATTTTGATCCTAATGGCAGTGTAGTAAACAAAATAGCACCACATCCTTATAAGGATGCTTTTGTGCTCAAATTAGTCGAATGCGATAATTTATACACCATAAATGTTCTTCAAGCTGCTTGTAATTCATATTACTGGAGTGAAAAAGATACCACCTATACACAAAGTGGTATTTATTCTCATTTTTCGAATTGTCAAACCACCGTTTTATTTTTAACCGTTTTAAATTACATGACCGATGTTTATGTTACTGCCTGTGATTCATATTATTGGGAAGTTAACCCACAAAATAACAACCTAGCCTACACAGAAAGCGGGGTTTATGAATATGTTAATTTTATTGATAATTTTGGTTGTCATCATGGAACTAGGCTTCACTTGACAATTGTACCAACCGTACAAATAAATAGTTATGTCACAGCTTGCGATTCTTATACTTGGCCGGTAAATGGTCAGACTTATACCCAAAGTGGCGTTTATTCCCAGCAGGTTGGAAACGGTAATCCAAATTGTGAATTAATGATTTTGAATCTTACAATTAATAATAGTATCAATAATATAGTTCCGGTAAATATTTGTGCACCAAATTCCTATACTTGGCCAGTAAATGGACAAACTTATAATGTATCAGGTAATTATACATATACCGTTCCTAACCAATATGGCTGCGATAGCACAACTACATTGCTTTTGAGTGTATATGCGCTACCTGTTGTTTCAGCAAGTAATGTAATAGCTTGTCCCAATGTACCAGTTATTTTAATTGGTTCCCCACCGGGTATAGGTGGTTCATTTAGCGTTGCAAATCCTTATTTAGGTCCTAATACAAGCTATACTTATACATTCACAGATCTGTTCACAGGTTGTTCCGCAACAAGCGTCCCTGCTACAATTACCAATTCTGTGATGAGCCCTGCTAGTATCATTCAACCGATTCAAGTTGGTACAACAAGTGCTACGGTATCTTGGACACCCGTTCAAGGTGCTACTATTTATTTTTTATGGTATAGACCTGTTGGAGCTGTGAACTGGTTTACACCTTCCACAGCAGGCACTTCGTTGGTGCTTACTGGATTAATTCCGAATACGATGTATGAATGTAAGATAAGAAACAATAACGCCAATTGCAATCAATTTGGTTCTTTCGGTCCAATACAAAATTTTACGACTTTAAATGGTCTTTGTGCAACTGCTACAACTTTCATCACTCCATTCACAACTAGCAGCACCACAGCTCTTTTAAATTGGAATGGCATCTTGAATGTAGCTCAATACAATGTTTGGTATAAAAAATCGGTTGACGCATCTTGGTTCACGCTTATGTTTGGTGGCGCTACCACTCAATTTTTACTAACGGGTTTGACGCCTAATACCATGTATGATGTGAGAATTAGAAATCGTTGTAACGGTGATCCTACA
>JBIIJE010000077.1:0-12611 GCA_044234005.1 Chitinophagaceae bacterium | reverse complement strand
ACAACCCTACCACACACACCCAACCCTACTCGGGGGGGGGGAAGTATTCCAATCATATCATTGTTCGAAAAAACATTAGGTTTGAAAACTGTTTTGATGGGATTTGGTTTAGATAATGACAACATTCATTCACCTAATGAAAAGTATGATGTGTTTAATTTTTATAAGGGCATTGAAACAATACCGCATTTCCATCATCATTTTGCTGCGATGAGTAAGGCATAATTTCTAATTGAAAGGAATTATATGAATGGGAATGCTTAAGGATGAAAGCATTGTTTAAAATTTATGCTCAGTATACTTATTACATAGCGAGCGTACTGACACCCTAAAAATGATAGCATTTTGAAATTAAAAATGCCCTGCAAATTTCTCCGCAGGGCATTTTCTTTTATACCCACTTAAACCTTGAAAAACTCTTAGTTGTGAAGAATTGTACCAGCTTCTAAAGCTGAAGCTCCAGTGCCTCCCACAAAGCCTCTTGCATAGATTGTATATATTTTACCTGCACTCAATACTACGTTGTCAACATCTAATACTGTTGTGGTTGTATTTGCTAGGTTAACATCTAAATTATAAGTACCTGCTGGTAATGGAGTAAAGTTGCTAAAACTTTTGAAAGCCTTGTTACCGAATCCTGTTATTACGCTTCCGCCTGCTACTATATCAACTGCCGGGGCGTTAGGAGAAAGGTGAACAAATCTTACGTGTGCAGTCCCTGCAGCTGGAGCAGTCAAGTCATCTTCTAATCTTAATGGTGAAATTTTCGAAACCGAATCAATCGCAAAAAGCGTATAACTTTTATTTGCTGTGAAAGATAAATCTGCATTGATAACACTTGTTGAAGTATTTGCAGCATTCACTTTAATATTTCTTGTGCCTTCATTAATATTAAGGTATGCCGTAGCTGCTTTGTAACTTAAAGTCCCTTGTTTTGTATTATCGACTAAGAGATCAACCGCTGGTCCGTCAGGAGATGCATGCACAACAATTACCTTGGCCGTAGGTGTTACAGTGTTAGTAATGTCGTCTAATTCATCCTTGTCACAAGATGCGAATAATGCGGTGATGCTTAGTAATGCTAAGGCTGTCATTTTGATGTTTGATGTTTTCATAATCTATATTTATTTTAGGAGCACAAATATACAGGCACGGTTTATGAGCTACAAAATGTATTGCTTTATTCCATATCAGTTTGTTTTATTAAAAACTCACTAACATTAAGCGTAGAAGTAACGTACCAGCTTGTAATTGCTAGCAATAAAATGACAGAAGTCTCTGATTATGAGTCATATCGAGAAATTTCTCGGTCGTAAAATTCAGTGGCTTCCAATAGTAGCTTATCTATTTCGATTTGTAATTCGGCATCGCTGAGTTCATCCGTCTCGTCTAAAAGTTCCAATTCATCATTTTTCAGATTTACAATAAATCGAGGAAAATCAAGATGAATGATAAAAATATCTTCAACAAAATCTGTATTATCAGCTAGTAAAAATTTAGGGAGTTCCATAATTAACATTTTCTGTAAAAGTAAATTGAAAGTTGTGATAAATCAGATTGCTTCAAACTCAATTCTATTTTGCAAATCAGAAGTGTAGCCAATATAAAATTTGTCAAGCTTTTGGCTATAGATAATATAAGTGTTGTACATAATTTATTCACAAAAGGTTGCCAATGTGACAACCTTTGTGATCCGGATTGGATTCGAACCAATGGCCTACAGCTTAGAAGGCTGTTGCTCTATCCAGCTGAGCTACCGGACCAATTACTACTAATTAATTTTACCAAGACCTATCCACACTATTCGGGATTGCTCTATCTAGTTGAGCTACCGGACCTAATAAAATTTAGGACGCGAATGTACGGAGATATTTAAAAAATCAATTCAATTTCTTAGCTATATTTATTGAATTATATCATTGTGTTGAATATGATTCCATATTTTACCTCTTATCAAATTGCTTGTTGCTTTTGTTAGTCGACAGTTTCTTGTATAAGACTCATCAAGCCTAGCGTTCTTATGTCTCCCAACAGAAAATCTCGGCAGAGGAAAAATGAGTTATCTTGTTATTCATTAAGTAGTAATCCTAAACTATCTTCATCGTAGTTCATATTTGTTTTGAATCAAGTTTTAAAATGCTAGTTTAACGAATACGAACTATAAATAGTCCAATTATTTTAGTCTAGGCGCCCGCCTTGCTGCCAAGCAGATAATCCCATCTAGCATCGGTAAAAAGTCCGTTGGAGTATTTTATAGATGAAGAAGGTAAAACATCAAAAACTTCTCGACAAGCAACAAAGTGGAATGCATATGTCTATCAAAACTCGCAAATGCTTTCTCTGTCAGGACTACTGCCGATAGTATTGCGGTCGTTAGCATCCTAGATCTCATCATCACCATCTGATATGCTCGAGACAGACACAACGCGCTTCGTTATATCTATACCAAGCTATTGCAAAATCTTGGTTTAACTATTTAAGAAATGGCTATTCATTTTATCAATCAAGGATTCGCGACCACAACCAACTTTTATCTAGCGGTATTAGCCATTCATCTTCTAATTTTTTTTTGGTATCAACCGTATTGTTGAAAAGTAAAGTGTCAGTTTCGATGTAACCTTTGCTTAAAGCATATTTTACTTGTTGCATAGGAAGTGGTTCTGCTTTGCCATTTACTAAAAATGTGATTGTTAATCTATCAAATAGATTGACTTGGTATTGCCGTTCAAAGCTTTTTATAATTCGCATCATGCCATCTGTGCTGCATCCGCTTACGCCATGTTCATGCTCATCCGCCATTACAAGAATAAATTGTTTATAGACTAGTTTTGCCCAACCCTTTACCGATTTTCCGTGTGTTTGCCATTGCACATAGAAATTATGTAATTGCTCATTAATTTCAATTTCCTCTTGTTCGTCAAATGCTCTGTTAGATTGAAATATCCAAACGCGTGCGTCATCTGCGAAATCTTGGGGTAATATGTTAATCGTTTCTTCGATTTTCATGCGATAATCTTAATGGATGCCTAGGGATTTTTTGAAATAATCAAGTGTAATTTTTAAGCCCTCACTTCTATCAATTTTAGGCTCCCAGTTTAGTATTTCTTTTGCTCTTGTAATATCAGGTTGTCTTTGTTTAGGGTCGTCTTGTGGCAGTGGTTCAAATACAATTTTTGATTTGCCCCCGATTAGTTTCTGAATTTCTTCTGCAAATTCGAGCAAGGTAATTTCATGGGGATTGCCAATATTAACAGGCTGCACATAATCACTTAAAAGCAAACGGTAAATACCTTCTACCAAATCATCGACATAGCAAAAAGATCGCGTTTGACTTCCATCGCCAAAAACTGTAATATCATCACCTCGTAATGCTTGACTCATAAACGCGGGTAGTGCTCTCCCATCATCGAGTCGCATTCGAGGTCCATAGGTATTAAATATGCGCACAATTCGAGTTTGCAAACCATGATAGGTATGATAAGCCATCGTCATAGCCTCTTGAAAACGCTTTGCTTCATCATAAACTCCTCGAGGTCCAATAGGATTTACATTGCCCCAATACTCTTCGTTTTGAGGATGTACCAATGGATCTCCATATACCTCACTCGTGGAAGCAATGAGCATGCGCGCATTTTTTTGTTTTGCTAAACCTAACAAATTATGCGTTCCTAATGAACCTACTTTTAATGTTTGAATTGGAATTCTTAAATAATCGATAGGGCTAGCCGGTGAAGCAAAATGCAAAATGTAATTAAGATCGCCAGAAACATGCACAAATTTTGAAACATCATGATGATGAAACTCAAAATTGGGTAAAGAAAACAAATGTTCAATATTTTTTAAAGAACCTGTAATTAAATTGTCCATGGCAATTACATGGCAACCTTCTTTTATAAATCTATCACAAAGATGTGAACCTAAAAATCCTGCACCTCCAGTAATTAATACTCTTTTCATAGTTAGGATATTGTTTTTCTTCCAATTGAATTGTAATAAAACCCATTTTCAATCATCTCTTCAAGTTCAAATAAATTTCTGCCATCAAAAATAACTGGCTGATTTAATTCTGCTTTAATCTTGTCAAATTCGGGCGTGCGGAAAATGCCCCATTCTGTGCAAATAGCGAGAGCATCGGCTCCCGCTAAAATATCATATGCATTATTTCCGTATGAAATATTCGAAACAATTGATGGATGATTTTGCTCAAAATATTGTTTCGTATTTTCCATACCTTCGGGGTCGTAACAAGCGACATTCGCACCGGCCTCTATTAATTTAGGGATAATATTCAACACTGGAGCTTCTCGAATATCATCGGTATTAGGTTTAAAAGAAAGCCCCCATATCGCTATTTTTTTTTCTTTTAAGTTACCTTGAAAATATTTAATTATTTTATCAGCCAAGACAAGTTTTTGATTATCATTGACATCAATCACTGAATTTAAAATCTTAAAATCATACTGGTATTGATTGGAAGTTTGCACAAGCGCTTGAACATCCTTTGGGAAACAGCTACCGCCATAACCAATTCCTGGAAATAAAAATCGTTTGCCAATTCTATTGTCGCTTCCCATTCCAACACGAACGGTTTCCACATCAGCGCCTACTTTTTCGCACAAATTAGCTAACTCGTTCATAAACGTAATACGCATCGCCAAATATGAATTTGCGGCATACTTTGTAAGTTCAGCACTTCGTTCATCCATATAATAAATTGGATTGCCTTGTCTTACAAATGGCGCATACAATTGATGCATCAATTTATGCGCTCTTTCCGATTGACAACCGATTACGACTCTATCTGGTTTCATGAAATCATCTACAGCAACTCCTTCACGTAGAAATTCTGGGTTACTTACCACATCGAATTCTCCGTCAAAATTTTCCTTAATTTTTGCACTTACTTTTTCCGCAGTTCCAACTGGCACAGTACTTTTATTAATTACAACTTTGTATTTTCTATGTGTAGCCAAAATTTCCCCTATATTTTCCGCCACACCTAAAACGTAACGTAAATCAGCCGCACCATCTTCACCTGGTGGTGTTGGTAAAGCTAAAAATATTAAATCAGATGCCTCTACAGCTTCTTGCAAGTTGGTTGTAAAATGTAAACGTTTCTCTTTTAAATTTCTTTGAAACAAGACTTCTAAGCCAGGTTCATAGATTACAATTTCACCAGCCAATAAACGCGTTACTTTCTGAGAATCGATATCAACACAAATAACATGGTTGCCTGTTTCGGCAAAACAAGTACCCGAGACCAACCCCACGTATCCTGTTCCAACTACTGCTATATTCATTTAGATAAATTATTAATGATATTTAAAAGTTCGGTGCTTATATATTGCAATTGCTCCACTGTCATCTCAGTATGAATTGGCAATGAAATCACGCGCTCTGTTAACCAATCAGTTGTTTCTAAATTAATTTCTGCCAATTGTAAGCTAGCAAACATTTTTTGTTTGTGTGCAGGAATTGGGTAATAAATCATTGTTGGAATTCCTTTTTCTTGCAATTGTTTTTTGACATCATCTCGGTTCACATCATTTAAAATCAAAGTATATTGATGATAAACATGATGTGAAAAATCAGAGACAAAAGGCGTGGTTATATTTTTATGATTGGCAAATGCTTGATTATAAAAATCAGCTACTTCTCGTCTTGCATTGCAATAACTATCTAAGCGAGGCAGTTTTACACTCAAAACAGCCGCCTGCAGCGTGTCTAGTCTTGAATTGCATCCTATCACATCATGCACATATTTAGTTTTTTGTCCGTGGGAAGCAATCATTTTCATTTTTTCTGCCAAATCGCTATCATTTGTATATAACGCACCACCATCTCCATAACATCCTAAATTTTTACTTGGGAAGAATGAGGTACTTCCTATATGACCTATCGTTCCATTTGCTTTGCGTGTGCCATCTTTGAAAGTATAGTAACCACCAATAGCTTGCGCATTATCTTCAATTACAAATAAATTATGTTTTTCAGCAATTTCCATAATGACCTCCATATTAGCACATTGTCCGTATAAATGAACAGGCACTATGGCTTTAGTTTTGTCGGTAATTAATTTTTCAATTTCATTTTCATCGATGCAAAATGTTTTCGCATTGATTTCACAAAAAACAGGTTTGAGTTTTAAAAGCGCTACTACCTCTACAGTGGCAATATAGGTAAACGAAGGTGTAATGATTTCATCGCCAGGTTCAAGGCCTAATGCCATCATAGCAATTTGCAAAGAGTCGGTTCCGTTTGCACAAGGAATTACATGTTTTACATCTAAATAGTTTTCAAGTTCGTGCGCAAATTGAGCTACTTGGGGTCCATTGATGAAAGCTGTATCATCAATTACTTTTTGCATAGCTATTTGTATCTCATCTTTGATATGATTATACTGGCTTTTCAAGTCAACCATTTGGATAGTATTCAAGCGAATAAAATTTTATTGAGGGGCGAAAATAAGGCATTATGATGATAATTATTTTGATAATTCATGCAGAATCACGCAACTTTACCACTTGAAAAGTAAAATATTGCGACGTAAGTTTATAACTATATTTTTAGCCTTATTATCTTGTTCCAAACTTATTCTGGCGCAAGCTAACAGCAGTGGACAAGACTCTACATCAGTTGAATTGGCGAACAAAATGTGGAATTTAGATGTGCTATTTGGTGGTGATTTACCAATGGCGGATATGGCAAAACGTTTTGGTGCTAACTATAGGTTAGGGGTGGGGGTAAAATATAAAACACAGCGAAATTATATTTTTGGCGCAAAATTGGAGTTTCTTTTCGGAAATAAAATGCACGAGGATAGCTTGTTACAAAATGTAATGACAGATCAAGGCGGTTTAATTGCACTCAATGGTGATTTATTAAATATTGGAAAATTCGAACGTGGTTATTTATTAGGCTTGCAATTTGGGAAAGTACTTCCTTGGTTTCAAGTCAATAAAAATTCGGGCCCTTTATTGTTAAGTTCGATAGGTTTTATGCAACACAAAATAAAATTTTTTGATCAAGAAAAGTCTTTTCCACAGTTAAATGGCGAGTACTTTAAAGGATATGATAGGCTTACAAATGGAATATTTTTCGAGCAATTTATAGGATACGCCTATTTTGCAAGCAATAAGTTATTAAATTTTAATATTGGTTTTAACCTCACCTATGGGTTCACAAGAGGTAGACGAACTTATTTGTTTGATGTAGGTCGCTCCGATAATGCCCAAAGACATGATATATTAACTGGACTTAAATTAGGATGGACGCTACCAATTTACAAGAAGAAAGTAGAAGAAATTTATTACTAGCTGAATAGTTTGCGGGCCATATATTCCATAGGTATTTATCTCTACATCTTATCGATACGTGTTGCTTCCATATGGCATGCAAAAGCAAGACTCATGTGGGGTGGAAGACAAAAGGCGCAATGGCGTGAGATGTCCATTCATGATGGGAAGAATGATAATTTGATTTGGTTTCATTTCGCATCTGTTGGCGAATTTGAGCAAGGCTTACCACTTTTGGAAAGATTCAAAGCAGAAAATAATTATTCGAAATTTATACTCACTTTTTTTTCATCTTCAGGGTATGAGTTTGTCAAGAAAAAATATCCGTCTTATCTAATTTATTATTTGCCATTTGATACTAGACATGCTATGACGCAATTTATAGATATGTTGAAACCTAGTATGCTCGTGATTGTGAAGTATGAATTTTGGTTTAACATGCTTTATATATTGCACTTAAAGCAAATTCCGGTGTATCTAATTTCAGCGGTTTTTAGGCCAGACCAAGTATTTTTCAAGTCCTGGGGCTCTTTTTTTAAAAGGCATTTGCATTACTTCTCTCACATTTTTGTTCAGGACAATATAAGTAAGGAATTATTGAATAAATCAGGCGTTTTAAGCGTTTCAGTGACAGGCGACACAAGATTTGATCGAGTGATTCAAAACTCACAACAAGATTTCACAGATGAGAAAATACTTCGTTTTATTGGACAACATAAAAGTTTTATTGCAGGAAGTGCTTGGGAGTCCGATTTGCCTGCATTACGTAAACTGATTCAGTATTTGTCGGATGATTGGAAAGTAATCATAGTGCCACACGAGGTTACCCATTTTAACTACGCAAAAATTGATTGGGATTATGTTTTGTACACTGAATCAGAAGATATCAGTAAGAAAGTGATGATTGTAGATACTCTAGGCTTGTTGTCTAAGTTATATCGATTTGCTAATTTGGTCTATATCGGTGGAGGTTTTGAAACTGGCATTCACAATACCTTGGAAGCCGCTGTTTATAAAATCCCAGTTCTTTTCGGACCTAAATGGCAGAAATTTAATGAGGCAAGACACTTAATTGAATTAGGATGCGCTTTTGATGTGACGGATACGGATTTTTACCAAAAAAGCTTCTCTAAACTCCTATCTGACAGAAATTTTTATGAAGAAATACAAGCCAAATTAGCGGTTTATTTTCAGGCTAATGCAAACGCAACGGAAAAAATATACGTCCAAATAAACACGCAGATGTAAGGTAAAATGAAAACATTTTTTAACAATTGAAATTGAATGCTTATATTAGCCAAATTATACGAGATTTTATACGCAAAAATGAAACGATTTAGCCTAGTAGCTTGGTGTATTTTGTTTATAAGTTTGTTTGCCAACAAATTGGAGGCTCAAACTTTGATTAGTGGACCCGATACCATGTGTATTGGCAACAACATGACACTTTTTACGACTGCCCAAGCAAGCTCTTATTATTGGGGCTTTTGTTCAGCTTATTTAAATAATATTCCTACAGGAAGTAGTATCAATGCGGGTACTGGTTTGTCAGCACCTTCTTCCATTGCTTCTGGGAAAGACAATGGCAACTACTATATGTTTGTTGTTAATAACAACGTACCATTTAGTTTAATACGTTATGATTATGGTAATAGCTTGTCAAATGTGCCGGTTGCTTCGGATATGGGCAATTTTTCAGCAAACATTCCCGCCGAAGCAAAAGGTTTTGAAATTTTACAAACCGGTGGAAATTGGTATGGTTTTATTCTAGCGGGCAATGGTATTATCGATGCTAAAATTGTAAGATTAGAATTTGGTAACAGCCTAGCAAACACGCCAGTTGTAACGGATATGGGTAATTTGAATGGAGCATTAGAAAATCCACAAGACATTTTTATGTTTTATGAAGCCAACAATTGGTATGCATTCACAACTAATGGAACGACGAATACTTTAGTGCGATTAGAATTTGGAAATACAATAACCAATCAACCTGCAGTAGTTGATTTAGCTAATCCGGGTAATTTTAACCAACCTACAGGTATTAATGGGGTTTTTGATGGTGCGAATTGGCATGTATTTGTGGTAAATAAAGGTACTAACATGTTGAGTAGGCTTGATTTTGGCGTATCATTACTTGGGCCATTCATTGAAGCAAACTTGGGCAATTTTGGAGGATTATTAAATTCGCCAAGAGACATTACGACCATAAAAGATTGTGGTAAATATTATGGTTATATTACTAACGAAGGTAATAACACCATGACACTCATCAACTTCGATAACGTACTAGTGCCAACATCTTCTGTGAATTTATTAAATTTTGCAGGCTTTAACCAACCTCGATATTTCACAAAGTTTTTACGTGATAAAGATTTAGTCTATTGCTTTACGGCCAATCGGGGGGATAACTCTATTTCTCGTTTATCATTTATTAGTTGCCAGTTTGCCACGCAACCAAAAGCGTTCGTTCAAAATCCTCCTACATTTACCTATACCACACCAGGTTTATACAATGTGTATTTAGCGCTTGATGAAGGTTTGCCAACTATGCGTGTCGATTGTAAATTAATTACTGTATTGCCAAAACCTCGAATTGAAGTTTCGAATGATACCCTAATTTGTCAAGGCGATACCTTATTGTTAGTCACGAATGGACCAGGTTTGTTTAGCAATATTTGGGATCCAGCGTATAATGCAATTCCCCCTTATGATACAACCTCTATTTTTATTCATCCAAATGAAGATTATACTTATCACACACATTTAGAATTTACTTCCGATGGATCGTGTGCATATGATACCAATGTTACTGTAAAAGTAAGCCGAATAGTGGCAGATGCTGGCGAAGATCGATATGTAGCTGACGGTGCTTATACGATTTTGGGTGGAGAGCATATGTCTGTAGGTCAAGAGTACTCTTATGTTTGGACACCGCCTTTGTATTTAGACAACATAAATAAACAGCAACCAATTTGTACACCGCAAGATGTACAACCTTATTATGTAACGGTTACCAATGATAGTTCGGGCTGTGTACGAACAGATTCTGTTTGGGTATTTTCAGAGTGTACAGATTTGAACTTACCGAATGCGTTTAATCCGAATAGTGATATTCCGATAAATAGAAATTTTGGAATGATGAATTCTAGAATTTTTAAATTGGAATATTTTAAAATTTTCAATCGTTGGGGACAAGCGATATTTGAAACTACCGATCCAAAGAAGAAATGGGATGGCACATTTAATAATATTGAGATGCCCCCTGGCACTTATGTTTGGATAATTGACGGTTACTGCACCAATGGAAAAAGATTCAAGCGCACGGGCACCGTATTGTTGGCGAAGTAATAATTATCGCTTCGGGTTTAACTGACAAGAATGCAAGGAAGTAACAGCCATACATACTGGTCATAGGATTCTCCACAAGTATAACCAACTATTCGAATTCCAAGATATTGAATTTCCCAAATAATATGTATAATGTATCCACTAACGCAAGTATCCACTAAAACTATTGCAGGAATGAGGCTGGCATAGTGTGTTGGCTTCCTGAGCTAAATAGCATAAGCTTGTTTGGCTCTAAAATCTCTATTACATGCACTAATTACTTTTAGCAGAATAGTTTGTTCATCTCCGCAGGCGTAAGACTAACGGCAAACACCCATGTAGAAATGAGGCGATGGATTCTTGCGCTTTGGAGTTATGTTTAATAATGCCAATTTGAAGTCATACGTTGGTCATCTCAGAAAGGCAGCATGCCAAACATGCCCTAATTAGGGTAGTATATTCAATCATAGATGCCTATTACATCAAATGTTTATCATTATCGTAAAATAAACAACTAGATTCAAATTTTTTTATATTGCAGGCTAAATGAAAAATATCACAACATGATTTTACTACAAATCACAGCAGGGGCAGCTCAAGTTGCCACTTCAACAACTAGTTATGTTGAAAAAATTACGAACATGGCAATCGATTATGCACCTAAGATTATTGGGGCTTTCCTTTTTTATGTCGTTGGATCTTGGCTTATTAAAAAGGTCATGGGAATTCTTAAAGGACTCATGGCACGCAATAATTATGACCCTTCGCTACAGAGTTTTCTAATCTCTTTGGTGAAGGTTGTATTATTAATTCTGCTTCTTTCAACTGTTTTAGGAATTATGGGTGTGCCAACAACTATGTTTGGCGGTCTATTGGCGGGCGCTGCTATAGGTATCGGTGCCGCTATGAATGGATCATTAGGAAACTTGGCTGGTGGTGTAATGATGCTCATCTTTAAACCTTTTAAAGTAGGTGATATGATTGAAGCCCAAGGCGTAGTAGGTGTGGTTTCAGAACAAGGCGTTTTTAATACCACTGTTTTAACAGCGGAGAACAAAACTGTGTTTGTTCCTAACGGACCCTTATCTACTGGCATAATTACCAATTATACCACACATGGAAATTTACGTGTAGATCTTTCAATGGCCATTGATGCAAGTACAAGTATAGATGATGCACGTAGCGTGGCTATTGAAGCTATGCTGAAACATCCAAAGGTTATATCATCACCAACACCTGAGGTTAGTGTACTAAAAGTTGCAGATGCCATGGTCACATTGGCGATACGTCCTTATTGTGTGCAAGCAGATTATTGGGATGTGTACTTTGGTGTTCAAGAATTGGTAAAAAAAGAATGGGACGAGAAAGGAATTGCAGGACCTAAACAAGAAAAAGTTGTGATAAACAAACAAGGTTAATAATGACATTGAGTGATGGAATAAAGCCGAGGTACTTCTTGGTTTGATTATTATCAACTAATATTCTTCTCGCTCAAGATTTGATTCTTCGAAATTTGATACTTCGAGTATAGAGATTAGCGCTGCGTTTATTTAGATACTTTGTTTTTGTATTTCACTAATATTTAAACTCAAATTACACGATAGGATTTAAGGAACGAAAATTCTAGCGTGTTAGATGTCTCGTTAATAGTTAACAGGACTAATTAGAAGATGTTTTCAATATTTGCAACATATTGACTGACAGCTTCTAAATCGTTTCAACATTTTAATTCTGAATCTAGGTTACCAAGAAAAGCCTTGTCAGGCTTTATTCACAGTAGAACACTTCGTTCCTGCTGCAAAATTTCAGTTAAATATTAATTTCATGAAAAGTTCTTTGAGATTTTCGCTACACCTATTACTTATGCACTCACATTACTTATATCAAGTTGTAGACCAAGAGATTTCTAACTAGAAAATATGTACCATAAAATCGAAAAAATAAGAGAACAAAACGGATCTTATAGTGACTGCAATTAAACACCAC
>JBIIJE010000076.1:0-12633 GCA_044234005.1 Chitinophagaceae bacterium | reverse complement strand
ATCAGAAGAGAAGTTAAGGCTTAAAGGCATTAAAGATAGTATTGAAGTTCAACAGAAGATAACCCTCAGACAGCAAAAGCAAGCAAACGATAGTTTGAAAAAACTTGCGAAAGAACAAAATAAATTAAAAACCGATTCACTGCGAAGAAATGAAAATGAAACGGTTATCGACACCCAAATAATTTCACTTGCGAAAGTTGATACTATCATTGTATTACCAAATGATAGTTTTAGTCGTAATAAATCTTACACGCTAAGAAAAAGAAAAACATTCCTGAGTTTTCAACTTGGCTCCAGTAATTATTTGGGTGATCTAGGCGGACAATCAAATTTTGTAAAGAACAACCTTATTGCGACGCATATCAAGCCACGCACTTTTTTTTATGGGATTGCTTATACATATCACCCGAGTAACTTATTCGGATTTCGATTGAATTACATCGCTGGTAAGATTGCAGGTAGTGATCAAAACATTCATTTTGCGAATGAAAAGGATCCTGCTTATCTAAGATTCTCACGAAATCTTGATTTTCAAACTAAAATTTCGGAAACCAGTTTGTTAGTTGATTTCTACCCTTTTGATTTGTTTTCAGAAAAGAGGAACGATAAATTATGGTCCCGACGCAAAACAGCAAGTTTACAACCTTATTTAGTTGGAGGAATTGGCAATTTTAGTTTCGACCCAGAAGGCTCTTACTACGACCCAATTGCGGAAGAAAATATTTGGGTGAAACTAAGTCCTTTACAGCTGGAAGGTCAAGGTATGAGCGAATATCCTGACAGAAAACCTTATAAGCTCTCGCAATGGAATCTGCCTTTTGGCTTTGGGCTACGTTACCAAGTTGGACAAAAGACGTCGATCTCACTTGAATACATAGGACGAAAATTATTTACTGATTATTTAGATGATGTCAGTACTCACTATATCAATCCAATATTATTTGATAAGTACTTGGACGCTGAAAACGCAGTAATTGCAAAATATGTAGCAGATAAATCAAAACTCATAAATCCTGATAAGCAATTTTCAACAGGCGATATTCGTGGTAATTCGAAATCAAACGATTTTTACTATTCATTCAATATTAAATTAAATATTCAAATTAATAAGGTTAGGATATACAAATAATGCCGAAAAAAAATTGAGCTCAAAGTTAGATAACTCAAGTTTAGGTTAATAACAATATATCAATAAACCTTAAAACTCTGTTTAGAATCTGTAATACCAAATTGATTTTCAAATTAGACCGTAGCGATAATTTTGAAAATTTGTATGATTATCCGTAGAGTTACCTATTTTATTTTCCATCTCGTCACCCATGACGAGACAACTTTTATCTAAACTCGCAGATGAAGATACTTGCTCTATAACTAATACCCATGTGATTTGAGTCGCAGACCAAATCTTATCCCGACAAATTTGTCGTGATAAATGCCGCTGATTATTTTGTTAAGAACAATTTGAGATACGAAAAACTGGTATGTCTGTACCGATGATATTGATGTTGATCACGAAGGAAGCTTACAGCAATACCATTCCGCGTTACATAATTCCAATCGGTATTAATCATTTCAACATTTCTAATACTGATTCTGTGTTTAATCCAAATTGTGTATTTGAAAGTATATTACAGCTTGAACAATCTGTATTACAATCACAAAAAAAGGCCACCTTATTTAAGATAGCCTTTCTAATATTATTTAAGATTTAATTATCTTGATTTCTTTTTTGAACCTTCAAAACGATGTCCACTTGGTCCTTTCAAAGATGAACTTCCTAAGCGATCCATACAACAACGGAAGCCAATGCTAGAACTTGTTTGACCACTTTGTAAAAAACGGCGAGTACCTGGGCTCATCCAATATGCTCTATCATTCCAACTACCTCCTTTATAAACATGCGCTTGATCATTAATTAAAGTAGTTTTACCGTAGTCATAAAAAGCAGTACTTATGGTATCTCCATCCAAGTAACTAATCATGTTAGCACCACGATAGTCCGTATTCTTCTCAGCTAATTCTTCTTGTGTTACTTCACGCTTTTGCAAATTACCTAGTGAATCTTTTTCCTCTAATGTATAATCTTCCAATGTTTTATAAGACTTGAAGACATTGCCACGGAACGGTCGGAAATCAGAAGCATCTTGGATTGTGCTTGGACGATAAACATCCAACACCCACTCACTTACATTACCAGCCATGTTATACAAACCATATGAATTTGGTTTGTATGAAAAGATACCAGCAGGTATATCTGCGTTATCATTTAAGCCCCCAGCAACACCTTGTACATCTCCTAAACCTCTTTTGAAATTAGCCAATTCCATACCTTGGTATGCATTATTGATTCCTTCACGAGTTGAAAGATTATCTTTCCAAGGATATACCTGTCGGTTCACAACAACCTCCTCACCTCTACGATTTTTAGAATCAGGCTCAGGATTTTGTCCAATATAACCAAGTGCAGCATATTCCCATTCAGCTTCTGTTGGTAAACGATAATCAGCAGTAAGAAGTCCATCTTCATAACCTATATTACGTTTCTTCGATCCTGTTGGGTTTAGATCCTTTTTTTTGATACCTGCTTTACCTTCATATTGGCCTGATGCATAAGTTCGCACATCAAAATTATCTTCAGATGATTGATAAGGATTTTTCTTCAAATATCCAAGCTTGATAAGTATCATTTCATTTACACGATCTGTACGCCATTTACAATAGGCATTTGCTTGATCCCAAGTAACGCCGACAACAGGATAGTAGTTGTATGCCGCGTGCCTGAAATAGAATTCAACTTGTGGCTCATTATATTGTAATGCTTTTCGCCAACATTGTGTGTCTGGCAAAGCCTTTTGGTAAATTTCGGGATAATCATTACCATAAGTACGGCTTAACCAAAACAAATATTCGCGGTAATGGATATTCGCAACTTCTGTTTCATCCATGAAAAATGAAGAAACCGAAACAGTTTTTGGAGGATTGTTATTTTCATACGTTAAATCTTCTTCTGTTTGCCCCATCGTGAAACGACCACCTTCCACAAATTCTAGGCCTGGACCGATGTACTGCCCCTGAAAAAGTGGCACATCAAATCCTCCATTATTAGGATCGTTGTAAGACCAGCCAGTTTTGGAAGATACAAGATTCGAGGTTGATTTTGGGTTTCCGCATGAAGCAAGCATCGCAAGCAAGCCGCATGCAAGCAATCCATTGAATCCGAATAATTTTTTCATACTTCTTATTTCGTCGTGTTTTTTATAGTAATAGCAAATATAAGTATTTGTATTGATGTAATCAAAGTACAATTATAGAACAATCAATTCAATCTAACAACATATTCTTCAAAATAAGTTTGATGAATTAAGTCTGTTCGAAGCTGAAATGCCGGCCAAAGTAGAATGCTTCTGAAATTATACGTAATTTACGATTCATAAATTCGATTTAAAAAACTAAGTAATGGTTCTAGCGCATCAAATGTTTTCGCAACTTCATTCGGAAACCTCTTGTTCAAAACATCCTCTACCGTAAATCCTTTCATCGCAGTAAAACTCTTAAGTTTAAGCATTTCAATCACTTTATTCTCTGAATCATAACCCTTAGGTGGATTCTTCAATTTATCATCTTGATGCAAGGTTCCAAATGTGTTTACAAAAGTTTTGTGCTTCAAAATTGCTAGAAATTCATCTGCATTATAATCTATTTCTTGTCTAATTTTTTTTAGCATATCCGCTTCTGGCATCCAAATACCGCCACCCGCAAATGAATTTTCTGGGTCAAGATGAAGGTAATATCCGGCATAATGGCTTTTTTTACCCCCAATACTGAAGCTTGCACCGAAATTGGTTTTGTAGGGTGATTTGTCTTTTGAAAACCGAATGTCTCGATTTAAACGAAAGACGCACTGCTTAGCTTGCAACTCGCCATATCGTGAATCTGACTTCGATAAATGCTGAATCATTTTTTCAACGATCGATAAAAAATTATTTTTCGCGTCCTCATAAGACGTTCTATTGGCTTCTAACCAATCACGATGATTACTCTTTTTTAACTTTTTTAGAAAATCAATTGTATTTTTCTCTAACATTAACTTATTTTTACGCTCACGAAATTAGGATTATTAAAAAACATTATCTTATTTTTCCAAACTTAAATATATATTTAATAAGCATGAACAAACTAATTATTGCTTTAGCAATTGGCTCATTAGCACTCAGCATGTCACATGATGCACAGGCTCAAAATAAAAAAAATAAAAAGAGCCGCTATTATCAAAACAACCCTGTAGAAGCAGAATTCGATGTGAAAGGGTTTGAAAACAACCCTCCCAAAAAAGAAGTAGACAGAAAGTCTGTTGAAGAAGAATATGATGTAAAAATTGACCGAAACGAACGTGATGGTAAATATTATGGCGAAAAACGAGTACGAACCACAACCGTTGAAGAAGAAGACACGACCGCAGTTGAAAGAAAAACTAAAGACAAAGGTTACTATTATACCACCTATGGTCAAAAAAGATATTATAATGATAACAGAAAAAAATACGATAAATACTACCAAGGTGGTCAACCACAAGGTACTCCTCCGCCACCTCCACCATTAAATCGTGAAGAGCCAGTGGTTGCTGCGCCAGCACCAAAGCCAGAAAAAAAATTCAAGCCACGTAAAGAACGTGAAATCAAAATGACTCCACAAGAGCAAGAATACAAAACGACTGTTGTAAAAAAACGTTACACAAATCTAGATGTGCTTTGTGACGATTTAGACTTAGCAAGTATTCAAAGGCCTGTATTTAAAGGTATTTGCTCAGAATGCTCACGTGATGTAGATGCGATTATTATAAATAAAAATATGAGCAGTTTAGAAAAAAATTATTTACTTAAACAATCCTACATGTTACGTGATAAGCGTTTGCGCGAAACGCTAGATGATGATCAATACAAAAAGTGGTTACGAATTAAGGATTCAGATGAATATTTAGTGATCACAAAAGATCTTGAATTGAAAGATGGGAAAGACAACTAAATTTTAAAATAAAAATTATAAAAAAAACCGATTCTTGAAAAGAGTCGGTTTTTTTGTACTTTAAAATTTGCTAATACTCATTTATAATTTACTTTTAAGACAAATCACTTTTCATGAGAACGCTCATCCAATGCTTACTATTAGTTTGCCTATTTCATGCTGCGAATGCACAAAATACCACTTGGCTTAAAGCCAAATCAGGCGAATACCAATACTCCTACGTAAAAAACGACCCAATGAAAGTTCGTTTTTACATCTTAAAAAATGGCTTAACAGTAATCTTAACTGAAAACAAGGAAATACCTCGTTTGCAAACTATTATCGCAACTAAAGCTGGGAGCAAAACTGATCCGAAAAACCACACAGGCTTAGCACATTACTTAGAACATATGCTTTTTAAGGGCACTAATAAATATGGTTCATTAGATTGGCAAAAAGAAAACCCCTTGCTTGATAAAATAGACGCATTATACGCAAAGTATAATTTAACTACCGATGAAGAAAAGAGAAAACTAATCTATAGAGAAATAGATGCTACTTCAGGTGAGGCAGCTAAATTTTCGATTGCGAATGAATATGATAAACTTATGAGTATAATAGGCGCACAAGGCACAAATGCATTTACATCTTTCGAACAAACTGCCTATATTAATGATATTCCAAGTAATCAAATAGATAAATGGATAACTATCGAAGCGGAACGATTTAGGAATCCGATCTTAAGACTTTTTCATACGGAATTAGAAGCCGTTTATGAAGAGAAAAATATAAGTCTGGATAGCGATGATGACAAAGTATCGGAGTTACTTTTTGCCAAACTTTTTCAAAAACACAATTATGGCCAACAAACCACAATTGGCACCATCGAACATTTGAAAAACCCTTCGCTAACTGCCATTCGTGAATATTTTTATGAAAATTATGTACCGAATAATATGTGCATCGTATTAGCAGGCGACTTTAACTCGGATGAAGTCATCGGAAAAATCGATAAAGCATTTGCCTACATGAAACCCAAGCCAGTTCCAACTTATCAATTCGAAAAAGAAAATGAAATTACAAAACCCATTGAAGCCAGTGTATATGGCCCGGATGCCGAATATGTAAGTATCGGATTTAGATTTCCAGGCGCAAATACGAATGATGCAAGATTATTGAATTTTATGAGCAACATATTATCCAATGGAAATGCAGGTTTAATGGATTTGAATTTGGTAAAAAAACAAGAAGTCTTAGAAGCTAGCGCTGGCGCATACACGCTACAAGACTATAGTGTACTATTCATGGATGGAATCGCAAAAGAAGGTCAATCATTAGAGACAGTAAAAAAGTTACTATTAAATCAAATCAAATTACTTCAATCAGGGCATTTTGACAATAATATCTTACAAGCGATTATCAATAATTATAAAAAATCGATGATAAAAAATCGCGAACGAAATAGTGGTCGTGCATTTGCTTTACTCGAATCATTCACAAGCAATGTTTCTTGGGAAAAATCAGTAAACGAACTTGAGTACATGAGTAAATTAACTAAAGCTGACATCCAATCATTCGCTAAAAAGTGGCTCAACAATAATTATGTCTGTATCTACAAACGAATCGGAGAAGAACAAAATACTAAAAAGGTTGTTAAACCAACTATTACACCCGTGAGTGTAAATAGGGATGCCGAAAGCGATTTTGTAAAAAACATTGCAAAACAAAAAGTATCGGAAGTAAAACCCAAATTCTTAAATTTCGACAAAGACATTCAAAGAGCGAAATCATCCAATAATGGCAACTCAATTGATGTTTTCGCTGTGAAAAATAATACGAACGAACTTTTTACACAAATCTTCTTTCTCAAAATGGGTTCGTTTCATGATAAATTATTACCTATCGCCATGGACTACCTACAATATTTAGGCACCTCGAAATACACGGCAGAGGAAATAAGCCAAAAATTTTATAGACTAGCTTCCGACTTCAGTGTGAATGAAAATGAAGATGAAAGTTATATTACCATAAATGGTCTACAGAGTAATTATGAGGCTAGCATCGAGCTTTTTGAACATTTAGTTCGAAATTGTGTTGCCAACGAAAAAGCCTTGAAAAATATGATTGCGGGTATGAAGAAGAAAAGAGCCGATGATAAATTAAATAAAGATATCATTCAAAATGGACTCGCGGTTTATGCTAAATACGGAGCTGTAAATCCGTTCAACTATGGGTTTAACAACTCAGAGTTAGACAAGATTCAAGCCAGCGATTTAATTCAAATTCTGCATCAATTAACTTCATTCCCACATCAAGTGCTATACTATGGCCCATTCGATGCAAGCACTGTTTCAGAAAAGCTAAGTAAGCTACATCCCCTACCTAAAAATTTTAACGCGTTCCCAAAAGTAGCTGAATTTACATTTCGAAAATTAGAAACACCTGAAGTACTTTTTGCTAATTACGATATGGTTACAAGCGAAATAATGTGGTATCGTAATGGTGGCAATTACGATGCGAATAAAATGCCTACAACGAGAATGTTTAATGAATATTTTGGAGGTAATATGAGTGGCATTGTTTTTCAAGAAATACGTGAATCGAAAGCCTTAGCGTATTCTAGCTTTGCCAATTTTGGTACACCTAAATATAGTAGCCAACCGAATCACATGACTGCTTATGTTGGTTGCCAGGCCGATAAAATGAGTGACGCAATTGAGGGTATGCAGAGCTTACTAACTGAGTTGCCAAAATCAGAAAAGCTATTTGCAAATTCTAAATTAAGCTTGCAAAACTCGATTTCCACCTCACGTAGCACCAAAACAGGTATTTTAATTAAATACTTAAATGCACTCAATAAAGGTATTAACTATGATATGGACGAAAAGGTATATAATGAAATTACAGACTTGAAATATGAAGACATAAACTTATTCTACAATAGTAATATTTCGAGTAAACCATACTCACTTTGCGTGGTTGCGAATGAGTCTAAACTAAACTGGGACGTCTTGAAAAAATATGGGGACGTCAAAAAACTAAGTCTTGAAGAAATTTTTGGATACTAACTTTACACGATGAAAAAGTTTATTGGGAAATGCATAGAATTAAGCATCCAAACTACCATTAAACTTTTTGGCAAGACTTATGAGCCACATGAAATTCCTTTTCTATACGGTCCTATAGGCAATGAAAAAATTGGTGAAGATTTTTATAAACGCTGGTGTGAAGCAAAAAATCATACTTATGAAGAAGGCATTTCAAACAATGGCCTAATTCCCGAATTCGAAATCTTAAGAAGCCCTACTTTCAACCCAGATGAAGTTCATCCAGCTATTAAAAATTTCTATGAACAAACTTCCTCGTACGAATTTGATATTTGGGCCAAGTGGAATCCAATCTTAAAATTAGGAGCATCCATCCTAGTTCATACAGTTAACCATCATATACAACAACTCAATTTTCCATTGAATGCAATGGATGCTAGATATGGTATGAGTAACGACATAATCACCATTTATGACAAACAAAACAATATTCCTTTTAGATGTTGGCTTCGAAAACAAATGCCATCCAACGAAATTATCTACTGCGGATTTTATATTCCGTTTAAAATACCCAGCATAGATTCTTTCGGAATAAAAACAGTCTTCCCATTACCAAAAGGCGCCGCTGTTGTTTTATTGGAACCCATCAATTTACCACAAGGCGGTTTTAAGCTTGATTCGAGAGGCCACAAAATCGGAGGCTCTGGATATTATCGAATCCATCAATTAAAAAATAGGAACTTCAAAGTGCTTATGGCGCCGATTAAAGAATCGCTTGATATTTCGATTGACGAAAAAGGTTATGTTCGTGTAGAGCATTGTTTCACACTTTGGGGGATGCGTATGTTACATTTGCACTTTAAAATAAAAAGAAGTGAAAAATAATTGCATTTCCACAGCTACAAGTTTCCACTTATTTTTACGCACTAATTTTAGACATGAAAGTATATAAATTTGGTGGGGCGTCTATCGAGTCCATTGAACGTGCAAAAAGAGCTGTTTACATAATGCAAAAAGCCTTGCCGGAAAAACTCATAGTTGTTATTTCAGCCAAAGGCAAAACCACAAATGCACTTGAAGAAATAGTTACTTCATTCATGCATAAAAATTTGAATGATGCAATTGGGCTACTAAAAGTCCTCGAACTTGAACATCTTGCTTATGCGAAAGAATTATTAGGTGAAATTCCTGAAAAATTGTCACAAAAAATAAGAGAACTCATTACCGAAATCGAATGGGTTTTCGATGAACCTACAGGAAAAGGGTTTGATTATTACTACGATCAAATAGTATGCGTAGGTGAATTACTCTCCACTTCAATTATTCATGTTTACATGATGCAACAAGGTATAAACGCAACTTGGATTGATGCACGTGACCTAATTAAAACTGATAATAATTACAGAGATGCAAATGTTGATTGGCATGAAACAGAAACTCAAACGCAAAAAATAATAACTGGTGCATTTAAACAAGCTGAGATAATTATTACACAAGGTTTTATTGGTGGCACTGATGAAAATAATTCAGTAACACTTGGTAGAGAAGGCAGTGATTATACAGCTGCAATACTCGCAAATATTATGAATGCAGATAGCCTTAGCATTTGGAAAGACGTACCAAGCTTATTAAATGCTGACCCCAAAATTTTCCCGAATACCATTGCAATCCCAGCAATCACCTTTCACGAAGTTATAGAAATGGCCTATTATGGCGCGCAAGTGATACACCCAAAAACCATCAAACCTTTACAAAATAAAAATATTCCGCTACATGTAAAATGTTTTTTAGACGAAACATTGCCTGGCACAACAATTTCAAATGATTTTGAGCATATTAATTATCCGCCTATCATGGTGTTGAAAACAAACCAAGTGCTTCTTCAGGTAAATACGAAAGATTATTCATTTATTACAGAGGAAAATTTAAGTAAAATATATACTTTATTTCATGATTGCAAAATCAAAATTAATCTTATCCAAAATGCAGCTATTAGTTTTGTTGCTTGCGTAGATGCCCACCCTGAAAAAATAGAAATCTTATTACAAAAACTAAAAAATGAATATGAAGTAAAACGAAATGAAAATTTATTTCTTTTTACGGTTAGGCATTATACACAAGACGTATTAAGTGAAGAGCTAAAAAATAGAACCATACTACTTGAGCAACGAACTAGACAAACAGTTCAAATGATTGTTAGATAAAGCCAACATTAGAACTTTTTTAAACGTCTTAATGATTGAATAATCTTAATTTTACAGCATGAAAAAAATAATTAGTCTAATTGTGTTATTGATTGGATTAACCACTTTGGGCATGGCTCAATTTGAAGGGCGAGTTTACGAGGCAAGTCAAATTGCGCAAGTAACTCATGGTAATTCATTGCTCAACTCAGCTTGGTGTGGAGGCATCAATTCAATTCAGCCTGTAGAGGCTGATTTAAACCAAGATGGCAAATTAGATTTGGTACAATACGATCATTCAAATTTTAAAATTAAAACCTTCATCAATATTGGCAATACAGGGGAAAGTAAATACAAATACAACCCTTTGTATGAAAAAAATTTCCCCATCCTAAAAAGCTATTTAATCATGAAGGATTATAATTGCGACGGCATTGCGGATTTGTTTCATCGAGGGGATACAGGTGTAATTGCCTACAAAGGATATTATGATAGTTCGCAATTAAAATTTACTTTTTACAAAGCAGTATATTACCCAGCGCAGCCATTACCCATTAACGCATATGTTCAGCTAAATGATATTCCAGCCATCGTAGATATGGATAATGATGGCGATTTAGATATGTTATCTTTTGATGTCCCCGGCGTCTATTTAAACTATTATAAAAATATGCGTGTTGAGAATAATTTACCTTGTGATAGTATTGCTTTCACTTTCAATGAAAGATGTTGGGGTAAATTTTATCAAACATGGTCGAAAACAGCGATTACAAATATTACTTGTAAAGGAAATGGTGGTAATGAATTGCATCATGAATCAGATGCAAATGAAATAAGTCAAAAACAAACAAGACACGCCGGCAATTCTATTCTAGCACTAGATATTGAAGGCGATGGAGATATGGATATACTTGATGCTGTATTTCTAAACAAAGATGTTCAACTACTCATTAATGGCGCATCTACAAATGGAGGAAACGACATAATCACAGCTCAGGATACCACTTACAATCAATTATCGTATATAGTAGATTTACCAAATTGGCCTGCTCCTTCTTTATTAGATATTGATAATGATGGCGATAAAGATTTATTGTTTACCTCACATGCAGATAATAACAGTTCAGCCAATTATCAAGTGTGTTTATTTTATCAAAATATTGGAACAAACGCTAATCCAAATTATCTATATAAGCACGATAGCCTATTTACAAATGACATGATAGATGTTGGCAGTTATAGCTATCCAACTTTTTTTGATTATGACAAAGATGGTAAACTAGATTTGTTTATTGGCAATGAAGGTTATCTTAATCATACCACAGGTTTATTAGAATCCAAACTGGCATTGTATAAAAATGTAAGTATCGGTAACAATATTTCTTTTGAGTTAATTACAAAAGATTTTCTGAATTTAAGTACGAGTAACTATAAAGGTATCTTTCCGAGTTTTGGAGATGTAACTGGCGATGGAATTGACGATTTATTGTTAGGTGGTGTGCATGGTAAAATTATCGTTTATCAAAATCAAGCAAGCTCAAATTTAGTTCAGGCAAACTTTACATTTTTGAGTGATAGTCTTGCGAATGTATTTGTTGATCAATATAGCTTCCCATTTATGTATGATGTAGATAACGATGGTAAAAAAGATATGTTGGTCGGAAATGTTTACGGAACTTTGGAATACTTTAAAGACACGAGCCTTTCGGCCACGACAAAGGAATTTAAAAAAATTTCAAGTACTTGGGGTAATGTAAAAGCTGGAAAATTAAATCAATTTAATACTTATTGCGTGCCATTTATTGGCAACATGGATTACACAAACAAGCCTTATTTACTAGTGGGAAGTAGCAACGGAACCATACAACGATATGACTCGCTCAACAATGTTAATTTTACAGAAATAGACAGCAATTATTCCTTCATTAAAACAACACAGCGTTCAGCACCTTGCGTCGCAGATTTAAATAATGATGGCAAGTACGAAATGGTTATAGGCAATAAACTTGGAGGTATACTTCTATTTGAACAATTATTAACTGGACCTACAATATTAAATCAAGTAGCCTTGACAGAAAATGACATTGAACTCTACCCCAACCCGACTCAACATGATTTGATGATTGATTTTTTACAAACAGGTTCAAACAACTCTGTTACAGTAACTATTTACGATATAACAGGCAAGAAATTAAATATGTATTCGTTAGACACCAAGCAGAAAAATGTAATTGAAACAAGATCATTATCAGCAGGTATGTATTTGATTAATTTTCAGCTGGAGGGAAAAAATATTCATAAGAAATTTATCAAAGAGTAATCTAAAAAGTAATACTCGAAGCTTCATTCAACAAGTTATAGCTTCGTAATTACAACTTGATAAAATATTATCTTTCGAAATC
>JBIIJE010000171.1:0-3343 GCA_044234005.1 Chitinophagaceae bacterium | reverse complement strand
ATAGCTATCGCAGGCTGTTATAGTAGTTAGCGTAGAAGCTCCAGTTCCTGGCAAAATGGTCAAATCCAAAGAGTCGGTATTGCATCCAGACATAAAAGTATAAATACCAGAAACGTTGTAAACTGTATTGTTAGCAGCCCATAAGAAATTATTGCAAGCTGTTTCACTAGTCATTGTAGAAGTATTTGGTGATATGGTAAGTATTAAACTATCTGTTTGGCAGCCATTCACTTCCACATAGGTTCCACTCGATGTGTAATTTTGGTTATTTAGGCTCCATGTATAATTATCACAAGCAGAAATAGATACTGCACTACTCGTATAAGGAATTATAGTTAAATCAAGACTATCTGTATGACAACCATTCACAACTACATATATGCCCGAGGCGGCATAAGTTTGATTACTCAACGCCCAACTATAGTTATCGCAGGCGGTTTGTTGATCGACAGATGAGGTGGAATTAGTGATTACCAAATCGAGTGTATCATTTACTTGACAGCCTTGTGCGTCTGTGCTAACATTTGTGTAAACGCCGCTCGTGGTATAGGTTTGATTATTAATAGACCATGTATAAGAATCGCAGACCGTTTCAGTTACAAAACTAGATGCTCCAGTTCCAGTTCCCGCACCTACTGTAATAAACCCATCAAAAGATGCACAACTACTTGGCGCATCATCAGTAACAGTAATCGTATAATTGCCTTGAGATAAACCAAGAATTGTAAAAGGATTGCTTGTATAAGCAACTGGCGCGCCCCCGTTTACTGAATATGTACCTGTATTGGTGCTCATCGCACAGCTAGCAGTAAGTGTAATTTCAGCAGAACCAACACCTCCGAAACAAGTAGGATTTGTTATGTTAGAAGTTAAACCACTTGCACAAGCATCAGCAAAAGGGAAAATTAACGCAGGAGGTTGTGGCAGGGTACCTGCTTGGGTAGATGATAAATTTGTTGAATTAGGATTGCCGTTACAATAAACGGTCAAGCTTGTATTCGAGAATGACACAGATAACCCAAAATTGGGCGTAAGCACCAAAGGCACACTCCCAGAAAACGGCACAGAATTGGTTAATGTGACACGATAAAAAGCCACAAAACTATTGGTTAGAGGAACTGATACGCCAGATATTGGTGTGTGTGCCCAACGCACCTGATTGGTTGCAGGCTGAACAGTTAAATTGCCTGTAGCATTTAAATTATTGATTGGATTTGCAGGAGGAAACTTGATAGCTGTTGCCGTAAGTGTACCCCCGTTTAAAGCAGTGGGATTGTAAGTAAAACCTCCAGCACAAGCCAGCATTGTTAAGGTTGTTGTACCTGCGTTTCTTATTGCTATATCAAACTGAGCGGTATTGCAAGTAATTACAGGGTTGGTGTAAATTAAATTACCAACATTACCTGGACAAGCTTGCGAATATGCTTTAACTTGAAACAGCATTAATAATAAGAAAACCGAAAAGAGAGGTAATAAGCTAAATTTTTTTGGCATAAGAAAATTATATTTTTGGTAAATCTAAAAAAACATACTTAAAATGCCTAAATAGCTAATTCTGAAAATTTGTTTCAATACCAAGCCTGTCCTATCTCACGGCATTACATTGAAATTGCCTTTCTAAGCATTGAACAGCCTAGGATTCATGAAGTGCTATTTCATCACATATTTGCGGATTGCTTCTTGTTTATACACAAAGTATTTCAACCTAGACTAAAGATTGTTTTTATCAATTCATAGCTTTACAAACATGTCGGTAATTTTCACACTCCTAGTTAAACTTGCACAATATTTTCATCGTGTAATTTCGTACTCGAGATAAATAAGTAAAGATCTCAATCATTTGAAACAGCCAAATAATTTTTCAATTCACAAGTTTACTCATTTCGTAGAAGAAATTCGTAAACAGCGATGACTATAAATATTATTCTTATTGCATGTCTACTTATTTCTTCACAAATGCAGGCTAGCCTTTGGTGTGCAAATAATAACGCGGGTACAAATGCTAATCTACCCGAACTCCAATCTGCTCATAACACGGCAGTAGCTGGGGACAGAATACATATTGAAACATCGGCAACAATTTACTGTGGTGTCAATTGTTCTAAACCACTTGTTTGGCTAGTAAAAGCTATTTCGTAAATGCGGATAGAGCAACTACAGCTCAAAATATGAATTTCAATGCTAGCTCAGCTAACTCAATGGTAATTTGGTATAAACTCACCTAATAGTTTTAAAATAGCTAGAAATAATATTTTAATTAATCGTTTTTATATCGGGTCATTCGTTTTTAATAGAAATAGCTAGTACAAATCTATCGCGAGATTTCACCATGAATCAATGCTACGATTTCATAGTTTTGATAGCGATGTCGGTTTTAGTAATGCAACTAATATTCCGATTACCCCAGATTCGAACATCACTAATATTACTTTTAGCTTTAATTCCAATAATGTAAGTTTTGGTCCTACACCCTCAACACACGTTCTCTAGATGCTAACGGTAAGTGGAGTATAACTAAAGTAGATAAATTTACTTATGACCAAATGAAACTTTTCATGCAAGTTTTTTATACCAATAATAGCATAATGCAGCCAGTGCTTTTCAATCAAATGGCCAGCAATGACCTTGGCATTTTGGACACACTCAATGTTGAACTGCGCAATCCAACATCGCCTTATGCTGTAAAAGAAACCGTAAAAGTTATATTACAAACAAACGGCCTTTGGCGTCTTAATTTTATTTCAGGTGCCGGCACTTATTATATTGCGGTTCGAGTTAGAAATTTAGTGGAAACTTGGAGTAAAACACCCATTTCAATTGGAGCTAACAACATGACACTTGATTTTTCGACTGCGGCGACTAAAGCCTTTCGCAATAACCAGTTACAAGTGCAATCTGGTATTTGGGCACTTTACAATGGAGATATTAACCAAAATGGAACCATAGAAAATAGTGATTTTAGCCTTTGAGAATCAGATGCCAATAGTTTTAAAAGTGGTTTTCTTGTCACTGATTTAAATGGAGATGGCTCGATTGAAAATTTTGATTTTTCAATTTGGGAGTTAAATTCAGACAATTTTATATCTGAAATGAAGCCATAGCAACTATAAAGATTAAAAATTTGGCTTCATTAACCGCTAATTTTTATACTTTAACCTTTGAATCATAAGATTTTAACATTCTCCCAACACTTATATGGCTTTAAAAAGTCTGATTGAGTTACTTTTGTTATCACCAAAAATTCTGAGATTATGAATGTACTGAAGAAGTTTGGCGTTATTTGTTTGTGCCTGCTAAATGCATGTATTATTTCGTATGCGCAAAATACTGAAGCAAATAAAAA
>JBIIJE010000169.1:0-3439 GCA_044234005.1 Chitinophagaceae bacterium | reverse complement strand
AAAATTATTATTGATGCTGGGCATGGCGGTAAAGACCCTGGATGCCATGGTGTTTATTCTAATGAAAAAGAAATAACCTTAGCGGTTGCTAAAAAGGTTGGCAAGATGGTTCAAGATTCGTTCAAAAATAGCGTAAAAGTTGCTTATACAAGAGATGGAGATGTTTTAGCTGGTGGAGATGACTTAACAATTGGACAAAGCTTGCTCTATCGGACTGATTTTGCAAACAAAGAAAAAGGTGATTTATTTATTTCGATTCATGTGAATGCAACCGCTAAGAGAAACTCTCCTGTAAAAGGCACACTAGTTCTTGTTTGCGGCCCGACACGGGTTGAGGAAAAAGAAGGCGCGATTGGCGAAAACACTCAAAATTTGGAAGAAAATCAAGAAGGTATTTTGGACCCGAATGACCCAGCTACTGCAATAATAATTGCACAGTATTCACAGGCATTTTTATCGCGTAGTATCTTGTTTGGTACCAAAATTCATGAAGAGTTTGAAATTCAAGGAAGAAGAGCAGAAGGAGTAAGGCAGCAAAGTTTGCAAGTATTGGCAAGTAGTGCTATGCCAGGCGTGTTGGTTGAAATTGGCTACCTCAATAATCAAGAAGAAGAAGATTATTTAAATTCTGAAGAAGGACAAAATGAAGTAGCTTTAGCTATTTTTAAAGGAATCAAATTTTATAAGAATGAAACAGAAAAAACTCCTATCGACGTTAAATTAGAGAATAATTAAAGATAATTAAAATTACAGTTTCACATTAGCCAATCCGTACTTATGAATTTTAACATTTCAAAGGAAGTCAAATTAGCCTTATTAGCCATTATGGCAATTCTTCTTTTTATATTCGGGTTCAATTACCTCAAAGGAAGCGATATCTTTTCTTCCTCTAAAATAATTACAGCAGAATATGATGATGTTTCAGGGTTAACACCCTCAAGTTATGTAACCATACAAGGTATGAATGTGGGTTCGGTAAAAACGATAGAAATGTCGAAAGTACATCTTGGCAAAATTTTAGTAAAAATGGATGTACAAGATGACGTATTTATCCCTTCAGATTCGAAAGCTAAAATAATTTCATTGGATTTGTTAGGTACAAAAGCCGTTTCTATCATGAAAGGAAACTCAACAACGAACATTGCTTCGAATCAAAGTATTCAAAGTGAAGTAGAAATTGGCATGATCGAAAAACTAGGCGCAGGTGTAGGTCCACTGGTTGAGGATTTTAAAACTTCCGCAATTCCTGCAATTGACAATGCGAACCATACAATTTCAACCATCAATCAAACTGTAGCGAATGTCAATCAAATGATAGATGCGAAATTGAAATCCGATTTAAAAGCTACCATGAATGACATGAGTATTGCGATGCAACAATTAAAGGAGTTGTCTAAAGATTTGAATGCTCAACAAAGTAAAATTAATTCAATTGTAGCAAGTATAAACTCATTTACTGGCAACTTAGAGAAGAACGGACCGACTATTACCAAACTTATTTCCAATACAGAAACTACCACTTCAAATCTAAAAAAAGTAGATTTTGAAGGCACCGTATTAGAATTAAAAAAAACAATGACAGAATTACAAACTACGGTTGCTAAAATAAATAGTGGGAATGGAAGTCTAGCTTTATTAATGAATGATGACAAACTATACAAAACTTTAAAAAATACACTTGCCACAACGAATAATTTATTATACGATTTTAACGCCCATCCTTCTCGTTATATTCATGTTTCTGTATTTGGTAAAAAAAATAAAAACGAAACCCCACCCCAACCTGCACCCAATTCGAATGAGTAAATTAGGGCAAGTGAATACTAGCTTTTACTACAAGTTTGTTGCACTTGTATTTTGCTTTTTTATGTTTTCACATATCAATGCGCAAACTCCAATTTCTACAGATTCTAACGGATTACAATTAATTCGTATTGAACATGCCGATAGTGGTATCTCTTTTAAACAAAATGGATTGTTTTATCATCGCTTACTTGGCAATGTGAGCATAGAACACAATGGATACAACTTAACTTGTGATAGTGCTCATTTTTACGTTGAATCTAATTTGATAGAAGCTTTTAGTCAAGTTCAGATAAATAACGTTGACGGCATGCATGCAAAGGCTGATTCCATTAAGTATGAAGGTAATAAGCATACTGCATTCATGGTTGGCAATGCACAAATCAGAGATGGTGCAAGCAGCTTATTTGCAGAAGAACTGGAATATAATTTAAAAACTAAAATAGGTAGATATACCAAAAGCGGAATCATTCAAAACGAAGGCACTGTTATTTCAAGTGAAATAGGCAATTACAATGGTTTTACTCAACAAACTTATTTTAAAAACAATGTGAGTGTCGAAAATCCTAAATATAATATTGAATCTCAAGAGCTGAAATATAATATTCGAACAAAAGTGGTTGAATTTTTAAGTGAATCGATTATCCTTACAGATAACAATACGATTAATACAAGAAGCGGAACATACAATTCGAAAACTGGTGAGGCAAATTTTACCAGTAGAACTTCTGTCGAAAATGAAGACCAATTTATAGAAGGGAACACCTTAAAATATTATGAATCTAATGGAAAGGCAATTGCAAAAGGAAAAGTAATTGTGATAGATCAAAAAGAAAACACCCAACTCAATGCTGACTATGTTGAATATATCAAAAAAAGTGATCTAGGCAAAGCAATAGGTCATGTTGTAATTGTTGATGCAAAAAATCAAACTCAAATTATTTGTGACAAGCTCAACTTTAACAATAAAACAGGTTATGGCAAAGCAATCGATCATGTTGAAATATATGATTTTGCAAATAATAGTCGAATACTTAGCAATGTTGCCGAGTATAATAAAATAAGTGGTTACGGGAAAGCTACCGGAGATGTGTATATAGAAAATGAAGGTGGTAAGACTATATTAACAAGTAAAGAATTTGAGTATAATAAGAAAACCGGTTACGCGAAAGCAAGCTCAGAAGTCATCATTATTGATACAACAGAACACTCGAAACTTTTAGCTGGATTAGTTCAATACAATGAGAAAACAAAGTTCATGATTGCAACAGACAAACCGAAACTTATTACAAAGGCTGATAATGACAGTTTGTTTATGCGTGCTGATACCATTTTTTCGGTAAAATTGAGTGAATTAGATAAATTGAATTACACCGAAGATAAATCTGGAAAAAAACTTTTTGGATCAGGATTATTATTTGTCGATTCGACTTATGAAACTAATCCCGATGATAGCATTAAAATTTTAGTGGCGAATCATACAGTTCGTTTATATTCAGACTCGATGCAGGCCACATGCGATAGTCTAAGTTATTCGCAGCATGATTCTATGTTTCGGTTATTTCGTGCTCCCATTTTATGGTCAAAGAATCAGCAATCGAATGCTGATACTATTTACATCAAAACTAAAAATAAT
>JBIIJE010000075.1:0-13078 GCA_044234005.1 Chitinophagaceae bacterium | reverse complement strand
CCTGCCGCAGGCGCAACACAGGGTTACGAGCGCCTGCACGCAAAACGTTACCTGCCACCACCAAACGACACACGAAACGATGTATATTTGTAAAGTCAAAAAAAGATAGAATGAAATTTTTAACGTTATTGGTTTGCCTTTTCATAATTCACTTTAATTCAATCGGACAAATTACTGGCATTAAAATCTCTGGAGACACTTGTTCAAATTTTACCCTTGACCTGCAAGCGGAAGGAACAAGCAATTCCCCCTATTTTTTTTGGCATTTCGATGACCCAGCTAGTGGAATAAATGATAGCGTAACAATAACTGGATTAAGTCCTTCGCCATTTCCTTCACACACTTTTACATCGCCAGGCATTTATAATGTTTGTGTAACTTTTCAAGAACCTAATTCACCAGTTACCACAATTTGTAGAATTATATCCATAGGCTTATGTTGTGATGGATTAATTACTACAACAGATAGTTGCTTACAGAATAATATTCCTTTTTCATTTATTACAGGGGCAACTATAAATACAATTAATTGGAATTTCGGAGATAACGCTAGTGGAACAAACAATATTTCAAATGCTTTAAATCCATCTCATCAATTCACTTCTGTTGGTACATATACAGTCACAGCAACGATTGATGCCATTTGTGGGATATTTACAGATACTTCAATAATCTCAATCATAAATTGTAATTCTGAACCTTGTACAGGTAGTATAATATACAATGATACTTGTTTAAATGGTCAAACCTCTTTTCAAGTAAACTCAAGCTATCCGATACTATCTGTCATTTGGAATTTTGACGACCCAATTAGTGGCACATTAAATACAGCAACTGGAAATAACACAACGCACCAATTTACCTCATCAAAAGGGTTTAATGTTAGTGCCATAGTTAACTTCAATTGTGGTGTTGACACCTTGAACGAAGATGTAGAAATAATTAATTGTGAACCTTTAAACAGTTCTTCATGTAAATTGACTATTCCGAATGCTTTTTCGCCTAATAAAGATAACGTGAATGATTACTTTTTGCCCATGACATCATGTCCATTTGAAAAGTATGAATTATTTGTATTTAATCGTTGGGGTGAACAAATCTTTAGATCTAATAGTCTATCTAATTCTTGGAACGGAGATTACAAAGGACTAGAATGTCTGGTAGGCGTATATAACTATTTAATAAAGTACAAGTACCCAAACAGACCGAATGAACTAAGAAAAGGTGATATTACGATAATTAGGTAATAATGAATTAGTGGCGATCAGGTAACATTGGTTTTGCGTCAGTGTGGCTGAAGTACTTGGCTGAACAATTGTACTTTCTATTAGCTTTTGTACTTAATTTGAACTGATGTACTACCTACCCCACACCGAACGCAAAGCCCCACACAAAAAAATATTACCATCCTTACCAACCCTCTGTAAAAATTAAAAGAGGTGCATCCCACGCTTTAAAGCCATGCGCATGTTCTAACCTATTTCAAAAAACAGATTTTTCATAGAACGCGCTTTTAAATACACCAAATCGAAACAAGAATTTGTAAAACGCACTGGGTTTGTGCTGATGACCCAATATGCTGTTCATCATAAAAAAGCAGATGATGATGTTTGCCTTCAATTCCTTCAACACATTGAAAAAGAAGCTTGGGATGAAAGAAACTTTGTCAAAAAAGCCGTCAACTAGTGTTTACTACAAATTGGGAAACGCAATTTGTACCTGTACCCATTTGCTATGAAAACTTGCGAAGCATTACTTCATCAAAACACTTAATCATCGAGCTGGATAGCCAATGACGCAAAAAGAGAATTATTGAAAAACTTTGAGGAAAAACGCATTAAACCTAAGTTATAAATTCATTCAGAATTTTAGAGCAGTGAATGGCTTAATGTGCAGCCCATTCAATGCTATCCAAATCTATTCCCTCTTTATACATTTCCCAAAGTGGACTCATTTCACGAAGCTTAAGCACCGTTTTGGTAACAGCTTCAATGGTGTAATCAACTTCCTCTTCAGTTGTAAAACGGCTTAAACCAAAACGTAGAGAGCTATGTGCTAAATCATCGCCAAGACCTAATGCCTTCAATACATAAGAAGGTTCTAAAGAAGCTGAGGTACAAGCACTGCCGCTGCTCAGGGCAATGTACTTATTAATCCCCATCAATAAACCTTCACCTTCAACATGCTTAAATGAAATATTAGCAACATGTGGCAAACGATTTGATTCATGACCATTCAAATAACTTTCTTCTACTTTTAATAATTCAGTTTCAAGCTTGTTACGCAATTTTACAACGCGTGCTGTATCGCTTTCCATTTCGTTCATACATATTTCACACGCTTTGCCGAAACCTACTATACCGGGTACATTTAAAGTACCACTTCGCATACCACGCTCATGGCCACCGCCATCCATTTGGGCCGTAACTTTTACACGCGGATTTTTGCGACGAACATATAAAGCACCTACACCTTTAGGACCGTACATTTTATGTGCAGTAAACGCCATTAGATCAATTCCATCCTTATTTACATCAACAGGTATTTTACCTACTGCTTGCACAGCATCGCTCATCACTAATACACCATGTTTCTTCGCTATGGCAGAAATTTCACGCATTGGGTTAATGGTTCCTATTTCATTGTTGGCATACATGATGGCTAGCAAGATAGTTTTGGGTGTAATCGCCTTTTCTAAATCTTGTAAATTTATCATACCATCAGCACCTACTTCTAAATAAGTAACTTCAGCACCTTGTTTTTCAAGATGTTTGCAAGTATCAAGCACTGCCTTATGCTCAATTGTGGTAGTTATGATATGATTACCTTTGGTTGCATACATCTCATAAACACCTTTAATCGCTAAATTATCGGCCTCAGTAGCACCTGATGTTAAAATAATTTCCTTCGGATCAGCGCCAATCAACTTGGCAATTTGCTCACGTGCATAATCTACCGCTTCTTCAGCTTGCCAACCGAATGAATGGTTTCGGCTTGCTGCATTCCCAAAACTTTGTGTGAAATATGGAATCATAGCTTCTACAACGCGAGGATCACAAGGTGTTGTCGCATTATTATCAAGGTATATAGGAAAGTTCATAATTTCTATTTATGTTAAAAAGTGGATGGCAAAGATATTTGAGAAATACTGTTTATGTACTTGCATTCAAAGATATATTCTACAATAACATTAATTTTTAAAATAGCCTATAAGCACTTTAAAAATGCTTCGATTGGGTCAAGTATTCTAAAAAAAGTGAAATTACTTTTGTTAATAATTAATTAATTGTACTTTCATGCATACAAAAAAACAAAACGATGGATACTAAAAAATAAAAGAGTTGCCTTGTAACAGGAGAGCAACAGATGGTCTTGGAACTGCCATGTGTAAAGAATTATTCACAGATGGATATCATGTAGTTGGTAACTACCGCAATGAGGCAAAAGCGAAAGAATGGCAAGCCCAGTTAAAATCTGAAGGTTATGAAGTGGACATTGTAGCAGGCGATGTTTGTGACTTTGATTCGGTAGGCAATATGATTAAAAATATTGAAAGCAATATTGGCCCTATTGATGTGTTAGTGAATAATGCTGGCATCACACGTGACGGACGACTTTCAAAAATAACGAAAACCGATTGGGATGATGTCATTAATACCAATTTAAATAGTGTTTTTCATTGCACAAGACATGTAATTGAAGGTATGATTGAGCGCCAATTTGGAAGAATTATAAATATTTCTTCGGTGAACGGACAGCGTGGACAGTTTGGACAAACCAACTATTCAGCAGCAAAAGCTGGAATGCATGGATTTACAAAAACTTTAGCCATGGAAGTCGCGAAATATGGCATCATGGTTAATACAATTTCTCCAGGTTATATCGCAACTGATATGGTAATGGCTGTTCTGGAAAAAGTGAGAGATCAAATTGTAGCTCAAATACCATTAGGTCGTTTGGGTGGAACGCGTGAAGTAACGCACTTAGTTTCGTTTCTAGCAAGTGAAGCTACTAGTCTCATTACGGGCGCCAATTATAGTATCAATGGCGGACAGCATGTATACTAATGAGACGCAAAATAAGTTAACGCGTTTCGCGCATCGGCTTGCAATTGGTAGATTAAGTCTTGCAATGAATCGTATTTTTCTTCATCTCGCAATCGATGTAAGAATCGTATAGTTATTTCTTGATTATAAATATCTTTATCGAATTCGAAAAGATGTACTTCAAGTTTTAAATCCAATGTATCAGTAACAGTTGGATTAGTGCCAATATTCATCATGCCTTTATATTCAATGGCATCAACAAGGCATTTGATTGCGTAAACACCTGTGTACGGAATTAATTTGTACTGATCGTTGACTTGAATATTGGCAGTTGGAAAGCCTATTGATCTGCCTCGTTTTACGCCATGTATAACATTTCCTTGGAGTTGATAAGGATAACCTAAATATTCAAAACTAACTTCAATTTGACCCGTCAATAATGAATCACGAATTTGAGTAGATGAAACAACTATATTTTCAATTTCTTGTGGGCTAATTTCTTCTAAATGATATTTAAACTCATTTTTCTTGCTATTGAGTAAATCATAATTGCCACTTCTATTTTGTCCGAAATGATGATCATAGCCAATGATAATTGTATGTGGATGAAAATTATCAACAAGAAATGATTTGATATAATCATCGGCATGCATACTGGCGAAGTCTTTTGTGAAAGGAACTACAATTACATAATCTAATTTTAAATCTGCAAGCAGCACTAATTTTTCTTCCAAGGTATTCAGCAATTCAATCGAAGTTGTATTGCCTTGAAGTACCAAACGAGGATGTGGTTCAAAAGTAATAAGAATACTTTCTCCATCGATTTCTTTAGCTTTATTTACCAAGCGTTGCAATACAAATTGATGTCCTTTATGCACACCATCAAACGTACCAATAGTGAGCACTGGATTTTTGAAGGAGGGCAAATTTTGTAAATCGTAATAGGTTTGCATCGCCAAATTTAAGAGACGCAAATGTACTACATGAAACGAATAGCTACATGAAACAAATTGACATCACTTCATGGTATAAACAAAACTTGTTTGTAAACGTCCACTCGATTTCGACAAACCATTATTATGTTGTTGCAAAAGCGTAGGTTGCCAATTACAAATCACCCCTATTTTTTTGTAATAAAAATCAATGCCAATTTGACCTAGTAATTGCTGTGAACCACTAATTCGCTCAATCTCATTATTGCGTTTGTCTTTTTCATTCATCGCATATACCAACCCTATTTGTGGCATAAACACGGTTTGTTGCTTGTTAATCTGGTAGTAACATTGGGCATTCATCCCCATTGAATTACCAAATTTGTATTTCATTTTATTCTCCGATTTCATCAAGTAATACAAATCGCTATTGAAAATAAACTTATCTTTTTTAAAGATATAATTTATATGAAATGGAAAATCGTAAGAACCCGAACCGCATTGCAAATATTCGTGCAATAAAGATCCTTGCTGCACCTCATTGTATTTTCCCGTAACAAATTTGATGCCTGATGACAAAAAAAGTGTTTGAGTAAATTTACTTTTAGTTTCAAGTAATTTATATCGAATGAGAATCTGTGCATCACCTATTCCGCGTATAGTATAGGTTTTATAGGCAGTCTCGCGCGAGCTTATCTTGTAAGGTAAGCTAGCAAAAACCTGTATTCTTCTAGACAGTGAGAAGTTGCCATATATTTCTACTGTGCGAAATATTTCATGACTATGTGCTTGCGTCTCGTTCAATGAAACATGTTCATCATGCGAATAAAAATGAAATTGTTGGTATCTAATTCCAAGGTAATTTCTTTGTAAGTTAGGAATGAGCCCTAGTTGTAAATTAAGCCCTGATCCGCAAGCATCACAAGCTTGTGATGCTTGTATGTAAAGCATAAGAGCTAGACATACGAAAAATATTTTTTTCATGTAAAATATAAAATAAATAGTGATAATAATATAGAAATCGGGTGGCTTGTACTTTTACAAACCAACTTTGAAATCACTATCCTAATACCGGAGGCTTGTTATGCGATTTATCAAACAAATAGTGGTATGTTTCAGAATACATTGAGTATGTTTCGTTTGGCTTGGTTTTCAATAGTATACTAATTTCAATAAATGCCGGTTCAACAAAATCATCAACCATAAAAGCTTTCATCTTTTGCGATTTGCTACTAGACTCATTTGAATCTTCAGCCCTATCTAAATCAGCTAATCTCTTTTTCAATTGGCACTTTGCTTTACAACAACTTCCTTTTACATTTCGTTTTTCACAAAGCGTCCTCGCTAGTGTATTTTGTTTCATTTTCCAATCGACCATTACATACAATCTGCTTACAGACTGCCATGAAATAATGAGAAACAAGAATATAGCAATTACGTTTTTCAACGAAGCAAAGATAACAACTACTTTTATCAGTGGGCAATGAAATCGCTTTCTATTTTGTTACCCAATTTTAAATTCGGTAATTTGCAAACGAATGTTTCAATTACAATCACCATATAAGCCCGCAGGCGATCAACCCACCGCTATTAAAGATTTAGTAAGAGGCATTCATGATGAGCAACGGAATCAAGTGTTGTTAGGCGTAACGGGTTCAGGAAAAACTTTCACGATTGCCAATGTAATTGCTGAAACACAAAAACCAACCTTAGTTCTAACGCACAATAAAACACTTGTTGCACAATTGTATGGTGAGCTTAAGCAATTTTTCCCTGAAAACGCGGTTGAATATTTTGTTTCCTATTACGATTATTATCAGCCCGAGGCTTATTTGCCGGCGAGTAATGTTTATATTGAAAAGGATTTAGCTGTAAATGCCGAGTTAGAAAAATTAAGACTAAGAACTACAGCGAGCCTTTTATCTGGGCGTCGTGATATCGTCGTGGTTGCTTCTGTTTCGTGTATTTATGGTATTGGTAATCCGGCCGAGTATGCGAATGGAATTATTCGTATTTCTAAAGGGCAAAATTTTGGAAGAAATAGTTTGCTACACAAACTCGTACAAAGTCTATACTCACGCAATAATATTGAGTTTGACAGAGGTATGTTTCGCGTAAAGGGTGATACAGTAGATGTGAATTTACCTTATGCAGATTATGCTTATCGAATTATTTTCTTTGGAGATGAAATTGAAGAAATACAACGTATTGAATCTTCCACTGGAAAAAAGATTGCAGACATACCTGATGCAGCCATATTTCCAGCGAATATGTATTTGGCACCTCAAGATCAAATGAAAAATATCATTCGCGAAATACAGGATGAAATGTTTGCACAAGAGGAATATTTTAAAAACCAAAATCAATTTATTGAAGCACAGCGTATTAAAGAAAGAACGAATTACGATATTGAAATGATACAAGAAATGGGCTATTGTAAAGGCATCGAAAATTATTCTCGTTTTTTGGATAGACGTGCTCCCAATGCAAGACCTTTTTGTTTAATCGATTATTTTCCGAAAGATTTTTTACTCGTTATTGATGAAAGTCATGTTACCATTCCGCAGATAAGCGGCATGTATGGTGGTGATCGAGCGCGAAAAATGAATTTGGTAAGCTATGGTTTTCGATTGCCTTCTGCGCTGGATAATCGTCCGTTGAATTTCAATGAATTTCAAGGCATGATGAATCAAACAATTTTTGTAAGTGCAACACCTGGTAAGTTTGAACTTGAATTGTGTGAAGGTGAAGTAGTAGAGCAAGTGGTAAGACCTACAGGCTTATTAGATCCGCCTATTGAAGTACGTCCTAGCATCAATCAGATTGATGATTTACTCGATGAAATAGATAAACGTGTAATCAAAGGTGATAGGGTTTTAGTGACTACCTTGACCAAAAGATTATCCGAAGAGCTATCAAAATACTTACTCAAAATAAATGTAAAATGTAAGTATTTGCATAGCGGAATAGATGCCTTGGAACGTATAGAAATATTGCGCGATTTACGATTGGGCAATATTGATGTATTGATAGGTGTAAATCTTTTACGTGAAGGGTTAGATTTACCTGAAGTATCGCTTGTGGCTATTTTAGATGCAGATAAAGAAGGTTTCTTGCGCGATGAACGCTCACTCACACAAACGGCAGGACGTGCGGCAAGAAATGTGGATGGCTTAGTTATTTTTTATGCAGATAATGTTACACAAAGTATGCAACGGACCATAGATGAATGTACTCGACGACGAGAAAAGCAATTAAAGCACAATACTGAGTTTAATATTACCCCAACAACCGTTAAAAAATCAATCGATGAAATATTGCATCAAGGTGCCGTGTTAGAAATAAGAAATTATGATGCCAAAAATGAGTATGCCATTGAAAAAGAAATAGATGTTGCTGCGGAGCCTGAATTAGACTATGGAGCTAAAAAAGATTTAGAAAAAGAAATCGTCTCTGTGAAACGTCAAATGGAAAAGGCAGCAAAGGATTTAGATTTTATAGAAGCTGCGCGATTAAGAGATAAAATGATGGAGATGAAAAAAAAAGTTGGTAAGAAGTAATTACGGCTTGAATCTTCGTTAAAAAGACATTTCATATTAATTTCTTTACTTCGCATTAATAACTTGAAGAAATTTTATAAAGTCTATAAATTTAATTCGTAAAATTTATGGAGATAAAGCATCTTTGCAGCCGTTTATTCAAAACCCTCAAGATTATACTCACAAAACTTTTATACATATGCAAAAAATTACAATTGCAAAAGGAGACGGAATAGGTCCAGAAATTATGGATGCCACATTAGACATTTTAAAAGCGGCAGGTGCACAAATTGAATATGATGAAATTGAAATTGGTGAAAAAGTTTACCTATCAGGCAACACTTCGGGTATTGGTCAAGAAGCTTGGGATAGCATACGCACAAATAAAGTAATATTAAAAGCACCTATCACCACACCTTCTGGTGGAGGTTACAAAAGTTTAAATGTGACAACAAGGAAATTTCTAGGTTTATACGCCAATGTGCGTCCAAGCAAAAGCTATTATCCTTATGTAGATACTAAACATCCTAAAATGGATATCGTAATTGTGCGCGAAAATGAGGAAGATCTATATGCAGGTATAGAGCATCAACAAACCGATGAGGTTGTTCAATGCTTAAAGTTGATTAGTCGACCAGGTTGCGAAAAAATTGTGCGTTATGCTTTTGAATTTGCAAAGCAAAATGGTCGTAAAAAGGTAACTTGTTTCTCTAAGGATAATATCATGAAAGCTACTGATGGTTTATTTCATGACGTATTTAATGAAATAGGGGCAGAATATCCAAATATTGTTAAAGAACATTGGATTATAGATATTGGTGCAGCAAAAATTGCCGATTCGCCAGAAGATTTTGATGTGATTGTTACATCTAATTTATATGGAGACATTATATCAGATATTGCCGCACAAATAACAGGCTCGGTGGGTCTTGCTGGCTCTTCAAATATTGGCAATGAGTGTGCGATGTTTGAAGCCATACATGGTTCAGCACCTGATATTGCAGGTAAAGGTATCGCCAATCCTTCGGGCTTATTACAAGGAGCTATTATGATGCTGAACCATATTGGTCAGTCGAGTGTTGCACAAAATATTCAAAACGCATGGCTTAAAACGATTGAAGACGGCATACATACAGGCGATATTTATAAAGAAGGATTGAGTGTTCAAAAAGTTGGAACGCAAGCCTTTGCAGAAGCAGTAATTGCTAATTTGGGTCAACTGCCAAGTAAATTCGAACCAATAGTTTACCAACAAATGGAGGCATTAAACTTGCCAAAATATGTTCGAAAAGCAGCCAAACAAAAAGATTTAGTAGGCGTTGATATATTCTTACATTGGACTGGCTCAGATGCCAATGAGCTAGCAAGTAAATTATCCATGATACAATCAGATATCAGTGAATTGTCCATGATTTCGAACAGAGGTATTAAAGTATGGCCTGATGGTTTTGAAGAAACATTTTGCACCGATCATTGGCGTTGTCGTTTTAAACCAAAAAGTGGACAAACAATGACTAAGGAAGAAATTCTAACCTTGCTAAGTAAAGCACATCAATATGGTTTAGATACTATCAAAACAGAAAATCTATACAATTTCGATGGTAAAGCAGGCTACTCTTTAGGACAAGGTCAGTAATTGCTCATTCGAAATACCAATTTAGTTATTCGAAATTTTTAGACTTATCGCTTACTCAAAACTGGGTAGAAATGAATTTTTTCAAAGGTCGTACGTTGCTGATTGCCACTAAGCATGAAAAAGAAAAAGTGCTTGCTCCAATGTTTGAACAAGCCTTGGGTGTTACTTGTGTTACCTTACCTGATTTCGATACAGACAAACTCGGTACTTTTTCCGGCGAAGTCGAACGAATCGGGGATCCCTTAGAAACCGCTCGAAGGAAGTGTTTCTTGGCATTAGAAAATACTGATTTTGATTTAGTACTTGCTAGTGAAGGCTCATTTGGTCCACATCCAACTATTTTCTTTTCATATGCTGATGATGAACTACTCTTACTTTTTGATAAAAAAAATGGTTTCGAAATTATATCTCGTTTTCTTACTACAGAAACTAATTTCAATGCACAAGCTATTGATAGTAAAAAGCAATTGATAGATTTTGCGAAAGCTGTAAAATTTCCTTCGCATGGCTTGATTATGAAAAAATCGAAATCTGATTTTTCGCGTATCGAAAAGGGTATCAACACATGGGATAAATTAAATGAAGCTTACAGCTATTTTAATGAAAATTACAATAGCGTCTATGTCGAAACTGATATGAGAGCCCTTTATAATCCTTCGCGCATGGAGTTTATCAGCAAAGTGGGAGAAAAATTAGTAAGTAAAATATTGTCTGTTTGTCCGCAATGCGAAATGCCAGGCTTTGGAATAACTGCCGTTCAAGAGGGTTTGCCCTGTAATAATTGTAATACACCTACTCGCTCCACGCTGAGTTACGAATATGTATGCGAACATTGCGATTTTAGCAGAATTGAAAAATTTCCAAACGGTAAAACCTCAGAAGAGCCAATGTTTTGCGATGTTTGCAATCCATAAACTTGAATCGCATTGATAGAAATTTCTAAGGATGTAAATCGAGCAGCTGAATTGTTGCGCAATCATGAAGTAGTTGCTATACCTACCGAAACGGTTTACGGGTTAGCCGCTAATGCATTAGACGAAGAAGCAGTTCGGAAAATATTTGAAATCAAAAAAAGACCTTTAAGTAATCCTTTAATCTTGCATATACATGATTTAGAAAAACTACATGAATATGTAACCGAAGTCCCACCTTTAGCAAAACAATTGATAGAAGCTTTTTGGCCAGGTCCTTTGACTCTTGTCTTACCGAAACGTAATACGGTTCCTGATATTATCACCGCCGGTCAGAATACAGTGGCGATCCGTATGTTGAATCATCCCTTATCCCGAGAGTTGTTGGCTAAATTAGATTTTCCGTTAGCAGCTCCAAGTGCCAACCCTTTTCAAGCCATTAGTCCCACTCAAGCTTCACACGTCGTCAACTATTTTCCTCATGAAATAAAAATGGTTTTAGACGGTGGCGATTGTGCACATGGTATCGAATCCAGCATTATAGGATTTAACCATGAAGGTAAAGCTGTCTTGTATCGACTTGGTTCATTGTCCGTTGAGGAAATAGAGAAGGTAACTGGTAAATTAATTACCAATAAAAAGGAAGAGGTAATTACACCAGGTATGTTAGACAAACATTATTCACCTCGTAAAAAACTTGTATTGGTAGATGACATTAAAAAATGGTTGCAAGAAAATACGGAGCAACAAATCGCAATTCTCTCGTTTAGCACAAAATACGAGGCTGTCAATATTTGTCAACAAGAGATTTTATCAGTAAAAGGCGATTTACATGAAGCCATGTCCAACTTATACAATGCTATGATGAAATTGGATGAAGGTAGCGCCGAACTCATACTAGCTGAAATGTTGCCTAACACTAGTTGGGGCATCTCTATGAATGATAGGCTTACGAGGGCTTCGAACTAATATAATATTTAATTTATATAAATATAACATAATATATAAATAAGTATTTTTTAATAGATTTTAGCATAAAAATAAAAAAAATTAAAAATATTGTAATTGACCGGGTTACCTTTTTCCATTTTTTGTATTAATGATATAACATTAAAAATAAAACAAAATGAAATCAGTTAAAATGACATTCGTAGCAGTTGCTTTAAGCTTAGCTACATTAGTATCTTGTTCAGAAACTCCAGAAGCAACTACAGACGCTGCTGCAACTACAGAAGCTCCTGCTACAGATGCAGCTGCTACAGTTGACACAATGGCTGCTGCTGCTACAGACGCTGCTGCTGGTGCAGTAGATGCTGCTGCTGGTGCTGCTACAGACGCTGCTGGCGCTGCTACAGACGCTGCTGGTGCTGCTGTTGACGCTGCTGCTGGAGCTACTAAAGAAGCTGCTGCTGCTGTTGACGCTGCTGCTACTGCAGTTAAAGAAGAAGTTCAAAAATAATTTTTTCTCCAACAACAAATTAATAAAAAAGAGGCCGTCCCAAAAGGATAGCCTCTTTTTTTATTGTGCTATTTAACTAATTCGATACAGCTTTCAATTTATACCGTTTATAGTTTCAACTTAGTATAATTCGCCAATCGCAATTAAACTATTTTCAGCTACTATCAGCAACCCCTCATACACAACTTAAATAGTCTATTGGACTCTTTGATTTTGGAATTGGCAGTACTCTAACTATAAAATGAAATAAGCATTCGAATAGTAATTCCTGTGGCCCGAGTTGTATCATAAATAGTAATGCCCGTAACCGAGTTGCTACTCGAACCTCTCGTTTCACTAGACCAAGAATCCTGTCTTTGACTTGGATGATTCATACGTACAATATTCAATCCTAATGAAGGTTCAAATGAGAATATTTAATGATAATCCGTAAAGCTACACCAATTGAAACCATACACCTGTTAGTGTTGCTATTATAAGTCTATCAAAAGCTAATTGCTTGAAGAATCTTCGATTGTACTTGTAGCAAAACTCGTTCAAATATTGTTGCATGTA
>JBIIJE010000073.1:0-13188 GCA_044234005.1 Chitinophagaceae bacterium | reverse complement strand
CCACCCCCCCACCGGGGGCGCGGGCTCTCACCTAATGGGCAATTCTTTTATTTAAGTAAATGGTTTAATATTTATCAGTTTGAACATGCTATAACTGACAGTAGCCTAGCCTGGTATAATGTCAAGCGGGGTACCGATACAACCTGGGTTTCTTTTGAATATTATGGCAAATTACAATTAGGTGCCGATGGGAGAATATACATAGGCAAAGTTGGAGGTGGGTTTAAACAATTTAGTGTGATTGATTTTCCAGATTTAAAGGGCGCAGCTTGTGGTTTTTGTCGTAAATGTTTTAGGGTTGATAATGCTTTGGGTGGTCTAAACTCCCCACCTAACGTACCTGATTTTAACTTGGGTGCTGATGTAAGTATGTTGCCTTGTGCGCCGTTGGCAATTCATCAATTTGGAAATTTGGAAATGAGTCAATTAGAAATTTATCCTAATCCGAGTTCAAGCATTTTTTATATTAAGAATAGAAAAGGTAAAAAGAAAGTGATGTTTAATTCAGTTGGGCAAATGGTTTTTGATACTACAAAAGAAGCAATAGAGGTTAGTAGATTAAGCAAAGGCGTTTATTATATTAAAGTGGAAGGTGAAATTAAAAAGGTGGTGGTTGAGTAGAATGATTCTTATTGATGAATGAAAATACATGTAGTATAAATTCGGATTCCCGAAGTGTCCCTGCCTCAGGATTCTCTGCGGGAATGAAAGGTAGAGAAAATTTATATCAGTTCTTCGTTCGAAATGAATGTTTATCCAAATCCATGTTCTATGATATTATCCATCACACTTAAAGACATGTCGAAGCCTTTCATCGCAGAAATTTATTCTGTTACAGGGAATCGATTAATTACACAAGAAATAAATAGTTTGAATAGTAAAATCAACGTTGAATCCCTAACCAAAGGCAACTACTTGATTCGATTATTCAATAGAGAAAAAACCATTATGTCGAAATTTACTAGACAATAAATTAGTGCGTGTTTTTTCGATAAAAAGGTGATTTAGCAATAAGTCACCTTTTTTATTTTAAAATTCTTTTCTAAATATTAACAATGCTTTTTGTAAACATGAGTTCAAAACGGAGTCCAATTCGGCAGAGTCATTATATTTGTCGAATAAATTAAAAAAATAAAAAATGAATTTTAAATTTTCCGGATTGTATGGTTGCATAGTAATTGCTTTTCTATTATTACAATCACTTACATCTTGCGCTCAGCCAGCAGAAAAAAATAATGGTTTGAAATGGTACACCAATTTAGATGAGGCGCAAATATTATCCAATACCAGTAAGAAACCAATATTTGGTTTTTTTACAGGCAGTGATTGGTGCGGATGGTGCAAGAAATTACAAGCGGAAGTATTTGCCAAGCCTGAGTTTGTGGCATGGGCCAAGAAGAATGTAATCTTGTTGGAGTTAGATTATCCGCGTGCGAAAGAGCAGAGTCCAGAAATAAAGCAACAAAATGCTAGCCTGCAACAAACATTTCAGGTGCGAGGATACCCAACATGTTGGCTTTTTTATGTAAAAGATAATGCTGAAACTAAACAAAAGTCTATTGAAGCTATGGGATCGGGTGGTTATCCGCAAGGAGCAACTCCGGGTAAAGAGGAAGTGAAATTTTTGGAAGATATGAATAAAATTATGGCTGATTACCGGGCGAAGAATCCTCAAGCAGCAGCGCCTGCAGCTCCTAAAAAAATTAGTAAGAAGAAGAAAAATTAATCCTTCAACAGATATTATTAATAATTAGTCTAGGCTACTTTCGTTCGACATTGATTTCTAACTAAAGTGGTCTTTTTCTTTTTTGCGGTACATCACATTTCAGATAGGCAAACTCTAGTGGATGCCATTTTAATAGTAGAAGCAAACGAAATTTATTTCCCCAATGAAATTTTAGCACAATTAGAAAAATTCTAAAGTTTCAAGCTTGAGGAAGAAAAGCTACATTTTACAACTAGAGAACTTGAAATTATTCAGTGTATCTCAAACGACCTCTCGAATAAGGAAATTGCGCTCAAACTTTGTATTAGTGAACGAACAGTAGAAACTCATCGAAAGAATATTTTTCGTAAAACCAATACACATTCAGTTATTGCATTAATCGAGTTAGTAAGGAAATATAATATGATTAAGTAAAAAGTAATGAGGCAAAGCTTAACTCTTCAACAATTAAACCTTAGATTTGATTATAGCTAAATTTTAAATTTATGAAAAACAAATTTATAGGTAACCTTATATTACTCTTTTCGCTGGTTTACAGCAATAGATTGGTAGCACAAGATTTTAAAGATGTTGCACCTATTTTTATTGCTAATTGTGCAAGTTGTCACCATCAAGGGGGTATACAATTTCCATTAACAAAATATAGCGAAATTGCGCCTTTAGCCCAATTAATTAAGAATCAAATTCAGACTGGTTCAATGCCACCATGGCCGCCAGACCCAACTTACAAAACCTACGTACACCAGCGCGTATTGACGCAAGGTGATAAAACTTTACTGCTTAATTGGATTATCAACAATACACCTGCTGGTGATACAACGCTTGCTCAACAAGCACCGAATTATGGAGGTTACCAATTAACAGGAACACCCGATTTGATATTGAATGTACCTACTTATACAAGTGCGGCAACATCAAGCGATATGTATGTTTGTTTGAATGTGAATGTTACTATTCCACAAGATAGAATGATTCGAGCTTTTGAATATGTACCGAGTAATCCAAGTTTGATTCATCACGCGGTTATCACCATTGATACAACAGGTAATGCTGTTGACGATCTATCAGGCAATTGTTTCAATTTTCAAGGCCAAGTAAATATTGGTGATTATGCACCTGGCATGGTTCCGACGGTTGTCCCGAATGCCCCCGGTGCTAAATTTGGCATGCGATTGAAGGCGGGTTCGAAAATGTCATTTCAACTACATGTTCCCAAAGGAACCTCAGGACAAACAGATAATTCGCAATTACGATTGTTTTTTTACCCGATTAACGAAACAGGTGTGAGGGAAATGACATTTGAAACGGCTTTACAGAATTGGTCGTTTTCTGTTCCTGCGAATAGTTCCATTACAGCAAAAGCATTTTTTCCTACCTCAGGCACCTTACCAATAAACGTTTCATTATACTCGGCTTTTCCGCATTCACATAAGACGTGTACTGCTATTTGGAACTACCTTTACAAAGGCACCGATACAATTCCGCTGATTAAAATACCTGTTTGGGATTTTCATTGGCAAGGTCAATATATTTTCCAAAATATGGTGAAATATCCAATAGGATATAAAATGGTTTCTGAACATGTTTTTGATAACACAACTAATAATCCGAATACACCCAATCCTAATGCGCCTGTCCTACCTGGTACCAACACAGATGATGAAATGTTGTTTGATAGTTATATTTATACTATGTATCAAGCTGGCGATGAGAATATAAATATTGATTCGATTTTAAGTCAAGAGCCTTTACTCAATCCACTATCCAGCGAAAGTATTGGACAAATGAAAACATATTTGAATGTCTACCCAAATCCGTCTGAAAGTATATTTTATTTTGATTATCATTTAATGCATACTCAATTTGTCGGTTTGAAAATATTTGATGTGTTGGGTAAGTTAATTCATGTTCAGAAAGGCAGTATTCAGCGAACAGGCAATCATCAAGCTATTTGGAATGCTCGCGAAACGAATAAAAATTTACCTAGCGGAACTTATTTTTATCAATTGCAAGTTGGTAAAGAAAACGTGAGTGGTAAAATTGAACTCCAATAAATTGAACCGAGATTTTGCAATAGAAACGAACTGAGAATCTGTAAATCTCGGGTATGAACCCTCCGTCTTTGCGGAGTCTCTGTCTCAGAACCTCTGCGAATACTCAATGAGTTCTAAGAACTCTTTTTATTTGTCGTACGACACCTGTTTCGCAACCTGCTTCGCAACCTGTTTCGCAACCTGCTTCGCAACCTGCTTCGCAAGGCGAGGGCGAGTGCCGCAAAGCCGAAAATGTCGCACAGCTGATATTTTCAATATGTTTGAATACTAGTATTTTTTACTTTGGCAATTTCTATTTCAATTATTACACTAAACTTATTGTAAAATACCATTAATGATTACCTTATCGATTAAATTACTTCCGAAAGAGTAGGGTAAATAAGCTAAACTAGGCATAGGCTGGGTGATGAAAAAATTTGCTTTCTTACCTATTGAAATGCTTCCTATGTGTTCGCTCAATTCTAAAGCAGCAGCCCCATTAAGCGTGCATGCATTGATTGCTTCCTCTGGAGTCATTTTCATTTGTGAACAAGCTAATGAAACAATCAGATTCATATTTCCGCTTGGGCAACTGCCAGGGTTAAAATCGCTGGCCAACGCCACAGGAATGTTTGCATCTATTATTTTCCGTGCAGGTTGGTAATGCATGGCTAGAAAAAAAGCAGCACCGGGTAATAAAGTTGCAATAGTATTTGAATTTTGCAGACAAGTTATTTCTTCATCATCCATTGTTTCTAGATGATCAACGCTAACTGCCTTATGCTTTACACCAACTTGAATGCCACCACTATTGTATAATTGATTGGCATGAATCTTTGGTTTTAAATTATACTTTGCCCCAGCCGTTAATATTTCATCAGTTTCTTCAGGGCTAAAAAAGCCTTTTTCACAAAATACATCAATATAATCTGCTAGATTTTCATCTGCCACTTTTGGTAACATTTCATTGATGATAATTTTAATGTAAGCCGCATGATTCTCGCGATATGCCAAAGGGTATGCATGTGCAGCTAAGAAACTTGACTTAATAGAAACGCTATTTTTTTCTTTCAAACGCCTAATAACGCGTAACATTTTTAGCTCTGCTTCGGTATTGAGACCATAGCCACTTTTTATTTCAATTGCACCTGTTCCTAATTGTATTAGCTCTTGCAATCTTCGCTGTGCTTTATCAAATAATTCTTCTTCTGATGTATCATTAAGTCTTTGTGCAGAATTAAGAATCCCACCTCCTCGCTTCGCAATTTCTTCGTAACTCAAGCCATGAATTCTATCTACAAATTCATGTTCGCGTGAATGGGCAAATACCAAATGTGTATGAGAATCGCACCAAGTAGGAATTATGAATCTGCCTTCACAATGCATCGTTTTGTCAAAATGAATATTCGTATCTAAATCATCCATCTTTCCAAAAGCAAGTATCTTATCATTTTCTGTAATCAAGTAAGCATTATCTAAAATGTTTAAGTTCCTCATGTCAAGTCCTTGAATTATCTTTTTGGTTTCTAGATAATTTTCGATTTGAACAAGCTGTTTAATATTTGAAAACAAAATTCTCATGCGGGTAAAGGTACATATTTCAATAAAAAGTTAAAATTCTTAATCTATCTAACGCTATTGCCATTTTACTACTTAGTATTGCATTTGTAAAATGAACTCATTCGGAAATTTATTTAAGGTTACATCATTCGGTGAATCCCATGGTTCAATGGTTGGCTGTGTAATAGATACTTGTCCAGCGGGTTTAACTTTAAATCTTGAGGCTATTCAAAGTGCTGTTGACAAACGTAAGACCAATCAGCAAAATTTTGCATCGCAACGAAATGAAGAAGATAAGGTCGAGATTGCATCCGGTATATTTGAAGGTAAAACTTTAGGTAGTCCAATTGCCATATTTATAAAGAATAAAGATGCGAATTCATCCGATTATGAAGCGTTGAAAAATGTATATCGACCCAGCCATGCTGATTACACCAATCACCTAAAATATGGATTAAGAGATTATAGAGGGGGGGGGCGAAGTTCTATTCGAATTACAGCACCCTTAGTAGCCGCAGGAGAAATTGCCCGACAATGTATATCTCACTATACAAACATGCGTGTAGTTGCTTTTGTAAGTCAAATCGGATCTGTCAAAATGCAGTTAGATAATAATTTTCTTTATCAGCGTGAAAGTATAGAAGCTTCAGTTTTGAGATGTCCCGATAGCTTAAAAAGTAAAGAAATGCAATTGCTAATAGATGAAATGCAAAAGCAAGGTGATACTTTAGGTGGTTGTATTCATGTGCAAATACAAGAGGCTCCCATAGGTTTGGGTGAACCTATTTTCGGTAAGTTACAAGCTGAACTTTCCCATGCCATGTTCGCAATTAATACTGTAAAAGGGATTGAATTTGGAAACGCATTTTCCAATGTTTCTTTAACTGGTTCTCAACTAAACGACTCGTTCACGAATGAGCACGGAGCCATTAAAACTGAATCTAACAATAATGCAGGAATTCAAGGCGGGATTAGCAATGGTGAGCTGATACATTTTACGCTTGCGTTCAAGCCAATTTCTAGTATTCAACGTGAACAGAAAACGGTTGACGAACAAGGCAAGCAAGTCGAAGTTTCCATTAAAGGCCGACATGATGTGTGTGCTCTGCCAAGAGCAGTAAGTATTGTAGAAGCCTACACAAATATTGTTCTAATTAATTTACTTTTGCAAAATAAATTGTCAAGAATATGATGAAACAAATGCTTATAGTGGGTTTATTGTTTATATCCATAGGTGGATTCGCTCAAGATAAAAAGAAGGTTGAGTTTAAGCGTAAGGGAACTTTTTCTGGGAAAAAATCTGAAACACCTGATGCAGAACTGGGTTCAAAATTACCTGAGTTCCAAATCATGAATGCCAATAAAGACCTTGTGGCAAAATCTGATTTGGTAAAGCCAGGTTTGCCTTGTGTGGTAATGTTTTTCAATCCCTCATGTGGGCATTGTCAAGATGCAACTCGGATGTTTAAGGATAGCTTGAGTCAGTATAAGAATATACCATTTGTATTAATTACTGGAGATAATATGGCGAATGAGATAAGAACCTTTGCGGAAATGACAGGAGTGACGAATGTTTCAAACATTACAATTGGTGCTGATTATTCAAAAATCAGTGAGTTACTATTTGAGTATAAAGGTATTCCTCAATTGATGTTTTATGATAAGAATCAAATATTGAAAACCAAGCTTTATAAAGATTTTCATGCGGTTGATGTTTCTAGACAATTAGATGCGCTGCTTAAATAATACTTCATGTTTTTTCCAGTAGGCGATCAGAATATTGTAAAAGGGAATAAACCTATTCTAACTTATTTTTTACTTGCTATTAATATTGCGATATTTGTATTTCAATTTAGTTTATCGCCTCAAGCGCAACAAGAATTTGTATTCACTTATGGAAGTATTCCCCGCGAAATCATGCATGGTGAAGATTTGTTTACACTCTTTACTTGTATGTTTTTGCATGGTGGCTGGATGCATTTAATTGGCAACATGATGTTTTTATGGGTCTTTGCGGATAATATCGAGTCAACAGTCGGATCATTTCGCTTTTTACTTTTTTATCTTGCAGCAGGTATTGCAGCGTCATTGGCTCATTCAATATTAGGTCCAAATAGTAATATACCTTGTGTAGGTGCTTCGGGCGCGATAGCAGGTGTATTAGGTGCTTATTTGGTTATGTTTCCGAAGTCACAAATACAAATTTTGTTCGTTGTGTTTTTGCGTACATTTTCAGTTTCTGCTATATATTTTCTAGGATTCTGGATAGTACAACAGTTTATGTCAGGCATTGGCTCTTTAAGTGCAACCACAATTGTTAACTCGGGTGTTGCTTATTGGGCACATATTGGCGGTTTTGTTTTTGGCGTATTAGGTGGTTTTTTCATGAGAAGTAAGGCAAAGCAAATGACTTTATCAGTTTAACAAATTGTCATACTTTTACAATGCTTTGTTATTCATTAAATTTAATATCATGAAGAATAAATTGAGTTTAATAGTATTCTTATTGTTCCTTGCACTTACATATTCTTCATGCAAAAGAAATCATTCATGTTTTGATGCACAGCTATATCAAAAACATAAAGGATCGATCTGCACAGAAGATTGTCCTGGCTTTATCGGTTGTGATGGCAAAGAATATTGTAATGAATGTATAGCTAATACGCAGGGAATAAGAGGAAAATAAAGCATCTTGTTGACATAATTTTAAACCTATATTTGAGTGTTGAAATCCCATGGCAAGTCGAATTAACTTACAACTAGGTTTTTTAAACCTAAAATAGCCAGCTATTCTCAAGTTTAAAAATAATGCCGAAATCAAATATTTAGGACCATTTGGTATTGTTGTAAGTTTCCTTCGTCATCAACATCAATATCATCGGCATGGGCAGACTCTTTTTCGCAAACTCAATTGCTAAGAACATATTTTTATAGGTATTTACTCCGGATGATGATTTCTATCCGGATGAGATTTGCAAGCACAAATTTTGTATTCAATTAAGTAACTTAGTCTAATTTGCAAATCAAAATGATAGAACGCCAAACCCATCTAAGCTTTTATACTTTCAACTTTTCATAATCAATCCAACCGCAAACTCTAGGTTAGAAGGGATAACCAAAATTCACTGCCCAAACGCCTTTTCTAAATGATAATTCGTCAAATGCAAATCCATTATTCGTCAGTTTCTCAGGTCTCTTCACAGGAAAACCTAAATCTGTTCTCAGGACAAAAAAAGAAAAATCGAATCGAATCCCAAATCCAGCACCCAAGGCTAAATCCTGAAACAAGTACTTAAAATCCAATTCACCACCTGGTATATCATCACTTTTCCTTAGGAGCCAGATATTTCCCATGTCTAAAAAAGAAGCCCCTTTCACATCTATAGCTCCAGAGAATAGCTTTACCATATTAAATCGAAACTCGGTATTCAATTCAAACTTTAAATCACCTGTTCTATCTATAAAAATATTTTTTTTCGTAGCAAAAGATGAATCGTAGGATCTGCCTGGCCCTAAGGTACGAACCTGCCAGCCTCGCATACTGAATGGTCCACCAGCCGAAAATTGTTTGATATAGGGTAGTGTTTGATTATTATTAAAGGGAATTCCTATTCCTAAATTCGCTCGACTCACCCATTGCGATTTGCGAAAGTTGGAGTAGTGTCGCATATCAATTTCAGTTCGGACATAATGAGCGATAGGAGTAATGGTCTTTTTGGTAATCGAATTGTAAAGTGAATTAATTCCTTTCAAAAAACTACCAGCTTCTTCTACATTTATTTTGAAGCTTGAAAAACTATTATAAGGTCCATTGGGTTTGCCTAATAATTCAAAACTTATATTTTCTCCCTGTATGATATTTGAGGAGAATGTATTTTGATAATATCGATTATTATCTATTTTTTGTTTAAAATCAGCACTTAATAAGTTGGAAGGAACAAAAGTGAGAGTTAAAAAAGCTGGTGTTACTTTCCAATATTTATATTCCGTTTCACGCCAGCTATAGGTAAAATTACTCGACAAATTAATGATCGTATAATTTTGTTGCCGATATAAGTAACTATAGTTTAAGCCTAGTTGTGTAAAGGGTTTATTCTTCTTATTGAAGATATTTTGATTAAAAGGAACAATAAATTTCGGAAAAGTTAAACTCGCATTTAAATTAATATTTATACCTGAATTATAAAATTGTTTGTTACCTGTCAAACCATCATCATTTCTGTATTCAAGCGACGGCGATAGACGAATCGAAAGTTGATTGGCACCATAAAATAAATTTTTATTTCTATAGGTTAAGCTAGTTCCTAAACCTAAATAGTAATCATCGCTGTTGCTTAAATCTGTAGTACCTACTAAGTCCATTTTGGGTGTAGTGTTTAATTTAATTCGACAGATAAGTTTTCCAATTGTATCTTTTCGTTTTTCAAATTGAACATTGACAAACTGGAATACGCCTAGTTGATTTAAACGCGTTGTAGTAGCTTCAATGGCTTTCGTATTAAATAAATCTCCTTTGCCAATGAAAATGTTACGTGTTAAAACTTTTCTATTCACAGGAAGTGATTTGTAGTTGAAGTAAATACCATCAAGTTCATTTTTAATAATAGGCAACTCAGTATCATAATTCGTTTTGTAGTCAGATAATTCAACAATCACACTATCTATTCGATATTGGATACCATATGTGCTGTCTTTACTTTGCTTAATATTTACTGCTATTTCTAAAGAATCTTTATTAGTAACCCGAGAAGTTTGGTTTTCATTGTACCCTGCTAGCTGGTCTAATGGATCGATTAATAAATTTTTCAATTCCGATTTATCAGTTGTATCTAGTGTGAAACTTATATTATCCGATTTGAAATCATAAAAGCCTTCATTACGCATCATTTTGTATATGCGTTCCCGCTCGAGACCACATTTGTAATTTGTAAAAATTTCTCCCACTTGCAAATAGCTTTTATTAGGTGCATCGCTAGTGTATAACTTTAAATCTGGAAGTTCAGATACGTGCTGTACGTCTTTAATTATATAACTTTTGCCTGCATTTACTTCATAGGTGACTACGACTTGCCTTTTCTTTTCGGGTGAAATAGTAGGGATGACTGCTGCATAAAAATAACCTTGATTAATCATAAACTGCCGAATTAATGCCGCCGATTTTTCGATGGCAGCGCTATCAATCAATACAGGTTTTTCAACTTTCCGTTTTATGATTTTTGCATCTGTGTCATTTTTTGAGTAATATTTATATCGTAAATTGTATCTCCATAATTTATATTTTGGTAAGGTGCCTAAATCTAACATGTGACTATTTGGTTGCGGATTGGCTAGACTCGCAATGGAACTTTCTAATTCGCCTTTGTATTTGATTGGTTTAGAAAGCTTCAGTACAATTTTATTTTCACGTAATAATGTTTGATTATCCGTAAGGTGTTTGGTATAATTGCATGAATAAAAGGATAAAGAGAAAAGCAATATACAGAGCCTTAAAAAATTTTTGAGTATATGCGATTTCAATGTCAATTGATGGTAAAATGATAACAAAGGCGCAAGTTAAACATATTCGTTCATTGGAGAATAAAAAAATGAGATTAACTCATAACGAATTTGTGGTTGAAGGCGACAAAATGGTGACTGAACTTTTAGCCCAGAATTATGGCTTATCTCGTTTATTCGCGACCGAAAAATGGCTTGTAAAGAATGAAAAATATAGAGATCAAGCTATAATTATAGAAGATTTTGAGCTATCAAAAATAAGTTTTTTGCAGACCCCTAATGAAGTATTGGCGATTGCAAATTTACCTCGTACCGAAACATATGAAATTAAGAATCTTGCGATAGCGTTGGATAATTTGCAAGATCCTGGTAATGTGGGTAGCATTATTCGTATAGCTGATTGGTATGGGATAGACGTTGTTTTTTTAAGTAATAATTGTGCAGATGCGTTTAATCCAAAAACAGTGCAGTCTACCATGGGAAGCATATTTCGTGTTAAGATTGTGGTTTGCGATTTATTGAATGTATTGAAAGAAAATCCGAGTATTCCTTCTTACGCTGCTATTTTGAAAGGCGAGAATGTGAATGAAATTAGTCGAATTGATAAGGGCATTATTTTAATAGGTAATGAATCAAGAGGTATTTCTGATGAGATTATTGAGGCTACAAAGTATAAAGTTACCATCCCAAAACTGGGTCATGCGGAAAGTTTGAATGCTGCAGTTGCATGTGGCATAATTTGTAGTAGGCTGTTATCCTAAAGTTATTTTATATTTGCGTGCTAAACTAATTTGTTCAGTTACATGTCTTACTGCTAATATTAAAAATAAATTTATGAAAACGGGAATTAATTATTGGAATCATGCATTCATGCTGTTCGCTAAAAGATGTTTAGTGATAGCTTGTTGTCTATTATTAACTCAAGATACATTTGCTGAGTGGCGAAATGCGATGATGCGTATTCGAGAAGATAGAGGTCGAGCTATTTCGGTTACGGTTAATGGAAGACGCTATCCAAAAATTTCGCGCAATCTCACTGTTTCCGATTTACCTGCAGGTTTACATCGTATTAAAATATTTCAGTACAACTCAAATGGTCATGGCTTTACCAATGGTAGATTAATTTATCAAGGTGAAATACGTGTGAAACCTGGACGCATCTATTATGTCACCGCATTACGAGGCGCTATTGATGTAGAAGAAAATTGTTGCATTGATGATTATGGTCATTGGAATAATAATGATAATTGGGAAGATTGGGATGATGATAATAGTTGTTGGAATAATAATCGCAATTGGTCGAACAATTGGAATAATAATAATAATTGGAATAACAATAATAATGATTGGAATACCCATAACGATAACTCAGATTGGAATAATGAGAATCGCGACAATTGGACACGTACTGATGATTATAACTATAATGATCCAAATTGGAATTCTTTTAATGGTAGAATGACTAATGGGCGTTTCGAACAGGTATTACTTCAAGTCCGTAAAACAAATTTTGAAAACACCAAGTTATCTGTTGCCAATCAAGCAATTCGCAATGAAAGAATTACCGTAAGACAATTAATATCACTGCTTAATGAATTTGGTTTCGAAAATAGCAAACTTCAATTTGCGAAAGATAATTATCGTCGTGTTATAGATAGAAATAATTATTTCATGGTGAATGATGTTTTCACCTTTGAAAGCAGCAAAGAAGAATTAAGTAATTTCTTAAGTTCACAAAACTAAGATTGAAAATAAAGTTTAAAATCCCTAGGTCAAACACTTAGGGATTTTTTTACTTTAAATAATCTAATATCGCTTTTACACTTAATTACACTAAGACTAATTTTGATATCAAATAATTCTCAAATAAATTATAAAGTCATATATTCAATTGTAATAAAAATAAGTAAAAGGTTTCAACTAAATTCACTACCTTCAATGCGAAAACTAGAAAATTTATGCTTAAAAATTTTACAACAGCCGACAAATTTCTATTTGTAGCTGCTCTATTATCCTTGATTTTTTCCGAGATACTTTATTTTCAAGGAGAAAAAGCAGACGGAACTTTTATAGGATTATGGGTTCCTTCAATATTGGCATTTGGAATTTATTTGAAACTAATCAATAAATCAAAAAATGACTGAGTTTATACCATATTTTGCTGGACTTATAACTATACTTTTTGGTTTGGGCTTTGCTTTAGCGATAAGGCAATCCGATACCAAGGATAAGTAATTTCAAATTTTGAGCAGCAAGGTATTTTGAAGTAAATCAATTGCTCTATTAATCTTACATATTAAAAATGTGAAGTAATACGAACTATACACTAAGCCGCCTATATCCTTATTTCAAAAGTGTGTTGAAGCAATACGC
>JBIIJE010000168.1:0-3511 GCA_044234005.1 Chitinophagaceae bacterium | reverse complement strand
TGAAAAAAAGTAGAAACGAAATGAAAAATGTTGTGCAAGGTTTAGATGGAAAAATGAATCACTCTAATCATAAAAATCAAATCAATCACAGTTCAGACATTTTGCTATGATTAATGAAACTTATAAATATTCTGAGCTGACTTCCAAAATTATTGGATGTGCAATGACTGTACACAAAATGCTTGGTAATGGATTTCAAGAAGTTATTTACCAAAGAGCATTAGCCATTGAAATGAATTTGTCAGGAATTGAATTTAGTAGAGAATTTGAAATGCCCATTTTTTATAGAGAGGAGCATATTGGCACAAGGCGAGTTGATTTTTTGGTTGAAGGAGTTATCTCGGTAGAATTAAAAGCAATAACCAAGTTGGAAGATGTTCATTTAGCTCAAGCCATTAATTATTTGGAAGCATATAATTTGGAAATTGGTTTGCTCATCAACTTTGGAGAAACCAGTTTGAATTTTAAACGATTGACAAACAAAAAATATAAATCACTCGAATCAAATAAATCAAATGAATCATAGTTTAGACATGAAGCGGATAAAATTTGTAAAGAAGCGCTGAACTTAAATAAAAATATAAAATTAATAATAGACCACGAAAAACTAGATTACTTAGCCTATAAACTTGTTTAATTTACTACATATATGAAATTCGGATTCCGCATACCCAATCTTAATAAACGCATTGCAGCTCGCACTTCGGTAAAGCGCATCATTCGCCACAACCTAGGTTTTAAAGCTCCCAGAGGTATGGGTTGGATAACCAACCCTAAGAAAGCCTTGTACAATAAAGTCTATAACAAAACCAGCAGAGGCTGCTTGGTAAGTGTTGTGTTTTTGCTAAGCATGCCATTGGCATTGGCTTATGTGGTTTGGAAAATTTGTGTATGATTGTAAAAAATAACTAGGTGTTTTTTTGCACCGTTCGCTGAATGTACTGCACAAATTCTTTGGAGCCTATTACTTGAATTTCCTCTAAAAAGCCCATCACAAAACGTCCCGGTGCTTTAAAACTTTGTACGTTTGCCTTGAAGTAATACTTGCCTGTATCAGGAATGGATTGAATAAACGCAGCGCTCATTGGGTATTCTTCTTTTAACAGCAAGTAAGCCCTCATAGACATTTGCAATTCAACTTCCTTATTCACGCTCTTGCTTTGGAAACCAAAAATATCAGGCTTGTGGAATTCATGTTGGGCTTCATGCTTCATCGGAGTTTCTGATACTTCAACGCTAGCCATTCGCTCAATATTGAAATATTTATTGAGGCTTGTTTTTATCTCAAAAGCAGAAACGGCATCGTAATTATCGGTAAAGCATACAGGCTCTACTAAACGGTCGGAAATACTTTGACTGTTGGCAGAACTGTACCCTTTTATTAAAAGCTGTTTTCTTTCTATGATGGCAACCGAAATTTGCTCCACAATTTTTGAAAGGTGCGCTTTGAATAAACTATCGGCTACTAATTGCATTTCACTGGTTTGCTGCACTTTTTGCAAAACACTTTGCGCCAATTGGTTTTTCTTTCCGGTAGTTAAAATGAGCTTTGTAAGGTAGTCCGCTTCTTGTGGTGTAAAAGGAACAAGGTCAAGATCTGATGAAACAGCAATAAATATTTTATTGTTACTGTCTTTCTCAACATTGAATCCGAGGTCTTTCAACAAATCGAGGTAACGATATACGGTTCTTCCGGAAGTATCCAAGAATACTTCAATACTACGCACCGATTTTGCAGGCTTAGCTTTGAGATAATTTATTAATTGGAATAGCCTGTAAATTCTATTCTGGTTGTACATAAGTAAAATTAATATGCCAAATAAAGTCAACTTACCCAAATCACCAAACGATTGACCTTACTTGGCGAAAATATTTAAGTACTTCGGATGAATTTTAAAATATGAAGAAAATTACCCTCATTGCCATTTCAGTGCTTTACTTGGCGAGCTGTAAGAAGTGCTACAAATGCACGATATCAGTAACCACAACTGTGACTCCGAGTTTACAAGGTGCCAATGCCAGCGGGTTTAGTACAACGGAGTTTTGTGGAACCAAAAAAGAAAAAGATAGTTATGTAAAAGCAGGAACGAGCAGCATAACCTCTTACAGCGGCGCTTACAAATCAGTTCAGGTTACAAAAACAAGCTGCCAATGATTTATGATTAAATAGAAAAACGTAATAATTTAACTTATAAGTTAACTAAACAATTTGAAAGACTACAAAGTAGATATTGCCAAACGATTCAGTGAAGTACAAATAAGAGAATCTCAAACGAATACCTTCAGTAATCACTAGAGGACTATAAAATGAATGGCAAAAAAAATAAAAGTGGAGTGCAGAAACCATCTAAATCAAATGGGCGAAACCGAAAACACAAACTAGTAGTGTCAAAATATAATACAAAATGAAAAGAAAACTTCTAAATCTATTAGCATTGTTATTGATAATAAACACAATGAATGCGCATACTTCAAAAAAGTGCGCAACAATGAAAGCTTATGAAAGAGCTATTGCAAAAGACTTTTCAATTATTGAAAAGGAAAAGGCATTGGAATTTGATACTAAAAATCGGCTCAACAAAAAAACACGTGCTACTATATATTCGTAATGGGTAAATTGAAAAGACAAAGCGGACAGGTAAGAGAACCACCAAATGACAGATTTTAGTTCGAAAAAATGTTTTATAAAATTGTAAAACAAAAAAGTGGAGACCAGAACCCACTTAAATAAACGGGACAAAATCAAAAAAAGTGGCGACTACGCAAAATGAAATGAAAAAAGTAAAAATGTTATTATTCGGCCTTGTGCTATTTAGCGCAACAACTTTTGTGGGTTGTAAAAAAGAAGGTTGTACAGACCCTGACAGTATCAATTATAACCCTGATGCAAAAGAAGATGATGCCAGTTGCCAATATGAAGGCAAAGAAGTATTTTGGTATAACCAAGCTACTGCTGACGCTTTAATAGCTGACGGTGCAACCGCGCTGACATATTATGTAGATGGTCAAGTTGTAGGCTCTTCCGCTGCTTCTGTTTATTGGACAGGTGCACCTGATTGTGGACAAAGTGGCTCAGTGACTGTAACCAAAGCATTAGGAAATGTTAAGAACAAATCTTATACATATAGCATTAAAGACCAGACAGGCTTTGAATATTGGTCAGGTGTTTCAAATTATACAGCAAATACTTGTACAGCAAAGCAATTGACTTTGTAAAAATGTACAAAGCAAATGGGGCGGACTGTTACAATAAATAGTTCCGCCCTATTTCTTAAATCTGCACTCGTGGCACAGAAAACAAAACCAGCGCATAACAGCTCCTACAATAAATTGGCGGTTCAGTGGTTAATTGAAGCTTTGTGCTTCGTATCAAGTTCGGTGGTAGCAGACAGTTTTCGTCTCCGAAATCGCCAACTTCTTGTAACAGCAAAACGATACTTGTCTTAATTCATATTATACATAATAGAGAAGAAATTGGAAGTGGAACAAATATTTCTGATGCAGAAGCACT
>JBIIJE010000072.1:0-13235 GCA_044234005.1 Chitinophagaceae bacterium | reverse complement strand
ACAAAGTAAGTTAAGTTTTAGGGTTTACTCAACTTGTTTTTCAAAATTTATTAATTCGTAAAATTTGAGGCTTTTGTTTTTTCGAATAGATTTTGCAGTTTGCTCGTTATTTCGAGTAATGTTATACTTGTTATGCAGAAATTATCACCTCCACATGGAAGCTCATCGGTTTGATGCACACATGGTGAGCAACTAGCATTCAAATAAATATATTCGTTGTCTGTATCTGTATCAATTAAGTTAGCGGGTCGGGTAGGTCCCCAGATCGAAAGATTAGGTACATTTAATTTATTGGCGATATGTAAAGGAGCAGAATCAATGGTTATCATCAATAAGCAATTGTTGTACAAGTAAGTGTAATAATCCCTAAAAGCATATTTGCCAGCAATATTCTCAATTCGATTGTTTTGAGGAAAATATTTTTCTGTATAATCTTGCATGGTTTGTTTGTCGCTCGGAGCGCCGAGTAATACAATCTTAAAGCTAGTTTTTTGCAAAATCCATTCGCAAATGTCATAAAGTTGTTTTTCAGTCAGCTTTCTTTCTAACGACAAATCGCTACAAGTATTATTGATGGCTATTGTTTGCAAGCCTTCATGGTAATTCCGTTTGATGAAATTGGGTATAATAAATTTTTCAAGTTTCTCAGCGCCAAGTGCATTTGCCATGCGCCAATAATTTTGTTCCACATGAATAACTGTATTAAAATATATGTTGTGGGTATTCAAATTATTTCTGAATGTTACTTGATTGAAATAAAACCCAAATCTGTTTTGTGCCAGCATCCACAATGAAAAAATGGATGTAAGTTTGGAATATACTTCTAGGTCAATAGTCCATAGTTTTTTGACACGTTGTAGTTTAGAAATAATTTTTATACTACTTGTAAAAGTTTGAAATAAACTAATATCTTGGACAACATAAATCTTATCAAATAAATTCAACGACTCGACACCATCGGCAAGACCTTGAGAACATACTATGCTTAACTTGCTTTGCGGGTATTTCTGCTTAATTGAAAAAATAGCATCGCTTGCTATAATTACACTTCCAAATCCTAAAAGTTTTATGATGCAAATTTCATCTGGTGTATTCTGCACTGAATGATTTCGATTCAATATCTTGCCTAAAAGCTTAGCCAACAAACGATTGATATGCACCAAAGGCATGCCTATAAATGTGTCAATCCATTGCTTGGTTTTTAAATTCAACTGAAGATTACTTTTTAAATTATAACGAAAAACCTATAGATGCCTGGTTCAAAAAATTATTCTTTACCGCTTCCTTTAAACGCGTCTTCAACATTTTTAAATAAAACATTGAATGTGGTAAGCGAACCATATATTCTTGTAATATATTGTTGCAGATCAACTTTCTCGGCATCTGTAAGCACTTTATGGGCATTGATTTGTTGCTCCATCACGCGAATTCGGTCGCGCACCATGACTATTTTATGAAAGAAAGTTTCTAAAGGAATCTCTTTGCCTTGAAGACTGTCATCTTCAGGTTTTAAAACAAGAGTTCCGCGTTTCCATTTTTGTGCTAAATGCACTTTTTCGCTAATGTCTGATCTGTCGTCTAGTACTTTATGCAACATAAATTCCAAATCTGCCATGTTTACTTGACCCGTTGCTGTGGCTTGCTCAGTGGCTGATAATACACGGAGCCCTTCAAAATTTAAACCAATGCTTTTTACTGAATTGGCGCTTTTGAACCAGATATTGTAAAATTCAGTACCAACTTCAACAATCACACCTTTTCCAAAATTGGGATGTTCAATGCGCGATCCTATACCTAACTCCATAATAATTCTATTTAAATAGGCAACGAAAATAATTAGAAAAGTTCATGTAGAAAATTTGATTTCATGCAAATTGGACTTGCTTAGTAGGTACAAAACAAAAACCCTTTGCAAGAAGCAAAGGGCTTTATACCGGTAGTTTTATCAATAAAATAAAGTGTTTCCGGCACAGTATCTCCATTGTCAGTCGCTCCTAGCAATTGTCCATCACTTCTAAAAGTAAGAGGAGAGAAATTGGCTCCTAAGTTACCAACTTGAGTACAAACGCCTGTAGGCAAATCTATTTTTGCTAATACCCTGCCTGTCACTCCGCTTAATTTTAAAATGGCATATGTTTCAAGTCCGCAAGGGTCAAATGCTAAACCATTAATGCCAGTTATGTTAAAACCAGCAAGTGATGGTCCTATACGATCAACTACTTGCCAAGTTGTTGTATCAACAGACCATAACGAGTCTTGAAATGGGCTTGCGCCCCAGACTAATACTGGAGGGCTTTGTGCTTTTCCATATGAAGCTGAAAAAATGCCTAATAATAAAAGGCGAAAAGAATAAATTTTTGTTTTATATTGAAGAATTAAGGTGCTTGCAAAATACTTGCACTATTCTACTCAGCAAAATTTATCTAGCCGCTCATTATCCCAATAGTTCTATTCATACTCCAATATTCCTCAATATTTCTTCTAACTCAGCTTCTGTATGAACAAGTATTTCACGAGGTTTACCACCTGTACTTGCGCCTACTATACCTGCAGCTTCTAATTGATCCATAATTCGTCCTGCACGATTGTAGCCTAATTGCAAACGACGTTGCAGCATGGATGTAGAACCACTATTAGAAGAAACTACTAGTCGAGCGCATTGAGCAAACATATTGTCAACATCTTTTAATGATTTGGTACTTGCTGCACCTAGATCTCCACCATCGGCACCTTCATACTCAGGTAAATCAAAGGCGCTTGGATAGCCTTGTTGACCGCCTATAAATTCAACAATACGCTCTACTTCAGGGGTGTCAACAAAAGCACATTGTACACGCACTAAGTCATTGCCATTTAATATCAACATATCTCCACGTCCAATTAATTGATCGGCACCGCCAGTATCTAAAATGGTTCTCGAATCTACTTTAGCGGAAACACGAAATGCCATCCGACCTGGAAAGTTCGCTTTGATGGTGCCTGTAATAACATTGACTGACGGGCGTTGCGTAGCTATAATTAAATGTATGCCAACAGCCCTCGCCAATTGAGCGAGTCGGGCAATAGGCATTTCTACTTCCTTGCCAGCAGTCATAATTAAATCCGCAAATTCATCCACCACTAAAACAATAAATGGTAAATATTGATGTCCTTTATTAGGGTTCAATCTGCGTTTGATAAACTTGTCGTTATACTCTTTAATGTTTCTAACGCCTGCATCTTTTAATAAATTGTAACGGTTGTCCATTTCAATACAAAGTGCATTGAGCGTATTAATTACTTTTTTAGTATCGGTGATAATAGCCTCATCTTCGTTGGGCAATTTTGCAAGAAAATGCTTTTCAATTAGTTTGTAAATAGACAATTCAACTTTCTTAGGATCCACCAATACAAATTTTAATTGGGATGGATGTTTTTTATAAAGTAATGACACCAAAATGGTATTGATGCCCACAGATTTACCTTGTCCGGTAGCACCTGCCATGAGTAAGTGAGGCATGGTTGCTAAATCGACAATGTAATTTTCATTATCGATTTTTTTACCTAATGCGATCGGCAGGCTGTAATCATTTTTAATAAACTTTTCAGAGCTAATTAAAGTTCTCATTGAAACGATTTGCTTCTTCAAATTTGGAACCTCAATACCTATTGTGCCTTTTCCAGGAATAGGTGCTATTATACGAATGCCAAGTGCTGAAAGGCTTAAAGCAATATCATCTTCAAGGTTTCTAATTTTCGAAATACGAACACCTTCAGCAGGTACTATTTCATACAAAGTAACAGTAGGACCAACTGTTGCAGAAATTTTGGCAATAGTAATACCAAAGCTTTTTAGGGTGTTGATGATTTGATTTTTATTGGTTTCTAGTTCTGCTTTATCTACGCTAATATCTTCAATATTTCTTTGTTCCAATAAATCAATCGTTGGAAATTTGTAATTCCGCAATTCTAATGCAGGATCATAAGGTTCGTCAGTACCAATAGAAATATGATCGTTTCTCAGATTAGTATCTTCTTCTTCCCTGGTTACAATTTCCATGGTTAAATCTTCTTTCTCCACAGATGCTGGACTTGTCGTCTCATTGTTTAATTCAATGCTTGCATTTGAATTGTGTTCGTCACTACTTTCATCGATAGAATCCCAAAAAGTATCAGGGACACGAATGCGTGTTTCTTCTTGAATTGGATTTGGTGTTATGTCTAATTCGACTTCTGATGTAACTGAATTCTCAACAGGTATAACATCAGCGATGGCTATATTGCTATCTTCAGATTCTTCTTTAGGTTCGCTACTGAATAAATGCTGCATTGCAGGTAATTTAAAAATAGGATTCAATAAAATAATCACTAAAATAATTATTAGTCCTATCATAATAAACAGAGTGCCTATTTCGCCAGTTAGGTTATTTAATATTTCAATTAATTTTATGCCCCAAGCGCCACCCCAAGCAAACTGAAATTGTTCTCCAGAAAATAGAAAGGCACAAAGCGGTGAAATAATAAAAATGAAAAGACTTGTGTAGAAAAAAGACTTTAGGGTTGAGGAAATTTTTTCATGCAAAAGGTTATTTAGACCCCACATAAGAAAAAAGGGAATAAAAAGAAAAGCAGCAATACCAACTCCCTTAAATAAAAGCTGATGTGAAACAAATGCACCTAATCGACCTGCATGATTTAATACCTGGTTTTTTTCTTTAAAAAGAAAGTCAAAAAATTTGGCGTCGACTACTATGTCTTGGTCTTGTTGCCAAGTAAATAAGTAGGATGTAAGAGCAACAATCAGAAATATTGCAAACAAAGTAATTATTAACCCAACGATTTTCTTCAATCTACCGTCTGTAAAGTAGGTAAAAAGAGCTCTTATTTTTTCGGACAAGGAAGGCTTAGCATTCGATTTTTTTGTACTTTTTTTGGGGGTATTGCGTTTTGGCATAACGCACAAACCTACAAAAAATGATAAAACTAATTTAAGAATAGATTCAAATCTTCTTTGATACCAAAAAACCTTGCTTAATTTATTTGATTAAACATAAAAATATTTACATAAATTTGAATTTTCATGAATATCAATTTTTCTATTTTGAATCGAAATATTAAAAAGCTAGCGTGTTTATCGTTCGTTTTCGTATGTTGTGGTTTTTTTCATGTAAATGCCCAGATTACGATTACGCCCAATCCCATAGCAAATAATTTGGCGCAAGCTCTCGTAGGAGGTGGTGTTACGATATCTAACCCTACTTTGGTATGTGGAGCAGGTGGTACAGGCTTATTTACATTGATACCACCTAATACTACTAATTTAGGTCTTTCGGATGGAATTCTCCTTACTTCGGGTTCCGCTGTAGCCGCTGCCGGGTTTGCTGGTACAACTTCTGTAAGCACAGGTAATGGTCCTGATCCTGATTTAGACATTTTAACAATACAAACTACTTTCGACAAGTGTGTTTTAGAGTTTGATTTTGTGCCTATTGGGGATTCTATAAAATTTGATTACGTCTTTGCATCTTCAGAGTATCAATCCTATACTTGCTCTAACTTTAATGATGTATTTGGTTTCTTTTTAAGTGGTCCAGGTATTACTGGGCCTTTCTCTGGTAATTCAAAAAATATTGCCCTCATTCCAGGAACGAACTGTCCAGTGGGTGTTAATACTATCAATGGATCAACCGCAAGTCCATGTGGAAGTGTTACATCACCATGTGCACCGCCCAATAATGCCTTGTTTATCGATAATATTGGGGGTACCACGGTTGTTTATAACGGATTTACCCAAGTGCTAACTGCTGTTGCTGCAGTAACCAAGTGTCAAACGCATCATTTGAAATTAGCTATTTCTGATGCCACAGATCAAATTTTAGATTCTGGGGTTTGGTTAAAGCAGGGTAGTTTGTCTTCAACTTCAGTAAGCTTCTCAGCACTTTCAAGCTTAGTCGATCCAGATCCTTATATGGTTGAAGGATGTAACGGCGCAGTTGTAAGAGTATCAAGATCGGCTGCCACAGCGTTAAGTTATACGATTAATTATACTCTAGGTGGTACCGCTTCCGGTGCTGATTACGTGGTTTCTACACAACCATTACCTTCTCCAGCTGGAACTGTTGTAATACCTGCTGGAGACACAGTAGCTTATATCATTTTCAACGCCTTAGGCGATGGCATCACAGAGCCTGTTGAAGAAATTATTATCAATCAATTGGCTTCATGCGACACAGCAGTAATCGCATCTGTAAGTCTCTTTATTAAAGATTCAATAGAATTAAATATTGTCACACCTGATACAGCCATTTGTAACGGTGATGGATTCAATGTAATTGTGAATGGAAATGATTCAATGACTTATGTTTGGTCACCCACCATAGGAGTTAGTAATCCAAATATCAAACAACCATTTTTACAACCAACTGTCAATACCAATTATGTTGTTTGCGCATCAATCCCGGGTACATCATGTCCTTCAAAATGTGATAGTATTCAAGTGGTAATTAGTACACCTCCGAATGTTCAAATTTCGAATGACACAATTATATGTAAGGATATGTCTATTCCTTTTAATCCGATTATTTTACCAAATCAAACGTATACTTATCAATGGGGCGGTTCAGCAGCAGCTTTTCTGCAAAATTCCCTAACCTCACCCACACAAATTGGTAACTTTAACACGATGGGTAATTATATACTCACCTTGGAAGTAGAGCCAACTGCTTTAGGCTGTGCTGGTTTTGATACTGTTAATATTCAAGTAATACCTAATGATATCACCTTGCACAATGGTGATACTACGGTTTGCTATGGAGCCTCATTCCCTGTAAATGTAACAGGTCATCCTTTATTTAATTACAATTGGACTCCGCCTACATATTTAAGTAGTCCCACCCTTGAAGACCCACTTTGTTCGCCGTTGTATAATACAATCTATACTGTGACAGCTACTTATGGAGGATGTATTCCTATGACAAAATCATTTGAAGTGTTGGTAGAACCTAATCCGAATGTAAATGCAGGCTTAGATAGAGTGATGTGTGATCATGATACTATTCAATTGGCACCAACTGTATTACCTTCATGGTTTACAAATTACACTTATACCTGGTCTCCTGGGGCTGATTTAGATAACCCCAACATAGAATCACCGGTATTTAGTGGCAGTATATCGACTATTCTAAAATTAATTGTTACAACTTCAGTTGGATGTAAAGATTCTGACATTGTAATTATAACAGTTCACCCAACTGAGTTTGCAGGTGTTTCACCACAGGATACTACAATTTGTCCTCGCGAGACTGTTCAATATTTAGCGGGAGGTGGATCTAGTTATTATTTTACACCTGAGTATTTATTTGATGATGCGAATATTTTTAATCCAAAAGCCACTCCTCTCACAAATACTGAAATTACTTTATATTCTACCTCTGCATTTGGTTGCGTAGACACAGATAGAGTATATATTAATGTTTCATCTGACGCTTCGTTGGAATTGCCTGAAGAGGCCACTTTATTTCCAGGCGAGAGTATTCGTATGCCTTTAGAAGGGAATTGCTCTGCTTTTACTTGGTTCCCGAATTACCATTTAACAGCGGATAATGTAAAACAGCCAACTGCAAATCCACCTGTAACAACTAAGTATCGCGTCACAGGCGTCACAGAGCATGGGTGCGTGGATGAGGATTCTATAATCATTAGGATTTCTCCCGAATCTATTTTAGATTTGCCTAATGCCTTTAGTCCTGGAACAGGAACTAGTGTGAATGATGAATTAAGGATAATAAGGCGAGGTTTAGCTACTTTGAGTCAATTTGTTATCTATAACAGATGGGGGCAAAAAGTATTTGAAACAACAGATATTAACAAAGGATGGAATGGTCAGTTAAATGGCAAGCCACAACCTTTGGGTTCATATGTATATGTTATAGATGCTGTAACAAACTTAGGGACTAAAATACATAAACAAGGAAACGTAACTTTAATTAGATAAACATGAACTTAAAAAGAATTACTCAGATTATAGCTTTAAGCATTATCGGAACCCATGCTTTCTTATCGACGAAGGCGCAGGATATGCATTTTACGCAGTTTAATGGAGCTCCGATGGTCATGAATCCTGCTTTTACAGGTTCGTTTGGTGGTTATTATAGAGTAATGGGTATTTATAGAAATCAATGGAGTAGTGTAACGACACCATTTGTAACCTTTGGTACATCCGTGGATGCTCCACTCTATACACGAGAGAATAGCTTTCTAGGTGGCGGTATAGCGCTTTATAACGATCGTGCTGGTGATGGCAATTTAGCAAACCTATCCGGGTTAGCTTCTTTGGCGTACCACTTGTTATTGACTGATAATAAGTTATTGTCCGTTGGCTTACAAGGAGGGTACACTCAAAAATCTATTGATTTAGCTCGTTTGTACTGGGGTGATGAATTTCGAAATGGGGGTTTCCAACCTGGCACTACAAGTGAGCTTTTAAAGCCTAAAGTGAGCTATTTCACAGCAAATATTGGCGCTCAATTTCAACACAGAACAGGCGATAAGTTTTCTTATCAAATAGGCGCAGCGGCTCACAATGTGAATCAACCAAGAGAATCATTAATGCAAAAAAGAAATAATGAAGTTGGATTAGGGATGCGACTTAATGCGCAAGCTGGTGCTGTTTGGGATGTAACTTCAGCCTTAAGCATAAGACCTGCAATTTTATTTCAGTCTCAAACATCAGCTAGTGAATTTGTAGGTGGAACTGAAATTAACATGGCTATTGATAATCCTGATGCGAGAATTCGATCTATGTCAACTGCAGTATTTGCAGGTGCTTGGACTCGTATGGGAGATGCACTTTTGTTTACTGTAGGTATGGAACATAAAGGTTTTCGCGTTGGCTTAGGTTACGACTATAATACATCCGGTTTGAACGATGCTTCTGGGGGTAATGGCGGTTTCGAAATATCACTACGATATATCAAATCTGCTGAATTTGCACCCCGCGTTTCTTTCCCTTGTGCAAGGTTCTAAAAAAAATACCGAATAGGTTTTCGTTTTCTAGTTTTACCGCTTTATATTTACGGCTATTTAATATATTTCTCCGCATGAAGAAAAACTTATTGATACTTTCGATGATTTGCGTCATTATGGGTATAATGACAAGCAGTGTAATGGCAGGTCCTAAAGATGACCCAGCTTCTAAATTACCATTTGGCCGCAAGCTGAAACTAGCTGATAACTTATATAGAGTTGGCTCCTTTTCCACAGCAAGGGAGTACTACCAACAATTAAAAAAAGAGCAGCCGCGAAACCCCTATTTAGCATGGATGCTAGGAGAATGTGCTGCACTTGAGCGCGATTATCCGCCTGCAGCTGAGTCATACGCTGAAGCTTATTCGCTTGCGTCGGATTTATACAAAGAGGCACCTTATAAGGAAGGGGTTATGCGTAAAATGAATGGCGACTATGAAAAGGCTATCCAGCGCTTTCAGTTTTATAAAGACACCTACAAGGGTAAGGATAGAAAAAGAAAACTAGATGCTCAAATGGAAATTGATGGTTGTAAAATGGCAATCAAATCATTGAGTGATCCCGGTAGAGCTTACGTGAAAAGTGCAGGCCCTAATGTAAATACAATATACACGGAATTATCGCCAATGCCTTTAGGTGACACCGCATTGTTGTTTTCTACCATGAATCAAAATAAGATTGGTGAAGCGGGTAGAGACAAAAAAGAAGATTATATGGCTCGCTTTAAATGGTCTCCGAAAGAGTTCGATAGAACCCGTGTAAAAGATAGTTTTGAAGTTGCGATGAAGTTTGAAGATGGTAGATATAATGATCCAATGTATCATGTGGGTAATGGTTCATGGAGTCCAGGAGGATCTCGGTTTTATTTCACAAAATGTTTAGAAAAAGATAGTTTTAAAATAGATTGTAAAATTTGGGTGGCTGAGTTTAATAAGCAATTAGGTGTGTGGAACAAGCCTGCGCTAATGTCCGCTGAGTCTGAAGTTAATGCTGAAGAGTCAGTAAATACGAATCCACATTGCGCAATGATTGGCAAAAAAGAAGTATTATTCTTTTCTTCAAATAGAAAATTAAATAGTGCAGGTGGTTATGATATTTGGTACACTGTTTATGATACTTCACGTAAGACATATCGCCGTCCACAAAATTGTGGTAAGAAGGTAAATTCTCGTGGAGATGAAAGAACACCCTTCTACGATTCAAAAAAAGGCTTACTCTATTTTGCGTCTAATGGCTTGGTAAATATGGGTGGTTTTGATATTTATTCTGCAAAAGGCGGCCCATCACGTTGGAGTGAAGTATACAATTTAGGCGCGCCTATTAATTCATCAGCAGATGATTTATACTATGTAGCTGATCCGGGCAATAAAGACAATGCCTATATAGTATCAAATCGTTTAGGAAGTATGTATGGTAAGAATCCTACTTGCTGCGATGATATCTGGCGTGTTATTAAAGAGCCAAATTTTACAGTAAAAGGAGTTGTAATCGATGAAGAAACCATGGAGCCTGTTCCTCAGATTGTTGTTAAAATGAAAGATGATAACGCAACAAAAGGTGGTTTGGATACTTTGTATGCAAAGCAAGGAACCTTCAGCTTTTATACGCCTTTAGGCCGTAATTATACCCTAACTGCGGATAAGTCTGGATATATCTCGGGCAGAACAACAGTAAGCACAATGGGTAAATCTGTTATGGATCCAGATGACACTACTGAAGTGACTTTATTCATGCGAAAAATAACTACGCAGTCTGAATTCCATGTTCAAAATGTATTTTATAATTTCAATAAAGGTGAATTCCAACCTCAGCCAGAGTCATATGCAGCTTTAGACTCCTTGGCTAAGTTTTTACAAGATAATCCAGCTTTAAGTGTTGAGATTCGCTCTTACACGGATGCAATTGGTGATGATGAATCCAATGATGAATTGTCTGTAAAGCGCGCGCAAACTGTAAAAGCTTATATGATCGGCAAAGGAATAGACGCTGGCAGAATGATTGCGCGGGGCGAAGGAGAAAAGAATCCTAAAGCGCCTAATGAGGTAGGTGGAAAAGATAATGCCGTTGGACGTCAATACAATCGTCGAACAGAATTTAGAATAATTGGTGAGGCGTCAGGGAAAACAATAGTTTATGATGATAACAAGCCCCAATTTATCGATAAAACTGGCGTTGAAACAAGAAATAAAAACTTGGAAGTTAATATGGATGTGAATGATGATGAGCAACCTGTTGATGATAAGAAAGAAAGTAATTAATACAATATTTTGAAGCGTAAGTGCCAAAAGCCTTCTAAGAAATTAGAAGGCTTTTTTTTAAAAACATTTTTTTAGTAAATAATATTATAAAAAGCAAACATTAACTCATATTTTTACGTCTTGTTATAAATTATAATAGCATGAAAAAATTAATCTTATCCGCAATTCTTGTTTTTGTAGCATCAATTATGTTTGCTCAAACTAATAAAGAAAAATTATCGAACAATGTACTTCAGCAAATTGAAGTATTAAAGAGTTCAGGTTTGAACTTAAATGACATCCAAATAAGGCGAATCACCACGGTGTTGATTAGTGAGGATGAAGTTAGAGCTCGATTTGAAAAAACATTGGCAGGTAACAAAAGCTTATTAGAAACAAAATTGGTGGAATGCAAAGCTAATTTAATCAATAATGTGAAAGGTGGAATGACCGTTCAACAAGTAGAAAAATTTGATGCCATACACTTGGGTGATCAGCTTTTCAAATAGTCTTTCAATTCGTATATAAACCTTGAAAAAGATTATTAACGAATCTTTTTCGAGGTTTTTGATATAAATAATCACTGCAAAACGTTAGGCATAAAGTACCACTTAAAATTTAGGAAATAAGAACATGAGACAACTAAAGATAGCAACCCAGATAACGAATAGAGATAGTCAGGCGGTTGAAAAGTATTTACAGGATATAAGCCGAATTCCTATGATTAATGCGGAAGAAGAAACCGTACTGGCGCAAAAAATTAGAATTGGTGATGAAGCTGCATTGGATAAATTAGTAAAATCGAATTTGCGTTTTGTAGTTTCGGTTGCTAAGCAATACCAACATCAAGGCTTAACTTTAAGTGATTTGATTAATGAAGGTAATTTGGGTTTGATTAAAGCGGCTCAGCGTTTTGATGAAACCAAAGGATTTAAGTTCATCTCTTATGCCGTTTGGTGGATTCGTCAATCTATACTCCAAGCATTAGCCGAACAAGGTCGTTTGGTTCGTTTGCCACAGAATAAAATTGGTACCTACAACAAAGCAAATAAAGCTATGATGGCTTTTGAGCAAGAGAACGAGCGTGAACCTTCTGTAGAGGAATTAGCTGGCATACTCGAAATGTCTGAAACTGAAATTGCGAATATATTTGTTACCAACTCTCGTCACACCTCTTTGGATGCACCTGTACACGAAGCAGAAGATGTTAGTATGGGTGATTTATTAACTGGTTCTAACGATACCGATGATACAGTTATTCAAGATAGTTTACGTGAAGAAATTCGTCGTATTTTGAAGTCTCTAAGCCCTCGTGAATCTGAAATTGTAAGTGCATACTTCGGATTGGATGGTAACGACGGAACTACGATTGAACAAATTGGCGAGAAATACGATTTGACTAAAGAACGTATTCGTCAAATAAAAGAACGAGCGATAAAGCGTTTGCAAAAGGCAAGATATAGCAAGTCGTTGAAATCTTATTTAGGATAAAAAAATTATTATAATGCAATAGTAAAGCCGCAGCAATGCGGTTTTTTTTTATAATTCAACTGCCAGTTGCAACGTAAAATTTCGAGGTGGCGCAATCAATGCAGGACGCTCACTGTAAACAGTGTTCAATATATTTTTAACAATACATGCCATTTTAATCTGTTTGGTAAACTGCCATGCCGCTCGTACATCTAATATGAGTGCTCCTTTGTTATATTTATTTCGAAATTGGGTAATGGTAGTCGGTAGCTTCGTTTGAAATTCGAATAATTTCCCAAAGAGATTCACATCGGGCTTGGTGTTCGCGAAAACAGCATCAATATTTTGCATAAATGAATTATACAATAAGGTGGCGCCTATTGTTAAATTTTTTCTTGAATATTCTTGATCAAATTTGAAGGAATGACGATATCTATATTTAAGCGTATTTGTAGTGCCACTCAAATTAGCTTCTATGACTGAATCTGGATTTATTTGCATAGGATTCATATAGGTATAACCCAG
>JBIIJE010000071.1:0-13533 GCA_044234005.1 Chitinophagaceae bacterium | reverse complement strand
AATTGTATGGCTCTAATTACATCTGCATTGAATGTAGGCTTATTCACACTAAACTCTACTGGCTGATTTTTATTCGTGGTTCGTGTATTGTACAAGTATCTTCCATTGCAAATAGAAACCATATGCAACTTTATCATGTCACCTTCTTGCGGCCGAGGAGATGTTGGTTTATCTACGACCAATGCATATTCTAAATCCGCGTTAATTTTTTTGAATGAAAGTGCTGGAGGTGTGGCTACCTTTGGCTGCGTTGCCTGCATAATTTTTACAGGTTGCACATTAGGTGTAGTGCTTGGTTTTGCCTGCGGGGTTCCTAATGCAGGTTTAGGTTGTGGCTTAAATTGAGCCATGGTGTTTACGGCAATAAAACTTGCCAAGATACTTAAACTAATTCGTTGTAACATGATTGTAAATTTGATTTATTGTCGGTTAAAACTTGTTTTAATTTTTCAATGGTTGCATCTAAAGTTATGATCGATTTTCCGCCAGATGCATTTACATGACCTCCTCCTTCAAAATGATTTCGTGCAAACTCATTTACATCTAAATTGCCTTTACTTCGGAATGACATGCGAACTTCATTGTCTCGCTCGCTGATAAAGGTAGAAAAAATAATATTTTTCATACTTAAAGGAAAGTTAACAATTCCCTCTGTATCACCACTTTGCAACATGTATTTATTCATCTCATTCTTGCTAATCGCAATGATAGAAGCATGTAGTTCAGGCATTATTATCATCTTCTCAGCTAAGACATAACCTAAAAAACGCAATCGATTTTCAGCATAAGTGTCGAATACTGCGCTATGAATTTCAGCAGGAAGTAATCCTTTTTGCATTAAATCAGCAACCATGAGATGGCAACTTGCGGTAGTAGCAGGAAATTTAAAAGAGCCAGTATCTGTCATTAAACCTGCATATAAGCACTTTGCAATTTCTAAGGAAATCAAGTGGTTGTCATCCGCCAAATTGATAAAATCATAAATCATTTCACAAGTACTGCTCTTATTTGGCAGACTTAAGCCAAACTGAAATTTATCATCTGGATATAAATGATGATCGATCATAACTTTAATTCCTTGAAACTGATTCAAGACTGCTTCCATAATTTTAGTGCGGGAGGCATGATTAAAATCTAGACAAAAAACAATATCTGCTTCATGCAATTTTGCATTTGCTCTTTCAGTCTCTTTTTCAAATACAAGTACATTTTCGTAAGCTGGCATCCAATGAATAAAATCAGGTACTTCATTCGGCGAAATAACTTGACATTGATGACCTTTTTGCTGTAAGTAATGATACAACCCCAAACTAGAACCCAAGGCATCTGCATCCGGATTATAGTGATGCGTTATTACAATGCGTTGCGGCTTATGCAACAATGTTAGAAGCTCTTGGAGGGATTTCATACTTAGGTTGGCAAAATTGCTTGTTTATTTAGGATTTACAAAAATATACTGCTAATTTTTAGTTAGAGTTTAACCCAGATTTAGATTAATAATTGCCAGTTCTTTTTCGCACAAACCACTCGAGTGCTAAAAATGCAATAAATAACCCAAAAAGCCATTTCCAATTTATGAGTGGGTCATTTTGAATATTTGCGCGCAACAAAGGTTTGATTTGTTGATTCTTTTTAATTTTATCTGCCAAACTTTCAATTTGATTGGCAAAAACAAATTCGCCTTCATAATTTTTAGCGAGTTGATTAAGCATACCAAAATCCGCGGTAGTATTCATTGCTTCCAAATTTTGTCCAACCACCACTAAACTGCCCGAAGCGGAATAGGACTTACCATTGAAACTTGTAGTAGCCTTATAATTATAATTTCCACTGCTCAAATTAGTGAGCGTTAACGAATACGAACTCTCCATTTTATTCATGGTATAGCCATCACCTTTAGAACTCCCGTTGCTCAACACGATATTCACCTCAGGTGTATTTATCAATTCGAAATTTTCGTTGTACAATTCCGCATCAAAAGATATAGGTTCACTTTCAGAGAAAACGCTTTTTGAAACTTGTACACGAAACTTTTCCTTATCTTGTTTTACGGCTAAATATTGGGCTGTTTTGAGCATGTAATCATCTACTAAATTATGATTCTTATGCTGGTTAAAATCAAACAATCGCCAACGCCAAATACCTTCTCCCGCAATGACACCCGTGCGCGCACTACTGCCTTGTTGCATCATCCATAACGGATAAGTAGTGGTTGCATTTCCAATTTTCTGCCACATGAGTACTTGTGTGCTAATCCCCGTCTTGTAATCACCAAATGGTGATGCCAAAGGAGGCAAACTACTAACTTGCTGATTAGAATTGATAGTAAAGTAAGAAAAATCGTTATTTAATAAGCCTTGTGCGTCATTTACTGTGCCACCTCTACTTACTATTTGCAAAGCGTTTTGCGAAGCATTGAATAAAGGAATTGAAGTTTGTGAACCAACAACATACAATACTGAAATCCCAAGTCTTTTTGCTTCTTCTGATAAGCTAGCAACATTGTATTTTACAGAAGGTAAATTGTGTAGCACGAGCAAGCTATAATCGTTCATACTTGCCTTAGCTCGTTCCGCCATTTGGACATCGACTTTAAAATTTTTATTCTTACTTAGTGCATCACGTAATGCGAAAACATCAGGGTGAGGTGCATTCGCAATCAATAATACTTTTTGCTTGCTATCCACTACTTCGACATAAACTTCTTGCGAATTATTAGCTATATTTTGCTCTCCCTCAACCTGTGATACTGAAATCGTATAGTGTTGCAGGCCTGCCGACTTTGCCTCTAAAATGGTTTCAATACCTTTAGAAAAACGTGCATCTGATACCCGAATAGTTTGAGAATAAATCGCCCGTTTGGCATTATGACTATACACACTTACCACTAAATTTTTACCTTCACACGCAAACGCAGCAATATCAGTTCTTATCGCAAACTGATCACCCAAATAAATTAATTTATTCGCGAAAACTCTTGCTAACAAAGCATCACGTTGCAAGGCAGTATCGCCAATACCTACTGTATAAATGCTGCCTTTGTAAGGATAATTAGCACTCAATGGTGAAATCCCTTTGTTGTATATACCATCAGTTGCTAATATAATGGCACCTAAATTTTCACTTTCAAGATTGCTCACGATTGACTCTATTGGAGAAGATAAATCGCTTGCTTCTTCGTTATACTGAAAACGAGCAGTATCGCGCAATGTTTCACCAATTGAAAATTCTTTGACTTGATAATCATTTCTTAACTCATTTAAAAGTTTTGTCACCCGTTGATGATAAATCGCACTATCTATTTTTCGAAATGCAAATTTTTGTGAAGCTGAATTATCTTGAATGAATGCGATTGTAGGTTTTTGCTCTTGCGTTTTCAAATAATTGAATATGGGCGATAACAATAAAAATGCCAAAGCACTCATCAACAAAAATCTTAAAGCGGCTAATGTGTAATAAATCCACTTAGTCGGAAATCTATCTTGTTGTTTGCGATACAATATAAAACTGGCAAGCAAGCCTAATAAAAGGCAAAATATAATAAACCATGAAGGGTATGCTAGGCTGAAGTTCAATTTAAATGCTGCTTAAATATTTTACTGAGTGACAAATGTAATTAAAATTCCTACTAAGCAAGTTCAGTTTCATTCAACATCAACCACAATTTATCCTTAAGACCTTGTATTCCGTCCTGCGTGAGTGATGAGAAAAAATGTACAGGTACTTCTTTCGGAAATTCGGCTTCTACTTCTTTTTTTAATTCATCATCCAGCATATCGCTTTTACTAATTGCAACTAACATTTGCTTATCGAGTAAATCTTCATTGTATTGCTTCAATTCATGCATCAAAATGTCATACTCTTCTTTGTGATTTTTACTGTCTGCGGGTATCAACATAAGTAAAACTGGATTTCGTTCGATATGTCGTAAAAAACGATGACCCAAACCTTTACCTTCTGCGGCTCCCTCAATAATTCCAGGTAAATCCGCTACGCAAAATGAGGTGGAACCTCTATACAAAACCATTCCTAAATTAGGCGTGAGTGTCGTAAAAGCATAATCGGCAATTTTAGGTTTAGCGGCACTTATAACAGATAACAAAGTAGATTTTCCTGCATTTGGAAACCCCACTAAACCAACATCAGCTAGTATTTTCAGCTCAACTACTTTCCAGCCTTCATTCCCTGGTTCGCCAGGTTGTGCATATTCTGGCGCTTGATTGGTTGGTGTTACAAAAGCAGCATTGCCTAAACCACCTCTTCCACCATGCACCCAAACTGCCTCTTGTCCGTGTTCAAGAATTTCAATTTCTACTTCACCTGTTTCTTCATTTTTTCCGACTGTCCCTAAAGGCACTTCTATGATGATATCCTTACCATATGAACCACTACTATTGTTTTTTGAACCTCTCTTGCCATCTTCTGCTACTAAATTTTTATGGTAACGCAGATGTAATAATGTCCAAAGATTTTTATTTCCACGTAAAATGATGTGACCTCCTCGTCCGCCATTGCCGCCATCTGGGCCTCCATTGGGTCGAAATTTTTCACGCAAGAAATGAGAAGCACCTGCTCCACCATGACCCGATTTGCAATGAATACGAATGTAATCTATAAAGTTATCTGTTTGCATAGGCAGTTATTCTGTTTGTAAACAGATGTTACAAATGGATTATACCATTTGTTTATCGATAGCTTCAGAAAGCGATGCAAAAATTTCATCAACGCTTCCTTCCCCTTTTATCTCAACTAATTTATCTTTTTCTTTGTAATAATCTGCTACCGGCGATGTCTTCGCATGGTACTCTTGAATACGTTTTACAATAACCTCTTCGTTATCATCCGATCTACCTGACTCTTGTCCGCGGCTTACAAGTCGCGTTTTTAATTCATCCTCACTAACAAGTAAACTTAGTACGATGTTGATGGGACTATTTTTAAATTCCAACAAATTATCTAAAGCTTCTGCTTGGGCCACTGTTCGCGGAAATCCATCAAAAATGAAGCCCTTAATATTAGTATTCTCATCGATTTTACTGCTTATCATACCAATCACTACTTCATCAGGTACTAGCATGCCTTGATCCATAAATTTTTTAGCCTCAACACCTAAGGCAGTTTCATTTGCTACTTCGCTACGCAAAATATCGCCTGTACTTAATTGCATGAGATTATATTTCGCAATTAAATTGTTCGATTGAGTTCCTTTTCCGCTACCTGGAGGACCAAATAGGATAATATTAAACATGTAAGAATAATTTTTTTAAAGATGCAAATATAATTAAATTGAAATTGAATGGAATTAATTAAATATTAATAGTTCAATGAAAGCCGAACGCTTATTCTAATCCAAGTACAAAAAGCTATTATGTATGGGGGGCATAAACTGTGATTGCAAGAGGACGACCGTCTTCAATAAGTCATTACAATAGTATGGATATCACAAGTATTCAATATTTATAACAAAAATCTAAAATTCGTACTCATTTTGATTTTTGTAATAAAAAAAACTGCATTACTGCAGTTTTTATAATTTTATACATGTATAATGATTTATTTCTTCGTAACACGAACATCAATTCGACGATTCATAGCACGACCTAAATCTGTCGCATTATCTCCTACTGGATACATGGGGCCATAGCCTTCTGCTTTCATTCGAGCTGCATCAACACCCATAGTGGTTAATTGAGTCATGACATATTTTGCACGAGCATCGCTCAAAGAAACATTAGTCATTGAATCGCCTGTATTATCAGTATAGCCGCCTAACTTCAATTCAACTGTATTGTAAGCCTTTAAGATAGCTGCCATATTATTTAATTGTTCTTGGCTTGAAGGCTTTAGTGTCGCTGAACCTGTTTCAAATTGCAAACGATCAAAGGAAATCCAATTTTGAGTCTTATCTGTTTCATTGATTATACCACTTGTGATGAAATTTACTAGTCTACTTTCTGTGCTATTTGCGCCTACTTGTAATTCTATTCCATCTGCTAATTTTAATGCAGAAACTTCGCCTAAGTCAGCTTTGAATTCACCATTCTCAAGCGTGCCAGTTGCAGCAGCCAAAGACACAGTGTTATCGGCATTCATCGTGTTTTCATTGGACACATTCTCACCCTCAGTTGCTTGAGAAGAGAATTCACTACCTAGTTCAGAGCTTGCTCTCATACTAGCCGCTTGCATAGTTGCAATTTTTATGTTGCGATTTTTTTGAATCTCACCAGCGAACATACCTGCTAAGGTTGGGGCAATTACTAATGAAACAATTGACATTAATTTGATTAAGATATTCATGGATGGTCCAGATGTATCTTTGAAAGGATCACCTACTGTATCACCTGTAACTGATGCTTTGTGCGGCTCCGATTTTTTGTACTCCATTTTACCATTAATCTCAACACCTTTTTCAAAAGATTTTTTTGCATTATCCCAAGCACCGCCAGCATTATTTTGAAACATTCCCATTAATACACCACTTACAGTGGCACCTGCTAAGAACCCACCTAATACTTCAGGGCCTAATGAAAAACCGATAATCAAAGGAGAAACAATAGCAATAGCGCCTGGTAACATCATTTTTTGAATAGAAGCTTCTGTTGAGATAGCCACACATTTGTCATATTGTGGTTTTCCAGTTCCTTCCATGATTCCTGGAATTTCACGGAACTGACGACGTACTTCTTCCACCATGGCCATAGCCGCTTCACCTACAGCACGAATTGCTAACGAAGAGAAGATGAATGGAATCATAGCACCAACAAACAAACCAGCCAAAACCGGCGCGTTATAAATATCAATACCATCAATGCCAGAAATACCGACAAAAGCAGCAAATAAAGCCAAAGCTGTCAACGCAGCAGAAGCAATAGCAAAACCTTTACCCGTTGCCGCTGTTGTATTACCTACAGCATCCAAAATATCTGTTTTTTCACGAACATCAGCTGGCAATTCACTCATTTCAGCAATACCACCTGCATTATCTGCAATAGGTCCAAATGCATCGATAGCTAATTGCATAGCTGTTGTAGCCATCATACCTGCAGCAGCAATTGCCACACCATATAAACCTGCAAAATAATATGAACCATAAATACCTGCTGCTAATACAATCATTGGTAAAAATGTAGATTCCATACCCATTGCTAAACCACCAATAATATTGGTAGCATGACCTGTAGCTGATTGACGAACAATACTCAATACTGGACGTTTACCCATTGCTGTGTAATATTCAGTGATAATACTCATTAAAGTACCAACTGCTAGACCAACTAATATAGAAAAGAATACACCTGTATTTGTAAATTTAAATCCACGCAATTCCATGTTTTCAGGAAGAATGTATGAAGTCAAAAAGAAACAAACAATTGCGGTTAAAACGATAGAACCATAGTTACCCATGTTTAATGCATTTTGAACTTTGATTGTGCTTAATCCTGCACTTTCAGAAATACGAACAAAGAATGTTCCTATAATAGATAAAATAATGCCGATACCTGCAATTAACATTGGTAATAAAATTGGAGCTAAGCCGCCAAAATTATCTCCCGTACTCATAGTTTCTTTACCTAATACCATTGTAGCAAGAACTGTTGCAACATAAGAACCAAATAAATCGGCTCCCATACCAGCAACGTCACCTACATTGTCACCCACGTTATCCGCGATAGTTGCAGGATTACGTGGATCATCTTCTGGAATACCAGCTTCTACTTTACCTACTAAGTCAGCACCTACGTCAGCAGCCTTGGTATAAATACCACCCCCCACACGTGCAAACAAAGCGATAGATTCAGCACCTAACGAAAAACCAGTTAATACTTCAATAGCTATAGATAAAGCATGTGTATATTCTGCTGAGCCAACTGTGTAATCACCAACGAATCTCATGTATAATAATACAAACATAGAACCTAAACCTAAAACTGCTAAGCCAGCAACGCCCATTCCCATCACAGCACCACCTGTAAAAGATACTTTCAACGCTTTTGCCAATGAAGTTCGAGCCGCTTCAGCTGTACGAACATTTGATTTAGTGGCAATACGCATACCTAAAAATCCAGCCAATGCACTAAAAAAAGCACCAACTACGAATGCTAACGCAATCGTCCAGTCACTATTTTTGTCTGTAAAACCCATAAAGCCTAGTAATAATGCGGCAATAATCACAAAATAACTCATCACTTTATATTCTGCTTTTAGAAATGCCATTGCTCCATCTGCAATATATCCAGCAATTTCTTTCATGCGATCGCTGCCAGCAGATTGCTTGCTAACCCAAGCACTTTGAACAAATGTGTAAAGCAAGGCTAACACACCAAATAAAGGGACTAAGTAAAATAAATAATTCATAATTTTTGTTTACGTTTATTTTAAAGGTCGCAAAAGTAAGGTATAGAGGCTTAATAATGAAATAAATGGATTAAAAAGCCAAGATGAATTGACTTGTTTGGTTTGAAAATACTCAATTGGACGCGACCCTCAAGTTTATAAATCTAGAAGTAAAAAATCCTGCACTATTTATGAGTACAGGATTTCTTTTTATTTTAATGGTCAAAAAGAGAACTATTAATATAAATAATCTTTTTTGCGGCAGTTTTATTTAAAACATTGATGGTGCAAACTTTGCGACTTGATTCATTTGTTTATTTTTGAAAATTGAACACACAACACTGCATGCAATACGATTTTAAAGAAATAGAAAAAAAGTGGCAATCTTATTGGATTGATAATAAATGCTATAAGGTGAAGAATGACATAACGAAACCTAAATGTTATGTGCTGGACATGTTCCCTTACCCAAGTGGCGCTGGCTTGCATGTTGGACATCCATTGGGGTATATAGCCAGTGATATTTATGCTCGCTATAAAAGATTAAAAGGGTTTAATGTACTACACCCTATGGGTTTTGATGCTTTTGGTTTACCTGCCGAACAATATGCAATTGAAACAGGGCAGCACCCTGCTACCACAACAGAAGTTAACATCGAACGCTATAAAAACCAATTAGGTAAAATAGGATTTTGTTTTGATTGGAGCCGAGAAGTAAAAACGTCTGAACCGAGTTATTACAAATGGACGCAATGGATTTTTCTGCAACTCTTTAATAGTTGGTATAATACAAAATCAAATCAAGTTGAACACATAGATAGTCTAAAGCAGTCTGAGATTGGAGCAAAAATGTCAGAAAGCGAACTCATGGAATATAGATTGGCCTACAAAAAAGAAAGTTATGTGAATTGGTGTGAAGTTTTAGGCACGGTGCTTGCCAATGATGAAGTAGTTAATGGAGTATCTGAACGTGGTGGTCATCCTGTAGAGCGTAAGCTGATGAGTCAGTGGTTTTTGAGAATCACAGCTTTTGCAGAAAGATTATTACAAGGTTTAGAACAAGTCGATTTCCCAGAAAGTTTAAAAGAAATGCAACGGAATTGGATTGGTAAAAGTGAAGGTGCGGAAATTCGTTTCGAATTAAAATCTTATCATGAAAATGCTAGCAATCAGACATTAGCTGATGGTGACATCGAACACGCAATAAAGGTATTTACCACGAGACCAGACACAATTTTTGGCGTATCATTTATTGTTCTTGCACCTGAACATGAATTAGTGAGTAAAATAACTAGCCCTGAACAGCAAGCTCCAATTGACAAATACATTCATCTAACGAACAGTAAAAGTGAAAGAGATCGATTGGCTGAAACGAAACAAATTTCTGGTTGCTTCACTGGAGCCTTTGCTATTCATCCACTCACGAAACAAGAAATACCAATTTGGATAGCCGACTATGTGTTATCGGGCTATGGTACAGGTGCTATTATGGCGGTACCTTGTGGTGATGAGCGAGATTATGCCTTTGCTAAACATTTCGATTTAGCAATCCCCAATATTTTTAAAAATATAGACCTAAGCGAAAAAGCTTGTAGTGATAAAAATGTAATCATCACGAATTCCGATTTTATTTCTGAATTGACAAGCAAAGAAGCTTCACAAAAAATGATTGATAAAGTAGAAGAATTAAAAATAGGTACCCGCAAAATTAATTATCGCATGCGTGATGCGGGCTTCAGTCGTCAACGATATTGGGGTGAGCCATTTCCTATTGTCTATAACGATGATGGAGATGCGATTGCGATGCGTGATACCGATTTGCCTTTAGAACTTCCATTTTTACAAACATACAGTGCAGGACCTCAAGGCAAAGGACCCTTGGCGAATGCTAAGGATTGGGTGAATACTTCACACGGTGTTCGTGAAACAGATACAATGCCTGGTTATGCCGGAAGTAGTTGGTATTATTTGCGTTATATGGATCCAAGTAATACTTCCACATTTTGTGATAAAAGTATCAGCGATTATTGGAATCAGGTGGATGTGTATGTGGGTGGTGCTGAACATGCTGTTGGACATTTACTTTATTCGCGTATGTGGTGTAAGGCATTGCATGATCTAGGATATATTAGTTTTGATGAACCCTATAAAAAGTTGATTAACCAAGGTATGATTCAAGGAAACTCAAGGCTTGTCTATCGAAAAAAAGGCACAAATACTTTTGTCTCAGCAGGACTAAAAAACGATTACGAAGTTGATACACTTTATACAGAATACGCTTTTTGTGATGGTTTAGAATTGGATATTGAGAAATTCAAAAATTGGAAAGCTGAATATAAATCCGCCACCTTCGAACTTGAGGATGGAAAATATATTTGTGGTTCCCTGGTTGAAAAAATGAGCAAGCGCTTGTTCAATGTTGTAAACCCTGATGATATTATAGATGAATACGGGGCAGATACTTTCCGCATGTACGAAATGTTTTTAGGTCCTTTAGAAATGAGCAAACCTTGGGATACGAAGGGGATAGAAGGTGTACATCGTTTTATAAAAAAGTTATGGAAACTTTATTTCGATGAGCAAGGCAATATGATTGTCAATAAAGAAACCCCAAGTAACGAAGAGCTCAAAGTCTTGCATCAAACCATTAAAAAAATTGAATCAGATACTGAAAATTTTACACTGAATACCTCTATAAGTCAGTTTATGATTTGTGTAAATGAACTTAATCGTTTGCAGTGCAACAAACAAGATATCTTAGAACCCCTATCAATTTTACTATCGCCCTTTGCTCCACACATCAGCGAAGAGCTTTGGCATGTATTGGGTAAAACGACCTCAATTCTTGAAGCTAGCTTCCCAATATTTGATGCTAATTATCTGAAGGAAGATTCATTCAACTATCCGATTGCCATACAGGGTAAGGCACGTACTGAAATAAAATTTAGTCTAGATATGCAACAAGACCAAATTGAACCACTTGTGCTTGAAAATGAAATTGTGATAAAATGGATGGAAGGCAAACCACTCAAAAAATTCGTTTTTGTAAAAGGCAAAATGATAAATGTGGTTGTATAAATTACTGTGAAAGCTTTGTGAAAATGAAATTTGTAGTCACACATAAGTTTACTTTCGCAACTGTGCGATTGAGGTATTTTCTTTTTTTCTTATTGTCAAGTTTTTTGCATCCATTGCATGCTCAAACGCTCATCCAAGGAGAGGTTATTGATTTTGCCAATAATGAGTTTCTTGCGAATGTAAATGTGCGAAATATTTATACCCTCAAAGGAATGACCATCGGAGCTGATGGCAAATTTGAAATTGAAGTAAAAAAAGGAGAGCTGATTGAATTGAGTAAACTCGGATACAAAACACTTCGCGTACGAATTACCAGTGAGAAAGAACCGAGCTATTATAAACTGGTAATGTCCAAGACCCCTATTCAATTGCGTGAAGTTGATATCAAAGGTAAGCAGCTAGATTTTACGAGTGATAGTGTAGAATACCGAAAAACCTATGAAGTAGTTCTTCGGAAACAAAGAAAAGAAGAAGTCAACATCATGGCTTTGCCTTTAGCAATGCTTAGTAAAAAAAATAGAGAAGAATGGGCATTTCAAAAAATGTATGATGCTTGGGAACGAGAAAAATTTATAGACTACACCTTCAATGAAAAGTTGATAAACAAAATCACTTACCTTGAAGGAGAGGATTTAAAATATTTCATGAATAATTTTAGACCTTCTTATGAATTTCTCAGAAGTGCATCTGCCTACGAATACTTATCCTACATTAAATACTGTTACAATTTGTTTTCCAGAACTCGGAAAACTAACTAACACATCGCACCTACATTTTATGAACTTCTTCGTTACTCTATAAAGTTTACTTGCTTCTATCGGTAACCCACTTCGCTACTTTTGGGCCTAATTCTTTTTGAGATTTACTACCAACAAACACACCGATATGTCCTCCCGGAAATGCATATAATTCTTTATCCTTTGAGCCTATTTTATCTTGAATGGCAATCGTGGATTCGTTTGGAATAATGTTATCTTCTGTTGCATAAATATTTAAGAAAGGCATCGTTACATTTTTCAAATTTACACTTCTACCTCCTAATTCAAATTCCCCTTTAATTAGTTTATTATCTCTAAACAAATCTTTGATATATTTTCTATACATTTCGCCCGCTAAATCAGGGCAATCAGCCTTCCAATATTCCATGCGAAGGAAATTCATAATTTTATCTTCATCACCTAGCATATCCATAACCCCAAAATATTTTGAAACATCAGCACTTGGTTTCAGCATTCCAAAACCAGCGTTTAATAAATCTGCAGGTATTATACCTAAAGAATCAACCATTGTGTCTACATCAATATATTTTGTCCATTTGTACAACATGCACTTGTCAGTGGTAAAATCAAATGGAGCCACATATACGGTCAATGTATTTAGTTTTTCAGGATATAAACAGGCATAAATGGTTGAAAAAGTACCTCCTTGGCAAATACCCATTTTATTTATTTTTTGAATGCCGTGCGATTTACGAATAAAATCAACAGCACCATTCATATAGCCATCGATGTAATCTTCCATCGTCAGATATCTATCAGCTTTTGAAGGATAACCCCAATCCATGATATATACATCTAACCCCTCATCGAGAAATTTTTTCATCAATGATCTGTCAGGTTGCAAATCTAACACATCGTGCCGATTCATAATTGCAAATGAAACCAAGACTGGAATTTTACATTTAGCGGGTGCAATTCTATCGTATCGATACAATTTTACTTTATCCATTTGCCATACCAATGTTTTTGGTGTAGTACCAACCTCTACTTTGGGTGTATGTTGCAAGGTTTTATACCCGTCTTGCATTTTGAGCATGGTATTACCTGCCTCTTCAAAAAGTGATAATGTGTTCATTTGCTTTTGTATTTAAAATTCCTTGCGAAGATAATACCTAAGCCTCAGTGAGAAATAATAAGAATAGGAAAAGTCCTAAATAAATTTCAGACTTTTCCTATAAAAAATTTTCTTATATGCTACTTATATTCCAAATGTGAATGAGGCGGTTCAACATAAGATTTTCCCTTCTCATCTTCCAAAGCATTTCCAAAAATAACTGTATTAGAACTGCATCCTTTGTCAGCACAATTTTTTTTCTATTCTTAATCATCGCCTCTTGATCAT
>JBIIJE010000070.1:0-13727 GCA_044234005.1 Chitinophagaceae bacterium | reverse complement strand
ACTTCTTTTAGAGGTAAATAAAGCATTGCTAAACAAGCGATTAGCGAAAATGTATATTTTAACTTTAAATTATTTAATCTCATTTAGAGTCCTTTTATGTTTCTTTTAACCCATAGACTTCAAAGGGTTGATGGAGTTTATTTACTTTTGTCGGTGCACTTCATGTTCAACGCTGGTAAAAATAGAATAAAAATCAACGCTTATAAGCCATTTGTTATAGCTATTTTAAGCATAGTGTTCGTTTTTTTGAATTCTTTAACAAGTGCACAAAGTACTTTGAATTTAGATAGTCTGAATGATTCGAACAAATTACGTAAAGACTCAACTGATGTGGTTAAGGATACTATTGGCTTACCCATCTCAAGTGATAAATTAGAGTCTATTGTTAATTACCAATCGAAAGATTCCATTATTTATGATGCAAAAAAGAAACTTCTTTACTTATATAAAGAGGCTGAAATTAGCTATGAAGACATTAAGGTAAAGGCGGATTATATTCAATATGAGCAGGATTCGAGTCGATTAACTGCATTGGAATTAGATAGTGTATTTTCTGATTTGGATAGTGTGTCCAAATCAAGTATTGCCCAAGGTGAGGAGTCTTCAACCTTTTCATCATTGTTATACAATTTTAAATCGAAAAGGGCTTTGGTAGAAAATGCTTATTCTCAATTCGGTGAAGGGTTTATTTTGAGCAATCAAGTAAAACGGAATAATGACAACTCAATCAATGGCTTGAAAAATATCTATACGACTTGCAATGAGCCTCATCCACATTTTGGTATTGCAGCCAAGAAAATCAAAATTATTCCAAATAAAGTAGCTATTACAGGTTCCGCAAATTTAGTTGTGGAAAATGTTCCAACACCTTTGTATTTGCCATTCGGATTATTTCCACTCACAAAAGGGCAACGAAGTGGTTTTATTCTACCGAATTATGATATGAGCCAAAATTTAGGATTCGGACTTATTGGTGGCGGATACTATTTTGCGATTAATAAACACTGGGATGCTCAAATATTAGCGAATATATATGCCAAAGGTACTTGGCTAGCTAGTAATGTGACTAAATACAATTACAAATATAGATTTAATGGGAGTTTGCAACTGGATTATGGATTAAGTAAAACAGGTGCGCCCTATGAAGCGAACAGTGTAAGTGAAAGAACTTATCGTATTATTTGGCATCATGATATTGATAGAAATGTGATGCCAGGGGCTAGATTCAATGCAAATGTAAACTATGGTAGCACACGCTTTCAACGGATAAATTCATTCGATCCAAATGCAATTTTACAAAATTCAATCACTTCTAGTATCAGTTATTCTAAATCTTGGGAAGGCAAGCCATATAACTTTTCTGTGGCATTACGACACAACCAAAATACCGGTAGTGGTTTGATTCAATTAACATTACCCGAAATGAATTTTAATGTGAATCAAATTTTTCCTTTTCAATTTCGAAAAGAAATTATAAAACCACGTTGGTATGAAAAAATTGGTGCGAGCTATCAGATCGCATTCACGAATCAGCTCAACTTTTATGATTCTTTATTTTCATTACAAAAATTAAATATCAATGATTTTCAGAATGGAATAAAGCATACGATTCCTATTAATGCAACTTATAATATTTTTAAGTTCGTAAATGCAACTTTTGGTGCTACTTACAATGAATTTTGGTATTCTAAACGCTCATTTAAACAATACAATTTTGCAGAAGAAAAAATAGATACAACCATACAAAATGGATTTACAACCGCTCGTTCATTCGATGTAAATGCCAATTTTTCAACTCGTATATATGGAATCAAAGTTTTTCGGAAAGGCTTCTTTCGGGGTGTTCGACACGTGATAACGCCTACAATTGGCGTTGGTTATCGACCTGATTTTGGACGTGGAATTTTTAATTATTATTACAATACATCACTCAATCGTAACCTTTCTCGTTCAAGACTTTCTTATTTTGATGGCTCAATTATTGGTGCTCCTCCAGATGGCGAATATGGAGGGCTTAATTTTAGTGTTGGAAATATTTTAGGCTTGAAAGTCCGCGATAATAAGGACACCGTAACGGGTGTTCGTAAAATAAATTTGATCGATGGTTTAACTTTTACTTCAGGATATAATTTGGCCGTCGATTCATTTCAATGGCAAAATCTTGCTGTGGCTTATCGAACTACTTTGGTTGAAGGAATTATCTTGTCGGGAAGTATGAATTATTCACCCTATGCAATTGATACGGCAAGTGGATTGCGCAAAAATGAGTATTACTACCATGATAAGGGGAAAATATTGCGCTTTGAAAATGCAAATTTGGCTTTGGGTGCAAATTTACCCTTGAAAAAAAACAAGCAAACACCGCGTACTGAGGAACAACAGCGTGCGATAGGTAATGAAAGTAATTATGCTGATTTTAGCATTCCTTGGACTTTAAATTTTACTTACACGGTGAATTTTGTAAATGCGTTTCAACGAGTGACAGCAAAAGATTCATTAATTATTCGGCATAATGTGCAGTTTAATGGAGATGTTAACTTAACATCAAAATGGCGCTTTGGTATGAGCAGCGGCTATGATATCAATGAAAAAAGTATGACCTTCACTTCTATCGATATTTTTCGTGATTTACATTGTTGGGAAATGCGTTTGCAGCTAAGCCCATTTGGTTTTAGAAGAAGCTATAATTTTGGTTTGAATGTAAAAGCGGCTGTGTTGCAAGATTTAAAATTGAATCGAAGAAAAGATTTTCGTGACTTCTTGTAATCAAAACAAATCTTCTTGTATTTTATTTTCTTCATACCAAGTATCAATTAACAATACTTTGCTGTCGGCAGCTTGTGTGGCTAATTCATCACATCGATTGTTTTCAGAATGATTTGCATGTCCTTTTACCCAAACCATTTTAATGTGATGCTTGGCATATAAATCTAAAAATTTTAGCCAGAGATCCTTGTTCTTTTTACCCTTAAATTGCTTTTGCTTCCAACCAAATACCCATTTTTTTTCAACTGCATCTACCACATATTTACTATCTGTTGTAATAATTATATTTAGACCTTCTCGGGTGCAAGACTCCAACGCGACAATCGTTGCTAAAAGTTCCATTCGGTTATTGGTCGTCAATCTATAACCACCACTTAATTCCTTTCTGCTATTTTTCCATTTCATGACAATGCCATATCCACCCGGCCCGGGATTACCCCGAGAAGCACCATCTGTATATATATGCAGCATTTCTGATGTCATTAGTGTTTTGTAATCACCGTTATTAATCTCATTTATTAAAACTTCATTTAGCAGCGTTCAAATGTCAGAAATTAATCCTATTTTTAGCACTTATTAATTTCAAAGAATGAAACAAATTTTATTAGCGTTTTTTACATGTGCTCATCTCATTTCATTTTCTCAAACCGTCAAATTAAGAAGTGGGCATATCCAGCCTGCTAACAATACAAGTTCTCCGATTGATTTTAGCAATTGGCAAGCCTATCAATTCCAGCAAAATACGTATTGTATAATTCAGTTTTCGGAAGCTACAAGTCCATTAGATCGAGAAAAAATGAGTGTTGAAACGGGGATCCAATTCTTCGATTATATACCTCAACAAGCTTTTTTGGCGAGTATTCCAAACACTTCCTTACAAATTAATTTTTCTGAATACAAGATTCGAAGTGTGATTCCATATCTTGGAGTCTATAAGATTCATCCCATTCTTTTGGAAAAACCTATTAAAAGTTGGATGCAGCATGCAGGTGGTAAAATTTCCATCTTGCTAGAATCTTACAGTACTTTATCAAAGTCGGATATTCTTGAGAATCTAGGCAAAAATAATATCGCAGTCGTTAAATGGAAGAGCGATTTTCAATGCGAAGTTTTAATCGCTGAAAATTCATTGTCACAAATCGCAAATTTACCTTGGGTAAAGTATTTGCAAGCTCCATCGGCACCAATCCAATATGAAAATTTGGTTGAAAGAACAAATCATCGAATCAATACCATTGATGCTGATTACCTCACAGGTTTGCAATATGATGGAGTTAACAATGCGATTGCGGTTGGTGATGATGGAAACGTAGGCCCACATATTGATTTTAAAGGACGATTGACATTTCATCCTAATACCCTTGCTAGTGGTGGCACACATGGTGATCACGTAGCAGGGATAGCTGCTGGAGGTGGCAATTTCGACCCAGTTACTTCAGGAAATGCAAGAGGCGCTCAATTGCATATTTATCAAGGTTTTGCAAATATTGATAGTGCTGCAAATAATTATTTGACTGATAATATTCGTGTTACTGTAAATTCACTTGGACAAACTTGTAACGGAGGTTATGATGCCGACGCCGTAATGCAAGACCAATTGATTCTAGATTTGCCATCTTTATTGAGTGTGCATTCTGCTGGTAATAGTGGAGGTACCGTTTGTAGCCCTGTTACAGGTGGTTATTTTACAATTACAGGTGGCTATAAAGCGGCTAAGAATTCAATTGCAGTGGGAAATGTTAGAAGTGACGATGTATTAGCGCCATCAAGTAGCAAGGGACCTTCACAAGACGGAAGAATTAAACCTGAAGTGGTTGCTGTTGGTTCAAACGTATATTCTACCCAGCCTGATAATACCTATGATACATTTTCCGGTACATCAATGGCTGCACCTGCTGTTTCGGGTTTGATATCCTCGCTGTTACATGCCTTCAATGATATGAACGGTTTCGAGCCTAGTAATGCGCTTATGAAATGTATTGTAATGGCCTCTGCAGACGACTTAGGTAACAAAGGACCAGATTATAGTTATGGTTTCGGTCGAATCAACGCGAGACGAGCTTATAATATGATTAAAGAAAGTAGGTATATTGAAGATGTGGCAACACAAGGAAATTTTAATGTTTTTACAGTGACGCCAAGCGCTACGACGAAACAAATTAAAGTAACATTATATTGGAATGATATAGAAGCAAGTGCTTCAAGTTCAGATGCATTGGTAAACGATTTAGACCTACTCGTACTCGATCCCGATGGTACAACTTATTCCGCGATGTTGTTGAATAATGCGCCAGATTCAGCATCACTTTCTTCAACAGCAACAATTGATTTGATTGGATTAATGCCTGATACGGTGAACAATGTTGAGCAAATAATATTGGATTCAACACAAAACAATCCTTTAAACCCTGATTACACTTTTGTGGTATTTGGGTCAAATATTCCGTTTGGTCCTCAACGTTTTGCTATAGGTTATGAATTTATTGAAGATGATGTTACTTTGACTTATCCGAATGGGGGTGAAAAATGGGTAAATGGTAAAACCGAGCGTATTCGTTGGGATGCTTGGAATGGAGGAACAGATCCATTTGAACTATCTTATTCAACCGATGCAGGTGCCACATGGAATGTTTTAGCAACAGGACTTCCCGCAGCTTCTCGATTTTACGATTGGACTTTACCAACCAATGTATTTTCTGGTGAAATGCTTATTAGTATCAAAAAAGGTGCTGCTTCAGATATCTCAGACTCAATGTTTAATTTATTCACAGTGCCTACCAATTTACGAATTGACTCGGCTTGTAAAAGTACATTTTACCTAGCGTGGGATACCATACCTAATGCTACATCCTATGACATACATTCACTCATGGCAAATTATATGGAGCCAATTACAACCGTGACTGGTGGTCTGAATTATATGTATGTCACAGGTGTAAATGTTATCGATACTTTTTACTACGCTGTTTCAGGTAATGAACCCACTAAAAATACAAAAGGGCAACGAACACTTGCATACACTAAATTTCCAGGTGAGATTAATTGTGTGGATATTGACAATATGCAAACAATTTTGCCTTTCGATTTTGCTTATGATTGCGCCCTTACAGGTCCATTACCTATAAAAGTTAAATTGAAAAATGTGGGTATGCGCAATGTTTTGGGTGTACCTATTCGTTATCAAATCAACGCAGGTCCAATTATTACCGAATACTACCCTAATATTATTCAACCTGGCGATTCGATTATTTATACTTTCAATACATTAGTTAATTTTTCTTTACCTAATACTTATAATGTAAAAACTTGGGTTGATATTACTTTTGATAATGTATTGGCAAATGACACGTCTATAAGTACTTGTGTGGTATTCACTCCGGTGCAAATGTCTATTCCATCCTTAGAAGATTTTGAAGGCGCTATTTTTCCGCCTAGTGGTTGGCGTGTCTTAGATTATGACACAAGCGTAAAATGGCAAAAAACCTTATGCTTCTCAGGTGCAAATGCTGGTAATACACATGCAGCCTACATGGATAATTTCAATTATACGGAAATCTATAAAAAGGATGATTTGGAAAGTAATCATGTAAACTTAAATGGTGTTACACAAGATTCTGTCATCCTTTCGTTCGATTATGCCTACGCCAATCATCCAAGTAAAATTGATACGCTTGAACTTCTAGTTTCTAATGATTGTGCGGCTAGCTTTTCATCTCTACCATTTAAAAGGTGGGGTAGCAACTTGGCTACAACAACCAGCATGACAACAAATTTTTCTCCCACGCTTGTTTCACAATGGAAAAACGCAAAAGTGAATCTAACCAATTATAAGGGTCAAAAAATATTCTTACGCTTCAGAGGAATGAATTCAAATGGTAACAATGTATTTGTGGATAATATTAATATTTACACTAAAAACTATGAACCACTCAGTATTGATAATTATTCTTTGAGTGATATGATTGTTTATCCAAATCCTTCTGATGGAAATTATATATTGGAAGTGAATGCGAGCGAAAGCAAAAAATTACAATATGCGATTTATACGGCTACCGGACAATTGGTTAAACGTCATAGTTTGCAAATTGAAAAGGGTAACACACGTATTGGTCTGAATATTAGCGAACAAGCTGGTGGTGTATACCATTTAGAAATCAATGATGGGATGATTCAAAAGAACATTAAGATTACAAAGTACTAAGACAGATTTACTGGTTTAGTATAAATTTTCGTAACAAGTTCAATGCAGTATTAGAAGCTAAAATCGTATTTTTCTCTCTATCATAAGGTGTATTTATCTTGTAGGCGAAGTTCTGATTGGCAGACGAGAGACCAATCCATATTTCATTCTCATTTTCTCCTTTTTCAAGATAACCTGTAATCGATAAGGCAAAATCAGTTTTGCATTTTTCTCTACATTGCATAGCCATTGCTATAGCAGTTGATTCACTCACTGCGCCATGTTGTTCAAGCGACAATTTTGAAATGCCCAGCGTTTTTATTTTCGTTTCGTTTTGATAGACCACAAAACCTCCTTTGAAATATACGGAAGCTCCTTTTACCGATGTGAGCAGAGCACTGATACCACCTCCTGTGCAACTTTCAGCAACCGAAAGGGTAGCGGTAGAAGCTAATAATAGTTTGCCGATTTGTGCCTCGATTTCTATATCTTCCGTAGCAATTAAAATATTACGCAAGATATCTTGAAGCTCAAGAAAATATTTTTCTAAAATAGGTTCTTCAATATTTTGTCCTGTTAAGCGTAACTTCAAAATTCCTAATTTTGGTAAATAAGCTAGCTTAATTTCTGCCGGTAACCTTGCCTCAAAATCTTTTAATCGCTCTGCCACAAAGCTTTCACCTTCACCACCTGTTACGAGTGTTCGATGTATGAAATTTGTTGTTTTACAATTTGCTTGCAACGATGGAATTACAGATGCAGTCATCAGATACTTCATCTCAAATGGAACACCTGGCAAGGAAAATATCATCTTATCATTCTTACGAAATAACATCCCTGGTGCAGTTCCATATTCATTGAATAAAACTTCGCAATTTGATGGTACAAGCGCTTGATTTCGATTACTTTCTAACATGATTCTGTTTCGTTTTGCAAAAAAAGATTCAACATGCTGCAAAACCTTTTCGTTCATCACAAGTTCGGTTTCAAAGAATTCAGCCAGCAGTGGTTTTGTTATATCATCAGCTGTCGGACCTAATCCACCAGTAATGATAACTATATCGCTGAGTTCTATTTCTTGACTTAAAGATTGCCATATTTCAGTTTTTACATCTCCTACAGCTACACGCCTTTTAATTTGAATACCAATAGGATTAAGTTGTTGTGCAATCCAAGCGGAGTTTGTGTCTATTGTTTGCCCAATCAGCAATTCATCACCAATCGTAATGATAGAACATGTTACATATTGTTGCATAAATATTTATTTAAAATGAGATTCAATTAAAACTTTTAATTTTTCAGGCATACTCACTCGTTTTTGTAGTTGCGTGTTAAAAAAAGTTAGCACTACTTCAGCTGTATGTAAAAGCTCTTGCTTCTCGTTAAACAATTTATGATTAAAAATCATAAAGCCAAAGTTGGCTCGTTCCATCATTTCAGTTTCTATAGTAATCAATTCATCATACAAAGCAGGCTTAATGAACTTACTACTCATTTTTACAACAGGCATTACAGTTCCATCTTTCTCCATTTGACTGTAAGGATAACCAACATCACGAATTAAAACCGCACGACCAATTTCATAATATTGTGCATAATTGCCATAATACATAAATCCCATTTGATCTACTTCTGCATAGCGCACTCTCACTTGCGTAACTGATTTAGGCAAGGTTACGAATTAATTAATTGATGTAAAATGAAATCGACTATATGATTTCGAGAATCTTGATATTATTTAATTTAATACCAAGCCGAATAAAATAGGAGTGTGCAGGATGTCATTACAAAATATACTTAATAGCAGCATGTGATGTAATAATTACAAGATAGAATAGGTAGAAATGGGGAAACTCGTAAATTTAATTTTACGGAGAAGGGCGGCACACGCGCTTTACGTTGCAAGTCCGCCCATGCCAAAGCGCATGGTACGGGCTTTACACTACAATCGCTGCCGCAATGCACCGAATCAAACCGAGATATGTCTAAATTTCGAATACAAAAATACTTTAGGATTTTATTATGAAAATATGACTATTCGTCGTAATATTACCCATAGATTCAAGTAAACAATCCAATATGATTAAAAGGTTACTTCTATTATTATTTTTGCCCATCAGTTTGTGCGCACAAAGACACCATGAAATGGGTATTTTTGGGGGTACTTCAAGTTATTTTGGCGATTTGCAAGAAAGATTATTTCCAGCTGACGGTTACCGAGCCTCAGGCGGTTTGATGTATAAATATTTCGTTCATCCAGCATTTGGATTACGTGCCTCTGCTACTTACGCAAGTTTATACGGAGCTGATAGTTCATCTAAAACACCTTCTAATTTCAATAGAAATCTTAATTTCCAAACTAATATTTTTGAAGTAGCGACTGGATTTGAAGCTAATTTATTACCTGTCGATTTCGACGAAAATAAATTCTCACCTTATATTTTCGCTGGTATCGCATTATTTTATTACAACCCTTATACGGTTGATACAGGCGATTCTAAAGTTTACCTTAGACCTTTAAGCACCGAAGGTCAGGGCTTACGCCAATATCCCGACCGTAGAGTTTATAGTTTAGTGAATGTAGCAGTACCAATGGGGGTCGGAGCTAAAGTCTTAATTGGTCAAAAAGTATTAGTCAGCGGAGAAATTGGTTTCAGATACACCGCTACAGACTATATAGATGACGTCAGTAAATCATATGTAAACATGGATACCTTGTTTAAATACAAAGGCAAACAAAGTGTGGATTTATCATACCGAACAGACGAGTTGAAAAATTGGGATAAAAATTATCCGAATGATAACTTTACGCGCGGTGACAAAATGAAACGGGATTGGTATTGGTTTGGTGGAATTAATGTGGCTATCTACTTTGATGCATTTGGTAAGAAAGAAAGATCAACAAAAACTCGTTGCCCAAAAAGACTTTTTAGCCGATAGGTTTCAAAGCTTTTCTATAAAATCAAGAAATCATCTTTGTCTTTTGAAAATGGAAGTTTATTTCTTGTTTTCGACACATAATCCAAGCTTAAAGTAGTTGTGAATATTTCTTCAATATCTGATTTGCTGTACAAAATATCTCCCAGCGGATCAATTATACTTGAGTCTCCGCTATATTCATTTCCCTGTTCGTCTGAACCAACTCTGTTTACACCAATTACATAACATTGATTTTCTATGGCACGTGCCTGTAATAAAGTTTTCCATGCAAGACTTCTCTTACTTGGCCAATTTGCAACAAACAACAATAAATCATATTCATCAGCATGCGATAATCGATTCCAAACAGGGAAGCGCAAATCGTAGCAAATTTGAGGGCAAATTTTCCAACCTTTGACTTGAGTTATGAGCCTTTTATTCCCCGCTGCATAATGCTCGTCTTCACCTGCGATTGAGAACAGATGACGCTTATCGTAAGTATAGTACACGCCATTCGGTTGCATCCAAATTAAACGGTTGAAACATTGTTCATGCTCGCTTATCATTAAACTGCCTACAATAATCGATTTTTTTTGCTGCGATATTCTACTCATCCACTGCAAGGTTTCTCCTTCCATTGTTTCAGCGTGCAGGGTAGGGTTCATACTGAATGCGGTCGTAAACATTTCAGGTAAAATAATTATCTCAGTACCGCTCGGAATAGACTCAATTTTTGATTCAAGTACGCTACGATTCTCTTCAGGTGATTCCCACACCAAATTTGTTTGAATAATACTAAAGGTTAAAGTGGACATGTCTAGAAATTTTCTTTCACGAAGCTATTGATATATTCATACTCAAAACCACGTTGGAGCATAAAACTTTGTAATTTTTTCATTTTTGTGAATTTATTTTTTTCGTGTCTTAATAACGCAAGTTTGTTTTGAGCAAGTTTTTGAAAAGTTGCTATATAATCATTCTCGTCGATTTCTTGCATGGCTTTTTGAATACAATAGTTTGATACTTTCTGTAATTTCAAAGTTTGCAGTATTTTATTTCTTCCCCACTGTTTGTAATAAAATTTACCTCTCGCAATTGCTCTTGCGTATCTTTCTTCATTTAAAAAATTTTCCTCAATAAGAATTGCAATATAATTTTCTAGGTCGTGGTGAAATATACCCAATTCAATAAGTTTGAATCTTACCTCTTGATGACTTCTCTCTTGGTAAGCACAATAATGTTTAATTTTTTCTAAGGCTTCTAATGCCATACTATTCTGCAATGATGCGAAGCTTGGCATAATTCAGCATTATCTTCTTTTGCCCCATGGTTCCAAAATCTATAGACGCAATTTTATTTGCTGTGGCACCTTCTAAAGAGGTTACATTTCCATATCCAAATCTCTCATGTTGTACCTTCATACCTACGCTTAAATTACTTGTATCACTAGCTTCGAAGTTAGTTGTGCTTTGATTCACAGGTTTTGGAATACTCACTTTCTTTTGTTGTAAAGTATTCGTTTCGAAATTTTTACTTTTCGCTTGACTTATATTATTCCCAAATAGCGTTCTATGCTTGGGTTGTTCGGCAAAAGTTTTGTCGACATATTCATCCGGTAATTCATCAATAAAGCGGCTTACATCATTGCGGATGAGGCTTCCAAATCGATATCGATTGTTTGCATAACTAATCCATAATTTTTCTTTTGCCCTCGTGATAGCCACATAAAATAGTCTTCGTTCCTCCTCTAAATCTTCTCGATCAAAAAGGCTCATGGCACTCGGGAAAATATTTTCTTCCAATCCCACAAGAAAAACCAATGGAAATTCGAGGCCTTTTGAACCGTGTATGGTCATCAATTTTACAACGTCGGCATCATTGTCATTTTCATTATCGGCATCCGTTAGTAAGGTAATTTGCTGTAAATACGAACCTAAATTTCTCTCAACAAGTTCACCATCTTCTGTAGGTGTTTCAGTAAATTGCTTAATCGAATTGAGTAACTCCTGTACATTTTCATACCGTGCAAGACCCTCAACGGTTTTATCGGTATAAAGTTCTTTCACCAATCCGCTTAATTTGCCTAATTCAAATGCCACTTCATAAGCATTTTTTTTGCTCGTCATAGCTTGGGCATTTTTGATAAGAACTACAAAATTTTGGATTGCAGTTAATGTGGATCCTTTCATTCCTACATTTTCCGCTTCGGAGAGTATTTCCCAAAATGTTTTATTCTCGGTTTGCGCCTGCAAAGAAATTTTATTGATGCTCGTAGCTCCAATACCGCGTGCAGGATAATTAATAATTCTTTTTAGTGATTCCTCATCGGCAGGATTTACGATGATACGTAAATACGCCACAAAGTCTTTTACTTCTTTACGCTGGTAAAACGATAAACCACCAATAATTTTGTAGGCAATATTCAATCGCCGAAGCGATTCTTCAAAAGCCCTACTCTGCGCATTGGTTCGATACAAGATTGCAAAGTCTTTATTGCGATAATGGTTTCGCAATTTATTTTCTTGAATTGAATCTGCTACAAATTTACCTTCATCATTATCTGTAAAACTTGCAATCAACTTTATTTTATCTCCAGCTTCTTTTTCAGTCCAAAGTTCTTTTTTTATTTGATTTGTATTCTTTGAAATAATGCCATTCGCTGATTCCAAGATTGTTTTTGTACTCCTATAATTTTGTTCAAGTTTAATAATTTTTACATCGCTGTAATCTCTTTGAAACTGAAAAATATTCTCCATGCTAGCGCCTCGAAACGAATAAATACTTTGTGCATCATCGCCAACCACACAAATGTTTTCGTGCATAGCACTTAATAACTTGATGATGTGATACTGCGCTAAGTTTGTATCTTGATATTCATCTATCATTACGTACTGAAACTTGTGCTGATATTTGGAAAGCATATCAGGATAATTCGAAAGTAAGATGTACATGTTTACGAGTAAATCGTCAAAGTCCATGGCACCATTTTTGAAGCATCGCTTCGTGTAACTTTCAAATAATTCGCCAATTAAAGGGCGTCCGCTTCTTGCATCTTCTTGCTGAATTTCATAATCTTGTTGATATTCCCTAAATGTATTAAGATTATTTTTGGCTGATGAAATTCTGTTGTAAACATAGCTAACCTTGTAAATTTTATCATCTAACCCACGCTCCTTGATAATGCTTTTTAATACACTTTTTGCATCATCGGTATCATAAATTGTAAAGTCGCGAGGATAACCTAAATGCTCAGCTTCTACACGTAAAACACGAGAAAAAACTGAGTGGAACGTACCTATGTATAAGTTTCGAGCTTCATGATTGCCAAGCATGCCTTCGATTCGCTCTTTCATTTCTTTGGCGGCTTTATTGGTAAAGGTTAATGCTAAAATTCGAAATGAGTCAACGCCTAAGTTTAATAAATGCGCTATACGAGAGGTAAGCACTTTGGTTTTTCCTGAACCTGCTCCTGCAATAATCATCAAGGGACCATCTATGGTTTCAACGGCTAATTTTTGCTCTGGATTTAATTGTTGCAGATAATTTTGCATAGTACGCAAATCTAATTCAAAAGCTAACTAAAAAGGAAATGAATAATAAACAGTTGGTGAAAAAAAACTAATCTAAAAATGAAAAAAACACCTAAAAGTCGGTGGTTTTTATTTTACGAAACAAACAAAACTATTTTTGAAATGACAGGTTCATGGATTCTATTTGATTAAATACTTCTATTGTATAGAGGCCATTTACAATATCGCGTATAGGAATTGCTATCGCCTTAGTTTCACGATTACGATTGACTGTTGTGGATTTTGAAAACAAGGTTTTTCCTTCATGGTTAAACATTTTGATTTCAAGAGCC
>JBIIJE010000167.1:0-3703 GCA_044234005.1 Chitinophagaceae bacterium | reverse complement strand
TCATTAAATCCATTCCAATAACCATTGTTCCAACCATTGTTCCAACCATTACCCCAACCATTACCCCAACCAAATCCGTTGTTGCATCCCCAACCATTATTCCAGCCATTACCCCAACCGTTATTCCAACCCCAACCATTATTCCAACCATTACCCCAGCCCCAATTATTCCAACCCCAACCATTATTCCAGCCATTTCCCCAACCATTATTCCAGCCCCAATTATTCCAGCCCCAATTATTCCAGCCCCAACCATTATTCCAGCCGTTGCCCCAACCAAATCCTATATTCCATGCAGGTTGGCCCCAACCTATATTCCATGCAGGATAGTTGTAAGACCAATCCCACCAATAAGGATCCATGTAGAAACTACTATAATACCCCATGGACCAAAAAGGTCGTGAAAAACGTCGAATGCGCGTTGCATAATAATACTCATCATCATCGTAATCGACTATATCATCATCATAAGTATAGCTGCGTTGCGGAGTTTGATTGTTTACATCATCATAATAGTCATCATTTGTTTGACTAGTCGCTGATTGCTGACTACTAGATGGCGAAGATTGATTAGTTCTTGCCGGTAAATTTTGATTTACATACACATCATCAAAACTTTGTGCTTGCAAAAGACTTGTTCCCATACACCATGAGAATACAAAAAGACAAATTAAATTTTTCATATTAGTAGAATTTAAAAATTTCCGAAATTCTTTTCGAAATTACTGTTTTTTGACATTAGACCTGCATTTAAGTTAAATTTCAGAGTCAAAAAACAAGCTCTTTAACAATACATAAATAAATCTTTATTCTGACGATAATTTAATCTTATTAAACGTTGCAATTCATTTGCTTATACATATTAATAATAATATTGCGTTATCGCATAAAGTTTGTGTTTCTTTGCTATTTAAAAAATCAATATAGTTGTCTGAAAAATAGACAGTTGAAAAGTATTTAAGAGTTAGTATGAGTAAAGAAATTACACCAAGAAGTACCGATTATAGTAAATGGTATATCGATTTAATTTTAAAAGCTGGGTTAGCAGATTATAGCGCCGTGAAAGGATGCATGGTAATTAAGCCTTATGGCTACGCACTATGGGAAAATATGCGCGATGTTCTAGATAAAATGTTTAAAGATACAGGACATCAAAATGCATACTTTCCGTTGTTTGTGCCTAAAAGTTTATTTGAAGCAGAGGAAAAAAATGCAGAAGGTTTTGCGAAAGAGTGCGCTATTGTTACACATTATCGCTTGAAAAATGACCCGGCTAATCCTGGTAAATTAATGGTGGATCCTGAAGCTAAATTAGAGGAAGAACTAGTTGTTCGACCAACTAGCGAAGCAATCATTTGGAACACGTATAAAGGTTGGATTCAATCCTATAGAGATTTGCCTATTCTTATCAATCAATGGGCCAATGTAGTTCGGTGGGAAATGCGTACTCGATTATTTTTACGTACTGCCGAATTTTTGTGGCAAGAAGGGCATACTGCACACGCTACAAAAGATGAAGCTGTAGAAGAAACCGTAAAGATGATAAATGTGTATGCAAACTTTGCGGAAAATTGGATGGCGATGCCAGTTATCCAAGGTGTAAAATCAGCGAATGAAAGATTTGCAGGTGCAGAAGATACCTATACTATAGAAGCCTTAATGCAAGATGGTAAAGCATTGCAATCTGGTACTTCGCACTTTTTAGGACAAAATTTTGCCAAAGCATTTGATGTAACTTTCGTAAACAAAGAAAATAAGTCGGAACTCGTTTGGGCAACTTCTTGGGGTGTCTCAACTCGTTTAATAGGTGCATTAGTCATGGCTCACAGTGATGATGATGGTTTGATATTACCTCCCCGAATTGCTCCATTGCAAGTAGTTATTGTGCCAATATATAAAGGTGATGAATCCAAACCTAAAATAGATGAAAAAGCCCAATCACTTTTGACATTATTACAAGCAAAAGGTATCCGCGTTAAATATGATTTTGATGATAATAATAGACCTGGATGGAAATTTGCAGAATATGAAATGAAAGGAGTTCCTGTGCGCGTTGCCATGGGATTGCGTGATATTGAAAACAATGTCGCTGAAATTGCAAGAAGAGACACGAAGGAAAAAAGTAGTGCTAGCATGGAAGGCTTGGATGGTTTTATTGAAAATTTATTAAACGACATTCAGCAAAATATTTTCAATAAGGCAAAACAATATCGCGATGAACATATTACCGAGGTAAATACATGGCAAGAATTTGAAGAAATACTAGATGGTAAAGCTGGTTTTATAAGTGCACATTGGGATGGAACTTCTGAGACCGAAGAGAAAATTAAGAACTTAACCAAAGCAACCATAAGATGTATTCCTATTCATAATAAGCAAGAGGAAGGTCGTTGCATATTAACAGGCAATCCAAGTAAAGAACGTGTACTATTCGCAAGAGCTTATTAAAAATACACTTTATGGAAAACTCTATTTTCAAGTTAAACATTGATGAGAATGCAAAATACTATTTGCAAGAAACAGCCAAATGGGCAAGGTTTTTAGCTATTGTTGGAATTTCCCTAACCGTAATTCTTTGTTTGTTAGGATTGGTAATGATTGCCTTTACGATCACCAGCTTTTATGATCAAAGACAGTATGCAGCAATAGGTTTCGCTTATATCATTTTGGGTATGATTCAGTTGTATCCAATACTCAGATTACTTTCCTTTGGAAAAAGAATGAAGGAAGGCTTGATGAGTGACAATCAACAAACCTTTGAAAACTCTTTATTGAACCTTAAAAACTGTTTCAAATTTATTGGCATAGCTACCATTATAACATTGATATTATATGGCATAATAATTTTAGTAGCTGTTATTTTTGGTTTGAGTAATCTATAATGCATTATGGATAATCTAAATAAATCTAATTCGAAGTTAGTCGTTGCAATTAAATGGGCTCGAATTGCTGCCTTATTAAGCATTGCATTATTAGGATTAGAATTAGCTCAAATAGTTTTTGGAGGCATCACAAACAGTTCCAGTGTAATAGGACTTGTTATTAAATTTGTTTTTACTTCTATTTTTACTTTAATCACAGCTATCAATTTATTTAATTTTGGCAAATACGCCAAAGTAAGTTTACAAAAAGATAATGAGAAGTTCTTATATCAATCATTTCGCCACTTACGAATCTATTTTACGGTATTAGGCATTAGCATCATCATCGTTGCTTCTATCGGGTTGTTAATTGGCATTTTGTATATCTTATCAAAAATTCTTTAAATTACCATTATCATGGAAGAAGGAACTAAGCAGTTTCAAATATTCAAACAGCTAAATTCTGCAGGAAACTGGTCTTATTTTTTAGCGTTTTATTATATGGCCGCCAGTATTTGTATTTTATTGGTAGGCATATTTTCGTTTATAAATATTGATAATACCGCGATGTTGAATTCGCTTGAACTAAGCCAGAGTGTGCAAAGTTTTTTAGCTGAAACCAATAAGTATTTAGTTTTATTTTTCTGTATTGTAGCAAGTATTATTGTTTTTATCAATGCCTACTTTTTGTTTCAATTTAGAAAACACGCCATGAGGTATTTTTTATCCGAGCAAGATGATTCGCTGGCAAATACATACAACCATTTGGCTTACTATTTTAGATTGAACTCTTTTTTCAGTATTCTTTCCATGCTAGTGTCTTTGGTGGCCATTGCTTTTTA
>JBIIJE010000068.1:0-14015 GCA_044234005.1 Chitinophagaceae bacterium | reverse complement strand
TGAAATTCGTTGTTATGATATGCTAGCCAATGTTTGGAAAGATAATTTCCCTTCCTATGAATAGCGTTAGGGATTGTAGTGAAAATCCTTTTTCGAGGTTAGCATATGTGCGTTGGGAAAAAGATTTTAACGAAAAGCCCGCCCGAACACCCTCAACAATTAAAAATTCATACCTGATGCCTTGACCAACTTCGTTTATATATTATCAATTTATTACCAACTTTCATTCGCATTTAAGAATTACTTTTGCATCCAAAATTAATATTTTATGTATCCCGCAGAATTGGTATTGCCTATGAAGGCAGAATTAACGCAAAATGGTTTTGAAGATTTAAACGCACCCGAGCTGGTTGAAAGTGCGATGAAACGTGAAGGCACAACTTTAATGGTATTGAATTCGGTATGTGGTTGCAGCGCTGGCACGGCTAGACCTGGTGTACTGATGGCGGTTGCACATGCAGCAAAAAAGCCTGATTATTTAGTTACTTCATTCGCAGGTTTTGATAGTGAAGCGGTTCAAAAAGCAAGAACTTATTTATTACCCTATCCTCCCTCATCGCCTTGTATCGCTTTGATGAAAAATGGAGAGTTAGTTCACATGATTGAGCGACATATGATAGAAGGTCGTTCGGCTCAAATGATAGCAGCAAGTTTAGAAGAAGCATTTAATCAAAATTGCTAGACGCACCAACGCTTTATGTACGCCGATTTTCATGAATTATTCAAACATTGGTTTGGATTAGATATTCCTTATTTAAGTCTCGTGAAATCGTTCGGTTTCATGGTAGCCATGGCTTTTTTATCGGCAGGTTATATTATACTTAAGGAACTTCAACGAAAAGAGGCTAATGGCTTAGTGCGGTTTACCATTGATGATAAAACAGTTCAGGTAAAATATATTTGGACAGATTATATTTTCAATGCATTAGTCGGATTTGTGATTGGCTACAAACTGATAGGTATGTTGATGAATTTGGAAATTGCCTCACCAGATCCTATGAGCTTCATTTTCTCCTCACACGGAAGTTTGCTAGCGGGTTTTATTTTTTTGTTGTTATCGCTAGGTCTTAAATTTTATTATGATACTCAAGATTTAAAGGAGGTTCCAGCGGAGAGAAAAGAAGCCGGTATACCTTTTATCAAGAAAGTAAAAACATTACCGAGCCATCGCGTTGGCGATATCGCGGTAATAGCCGCCTTTGGTGGTTTTGTTGGGGCTAAAATTTTTAATGCCTTCGAAACGTGGGAAGATTTTTTAGCCCATCCTTTAGAGAACTTACTCTCTAGCAGTGGCCTCACATTTTATGGTGGTTTAATTGTGGCGACTTTGGCACTTTGGATTTATTCACGGCGAATTAAATTAGATTTCAGACATCTTTGTGATGCAGCAGCACCTGCTTTGATTGTTGGCTATGCCATTGGCAGATTGGGTTGTCAAATAAGTGGTGATGGTGATTGGGGCATTTATAATTCCGCGTATACAACTAATGAAATGGGCCAGGTGGTACAAACTGAAATGCCATTTGAGCATCAAATAAAATTGCACGAAGCCCATGTTTATCGACATTTTGAGAAGACAGAAATAATACCACACAAGCGCGTCACAGGGTTTGCGGGTTTACCAACTTGGTTATTTGCATACAATTATCCTAATAATGTAAATAATGTGGGTGAACCTTTGCGAGGCTGTACCGGAACTTATTGTTCGGTATTGCCGATACCGGTTTTTCCCACACCCGTTTATGAGTTTGTGATGGGAATGTTGATTTTTCTTTTTTTATGGAAAATACGACAACGATTTAAAGAGCCTTTGAGCATTTTCTCGATTTATTTAATTTGCAATGGCATTGAACGTTTTTTGATAGAGCAAATACGTGTTAATTACCAATATGATTGGGGCTTTTTGAAACCTACACAAGCGGAAATTATTGCGGTATGTATTGTTGCTACAGGCGTTATACTATTTCTGATGCGTAAGAAAATTGATGAGTTGATTACCGCTCATGAGAACTAAGTTTCATTTCGTATTGTAGAATATTTTTCTTCCTTTACTTTTATCGAATTGTGTTTTTTAAATGTATACTTTATCCCATCAACACTTATTACACCCATGTGATTTATGTCGCAGACTAGATTTTATCCCGCGGTTTGTGTCCTCAGAAACCATTCCTTTAAGCGGACATAATTTATTACCTTGGTTTATGACCTCATAAACTATTCCTTTAATTAAATGTATTCACTATTTTTGAACCTCGGATATGTTCGAGAAAATAAGATATAGTGTCATGGAAACAAAAGAAGTCTATTTCTAGACAGCAACTATTGGCAAGTGGCGTAAACTATTGAGTGAAGATGAATTTAAACAAATCATAGTAGACTCATTATCTTATTTAAGCAAGGAAAATAAGATTCAAGTATATGGCTTTGTGACTATGCTGAACCATACTCATATTCTTTGGGAAATGATTGAGATGAATGGGAAGGAGAAACCCTATGCCTCATTTTTGAAGTTTACATCACATCAATTTCAAAAAAAATAAAATCAATGAATGTTGATACATACTTGACTTATAATGTTGAAGAAATTACTCGTAAGCAACGATATTGGAAAAGAGATCCATTAGCTATCAAGATATTGAGCAGAGATATGTTACAACAGAAATTGCAATATTGCCATAATAATCCTTTGCGGGAGCATTGGAATTTAGCTAAAGAACCTGAAAGTTATTATTATTGGTCTTCTGCTTATGATTATAGCAACAATTTTAGTAGATTCACTTTCATAAAACACTATTTTGATAGAGTATGATAAAAATAGGCGGGTTTGTGAAGGCACAAACCACGGGGTTAATCACAATAAGGATTATTCCGTTGTGAAAACATTTAAAGCGGGACAACTCGCTTTTTTTTATTTAGGTGTGGGTGTTTACATTCCGTCTCCGCGGAGTATCTGCCTCAGGACTCTGCAGAATTACATTCGATTCTGCTTTCTAATTCCGAATCTGGGTTTAAACGTAAACCCTTACCTCAATTCTCTATAGGCCTCATTCTCCAGTTTAAAATAATTTGGATTTAATTTATCAATAGGTTCTTGTTCTTCTAATCGAAACCAATATTTATCATTACTTATTTTTCGAAAGGATTCAAAATCTTCTTCTAAATGATAAATGCTTACTTGTTTAGGAAATTTATGTAAGGCAGAATATAATAAAGTTAAATAAGGTGTATCCCATTCAAAATGATTACAAGCGTCACCACAATTTTCAGTTCGTACAAATAACTTTGTACCAGTTTGTTGTTGTGCTCTGTCAACTAAGCTTTTAATTGCTAGCGTCTTTTGGGTATTTCGTCTCCCAATTTCAAAGACTTTTATGAATCGAAAAGTACAGCTTATGACAATTGCAAATACTAAGCTATATTTTATTGTATTTGATTTTTTTACTTCTGAAACAAAATAAACGAATGTGATAAAGGCTACAGGTACTATAAGATAATGAACCTGCTCGAAGTATCTAGTGTAAGATTCCATATAACAGGTAAAACGAATAAGTACCCAAGTAGCAATGTAAGTTGAAAACACTATAGAGGCATTGAAGTAATGCTTTGTTCGTAACAGGTAAATAATAGTGACTATTAATGAGATAAAGGTTTCGAGGTAATATGTCAATAAAAATTTAAAAGCAGCTACTACATGTTTCCATTCGTAAATAGTTTCATATGTTTTATTCTGACTCAAGTTAAATGTCCACCCAATTTTACCTGCTTCATACTCGCTCATAAATAAAATTTTAAAGGCGATAAAACATGGAATACTAACTAGAAGAATTAGGTATTTTCTAATGTATTTTGTTTTCAGATAATCAAGAAACATTAAATACAATGCGAGTAAAAAGTTAAACGGATGACTTGTAATTACCAGAATGAATACAATCATGAGTATCAAATGGCTACCAATAGAAGTGTTATCATATTTCTGTAATAAAACAAAAAACAAAACCGCCAAAGCAGTTCCATAGAATTGTTCGAAAATAGGTCCATAAAAGCCAAGATGTACGCCTATCACTTGCATTAAAACAACAAGTAACCAATATCCATGTTTTCCACTGATTTTAAAGCATAAATAACCAATTATATAATAATAAATAATGTGCCAAACACTAAACACATAGAGAATCCATTGAAGTGGAAAATGAAACTTAGACATCAGCACAACAGGTAACTCTGCTAATGCCAATACATAACGTTGATGTTCGATATGAAAATTAGCCGAATTCAGTGCTTTAAAAAAATAGTAGCTTGTATCGCAAATAAATCGATGTTCTGCAAAGTGCCAAGCAAGTATAAATTGAACTAATAGAATAGCATGAATGAAATAAACTTCAAATGGGAATCGTTTAAAAAATTGCACAAAACTTAATTGAATTAATTAATGTGTAATATTTGAAACTTCACTTGGATTATGTTTGTGCCTAAAGAATATTGCGAATAATAGAGCAATAACAAGTGCATAGGTCGCAAAGCAAAGCCAAATCGAATGCCAGTCTTTATTGCCGCCAATCATAAAATATGTATCAATCACAATACCACTGACTGTGGAGCCTAAAAATGCACCAATACCATTTGTCATCATCATAAACAAGCCTTGTGCCGATGATCGAATTGAAGAATCTGTGGTGGTCTCTACAAACAGTGAACCAGAAATATTAAAGAAATCGAAAGCCATTCCATAGACGATATTTGATAAAATAATAAGAATCAAACCAAAACCTACAGGAGCTCCGAAAGCAAATAATCCAAAACGAAGCACCCAAGCCAGCATACTAAATAGCATAACTTGCTTAATGCCAAATTTTCTTAAAAAGAATGGTATTGCCAAGATAAAAAGCGTCTCCGAAATTTGCGAAATCGACATAATAATCGTTGAGTATTTTACAACGAATGAATCTTTATACTCGTTCATAAATTTAAAACCTGATAAAAAAGCATCACCATACATATTGGTTAATTGCAAAGCAGCGCCGAGGAATAATGAAAAGATAAAGAACAATGCCATTTTTATGTTTGAAAACAGTTTAAAAGCATTGAGACCTAGTTGCTCGAGCAGGGATGCATCCTGTGAAATAGACCTTTGTGGCGGACATTTAGGTAAGGTAAACGAGTAGATACCTAAAATAATCGCGGCTATACCTCCAATAATAAATTGATTCCCATTATCTTTTGAACCTGTTAAATTGGTCATCCACATAGCTGCTATAAATCCAATTGTACCCCAAACCCGAATTGGTGGAAAGGTTTTAACCACATCATAATTTTCGTTTTTTAAAATCGTATATCCAATTGAATTTGACAATGAAATGGTGGGCATATAAAATAGCATAGCTAAAAACATGACCCAATAAAAGTCTTCAGGATTTGTAATAGATGGTAGGAAAAATAATACAATACCATACCCAATATGTAGCAAGCCATAAAGTTTTTCAGCATTTATAAACCTATCAGCGAGTATACCTGTTAGGGCTGGCATAATGATAGATGAAAGTGCTAACGTAGAGAATACACTGCCGAAAGCAGCTCCGCTCCATGCTTTAGTTTCAAACCAATACACGCCAATCGTGATTAACCATGCACCCCAAACAAAAAATTGTAAGAAGCTCATGGCTGTGATTTTTAATTTTGAATTCATGTTGTATTGTTGATGAAAGGTAAATATAATTTCAATTCTTCGAATTATTTCATCCTATTTCAAGCAAACCTATTTGAATGTTAGTAATTTCGTTTTTACAAATTATGTTACAAACAACAAACAAAATAATTATTACTGGTGCTGCAGGCTTTATTGCAAGTCAAATGGCCCTCTTTTTAAATGAAAAAGGTTACGAAAATTTGATTCTGATTGATGACTTTACACCTGACTCTAAACTAAGGAATCATGAATCGATTAAGTGTATCGATAAAATTGATCGGAATCAAATTGAAGCTTATTTGCAGTCGGTTCGTGATATTGATTATGTCATACATTTTGGTGCAAGAACTGATACTACTGAAATGGATTATGCTATCCATCAAAAATTGAATTACGAATATTCTAAAATTCTTTGGCATTATTGCACCTTAAAGCAAATCCCTATGATTTATGCTTCTTCTGCCGCTACTTATGGCAATGGAGAATTTGGTTACAACGATTCTCATGAAATTGTTGAGAAACTTCAGCCTTTGAATCCTTACGGTGTTTCAAAAAATGAGTTCGATAAATTCGCTGTTCTTCAAAATGATACACCCAAGCATTGGTATGGTTTAAAGTTTTTTAATGTGTATGGTCCGAATGAGTATCACAAAGGCAGAATGGCTTCAGTAATTTTTCATGCATTCCATCAAATAAGAAATACTGGAAAAATAAAACTTTTTAAATCCCATCATCCCGATTTTCAGGATGGCGAGCAACTTCGTGATTTTATTTATGTAAAGGACATTCTTGCACAAACCTATTGGACTTTATTAAACTTACCTGCCTCTGGACTTTACAATGCTGGTACAGGGAAAGCGGAAACTTTTAATGCTTTAGCCTATGCGGTTTTTAAGAGTCTTAATCTTGAACCTACTATTGAGTATATCGATACACCGCTAGATATTCGAGATAAGTACCAATATTTTACAGAAGCCAACAATACTAAATTGAGAGGAATCGGCTTTGCGCATAATTACTATAATCTAGAAAAAGGGGTGCACGATTACATTCAACATTATCTACTAAAAATCTAAATATTACCAACGTTGATCATCTTTGGCTTTATATCGAGGTTTGCTTGCTCCACTGCTTGATGATGATGAACTGCGAGGTTTATTATCTGATTTTTTATTGAACGTTGGTTTTCTATCGCTGCTGCCATATTTGCGTGGCGAACCAGAAGTTCTTCCACCACCGCTACCTCCGCCAGCTTGTTCTGCTGTTCTTTCAATGCGCACTTCGCGTCCTTTATGTTCAACCTGATTAAAACCTGAGATAATTCTTTCCGCACTTTTCGCATCTGTATAAAAGAATGAGAAAACACCTTGCATTTCAATATCCTTGATATTATGACCACTTACTTTTGAATTGCGGAATATCAATTCACGCATTTCATCGTAGCGCAGACCATCTTTTTTACCTAAGTTGATGAATAATTTTTCGCCTTCACCTTCGCTGCTTGTTCTTTCTCCACGACGTGCACGTCCACCATCACGATCTCTACCAAATGTTTTTTCAGAGCTTCTACTTGATCTTTGTGTTTCATCGACATTCAAATCTGCATGCTCCATTAAATTGGTATCAAATTTTACTAATTCGCGCGCCATTAATCGTTGCACTAATTCTTCTTTGTCCATTTGCATCAATGGGAAAATCCATTCATTTTTCAACTCAATATTACTTGCATCCTGATAATCGAATGATGAGAAATCAGATACATATTGTTGAATACGTTTTGCGATAATTTCATCTCCTTTAGGGATTAAAAATTTCTCAAACTTCATATTGGCTAGTTTCTCAATTTGATGAAGTTTATAAGCTTCTTTGATATGAAGTAGTGCAATACTAATTCCTTTTTTACCAGCACGTGCTGTTCTGCCACTTCGATGTGTATAATTTTCAATATCATCAGGTAAATGATAGTGTATAACATGCGTTATATCATTTACATCAATGCCTCTCGCTGCAACATCAGTTGCACAAAGAATTTTAACGGTGCGCTTACGAAATTTACCCATTACTTTATCACGTTGTTGTTGCGATAAATCACCGTGCAAACAATCGGCGTTGTAACCCGATTTGATTAATGAATCACTAATATCTTGGGTTTCTATACGTGTGGTACAGAAAATAATTCCAAAGAAATTTTCATTAAAATCAATGATACGTTTTAGGGCAGCAAATTTTTCTTTTGCAGCAACCACAGCATATTGGTGAGTAATATCACTAGATGTTGAGTTCTTTTTACCCACTGAAACTTCTTCAGTATCTTTTAAATACTTATTCGCAATGTTTCTAATTTCTTTTGGCATGGTTGCGCTAAACAAACCTGTCATTTTTTCGCTTGGCGTTTTCGATAAGATGCTTTCAATGTCTTCTTGGAAGCCCATGTTTAGCATTTCATCAGCCTCATCTAAAACTACAGTTTCAATTTGCTCAATTTTTACCGCTTTTCTATCCATCAGATCCATTAATCTGCCTGGCGTTGCTACAATAACATGAGCCCCACGTTTAAGTTCTCGTATTTGCTCCATGATACTGCTTCCACCGTATACAGATACGATGCGAACACCTTGCAAAAACTTGCTATAATTTTTCAAATCATTGCTAATTTGAATACATAATTCACGCGTTGGAGCGATGATAAGTGCTTGGGTATAATTTTTATCTAATGAAAGATGTTGTAAAATAGGTAATCCAAATGCAGCAGTTTTACCTGTTCCTGTTTGCGCTAACGCAATTAAATCTGTTTGGCGTTGTAAAAAAAATGGAATAGCTTTTTGCTGAATTTCCGTTGGATTTTGATATCCTAATGCTTCAATAGCATCAATAATTTTAGGGTTTAAACCTAAGTCTTGAAATGTCGTCATTTTGTACGAGTGTTTTTTTTAAATAAATAAATTAATAATTAGTTCTATCAGAATTGGCCTTGTGGAGATATATAGCCAATTTGGAACTCTTGAATAATTGATGTTTACATACGAGGATGTAATTAAAATGAAAACACTCTTTCCTTTAAAAGAGATGGACCCATAGTTCGCGAAGCTATAACTTATACGCGGATAACATTTCTAAGAACTAATTTCGCTGCAAAGCTAATCGAATAAATTAGGTAAAATGCGAATGAATTGCTAATCAACTTCGAGTACTATCATTTCTTTCCCAAAATTTTCACTATGTAAAATAATTTGTTCTATGAAATTATCTGGTAGCATTTTAATCATTGTAAAATAATTCAAGCTTCGTTCTTGTAGTGTGTTGTTAGGAAATAAACCATCATGTAATTCACACAACTGATTCAATCTGTCTTGATTTTTTCGTTTTATTTGGGCTTTAAATTTTTGTTGAACTCGTTTATTTAATCTCTGATATTTGGCTTGATGTGCAAGCATACTTTTTTCAAGCTGTGAAGAGATGCTGGTGCCTAAAGCTATTATCTCTTGCATTTTTTCATGCATAGCTTCTTGCTTCTCTGACAAGGCAATTAAGAATGGGTCGCTTATTAGTTCCGCTTTTATATTCTCTTCTGGTTGTTTAAAAATGCGACTCCACGATAGATTAAGCTTCGCCATCTTTTTAGTTTGTGCCGCTGTTATTATCTGAAATGAATTACGTAAAATTAAAATCGGAAAATTCACTTTAAAATTGTTAAACAATGATTTCAAGGGCAACCAATAGGCAAGTTCTCCCCCACCGCCTACAAAGGCAATATTGGGCAAAATCATCTCTTGATACAAGGGTCTTAACATCACATTGGGTGAAAAATGTTCGGGATGATTATTAATTTCTGTTAGCATTTCTAACTTTGAAAAATGTAAATCTGTATTAAGTACTTTGTATTGATCACCATCTTGAATGATTCGCTCTCGTATTCCTTTTAGTAAATAAAACAGATTTATTTCGCGAGGTGTCGCTTGACTTTTGTAATGCTGCTGAAAATTTTGAATGGCTTGTGAGGATATTTGAAAGGAAGCTTGCTTCTCAATTTCATTGAAAAAAACTTCTTGAAAGATTTGTTTCAATGCTGCCCTATTTGCGTCCAGTATCACCAAACCATATTTGCCGAATAGAAAATTTAGAAGTATTAAAGTTGCTTCTGATAACGTATTATTTCCATCATAGGCTATTTTTAAAGCATCGATGAGTGATGCCTCAAATGCTATATTTTCGTTTAAGGTCGCAATCAATTCGTCTCTCAGTGGCAATAAATCTTCGGTCGACATTTCTCCGCATGCACCAGTCTGTGTTGTTTGCCATCGCAGTTTCTTCTCTTGTAAATTGAAAGTGCCTATTTCTTCGATGTCATTGTCTTCTGATCCCATAAAATAAATAGGTACAAAATTGTAGTTAGGAAACCACTCTTTGCATTGATTAGCTAGTCGTATTGTATGTGCAATTTTGTATATCACATATAAGTAGCCTGTGAAAATATTGGGTTGATGTGCTGTACAAATTGTGAATGTATTTTCATGCGCTAAAAGGGCAATATTATCTACAACTTGATTTTCTTTTGCTATAGTTTCATAATCTGTATGCAAACTTGAGAATAATGTATGACGTGTACTTGTTGAAATTATTTTTGACTTCAATTGCCTTTCAAGATTTTCTTTAGATGGAAAAGCGTGCACGAATGGCTTAAGTGCATCACTTTCATTTATGTAATCCAATACTACTTTCGAAAAATAACCTGTTTCAGCTAACTTTATTTTATGGCTTTGCATCATTCAATTTATTGGGTAATGCCATCTTTCATGGTGTAAAATCTGTCACTGAGCTTTGCAAGTTCTTGGTTATGTGTTACCAAAATAAAAGTTTGTTTCAATTCGTTTCGCAACTCATTCATCATAGCAAAAATGGTGTTTGAATTTTCGCTATCCAAATTGCCAGTAGGTTCATCTGCTAAAACAATTGCTGGATTATTAATTAATGAACGTGCAATAGCAATACGTTGTTGTTCACCACCTGATAATTGCGCTGGTTTATGATTGAGTCGATGATCCATTTTAAGCAAGGTTAATAAATCCTTTGCACGTTGTGTTGTAGCTTTCTTATCTGATTTAGCAATCCAAGCAGGCATACATACATTTTCTAAAGCACTAAATTCTGGTAATAAATGATGAAACTGAAATACAAAACCGATATGCCGATTCCTAAAGTCAGCCAGTTTTTTCTCGGAAAGTTTTAATACATCTGTATCTCGAATCAATAATTCTCCTGAATCAGGGGGTTCGAGTGTACCTAATATATGCAATAAAGTACTTTTACCAGCACCTGATGCACCAACAATAGCAACAATCTCTGACTGATTTACAGATAGATTTACACCATTTAAAATGGGCAAATCTCCATAGCTTTTTTTGATAGCTTTTGTGGATAACATATTGCAAACTTAATGATTTGGAAGTTATAATTTAAATGTTACATTTGCGCAAAATTGAAAATCTAAAAATAATTAACTATGTTTTGGAGTTTAGAATTGGCTTCTCATTTAGAAGAAGCACCATGGCCTGCCACTAAAGACGAATTAATCGATTATGCCATTCGATCTGGTGCGCCAGTTGAAGTTATCGAAAACATTCAGGAGTTAGACGATGAGGTGGAGATATATGAAGGCATCGAAGATGTATGGCCTGATTACCCAACTCAAGAAGATTTCTTCTTCAATGAAGACGAGTATTAAAAAAAAGCGTTCTACGGAACGCTTTTTTTATGTCAATGATATTTATAATCCTATGAACTGTCGAATTGCAGCAATTTGTGGATCACTCGGATTTAATTGATAGGCGCGAGTCCAAGCTCTTCGTGATTCGTTCACGTCACCAGCTTGTTGAGAAAATCCACCGTAATCATACCATAATCTAGCGTTTAAAGTATCATATTCTAAAGCCTTACCTAAATATGTTCTGCCCTCAAGCCATTGTTTTTTCTCTGCTAATTTATACGCATCTTTCATGTAGGCTTGTGTAAGCATGCTGTAAAATAATTCACGACGCGGGTGACCTTTGTAGATGGTAAATGCTTTCATCCAAGCGCTTTTACTGCTATCGAAAATCCCTAATTTTGCATAGGCCAAACCTAAATTTAAGTACCCATTGACAAATTTTGGATGCAATTTCACTGCTTTGTCACTATACTTTATTGACTCAATAATATACATAGTATCTTTTCCTTTGTTGATGGGTTGTTCAGATAAGTCTAAATTTCTACCACCTGCATTTCCATTTAACGATACACTTTCTGGATTCGTTTTTACATCGGTGAGTGCCAAACTAATATCATTCTTCCAAGCATTGTTTCGAGCAATTGTTTTGAGCGAATAAATAAAGATTATCGGCAGCGCTAGAATGAGTGTCAATATAGGCTTATTTATCTTGTTGCTTATAAAAAATAATAGATATCCCAATACCATACAAAAACCTAATGATGCATGAAAGGCTAAACGTTCACCCATTGTAGCACCTACATTAAAAATTAAATTCGTTACTAACAATATGGTACCTAGATAAAAGGCAATTGCAAATGCTAGCCAATGTCGTTTTCGCAAAGTAATAAAAGCAGCAACAATCAATCCAATCAGTGTGAATATACTCAGCCATACTTCAGGTGATGAAAAGCTTCGGTAAGGAATGCTATTGTAGCTATAATCCGATGAAAGCGGATGAGGAATAATGAGGGTTATGAAATACTTTAAAAAAATGTACAATTTTGTAGCATAGGCTTCCGAATCACTTGCAAGTAAAAATGGATTGTTTAATAATTCGCTATCCTGAACATTCGAACTCCCGCCTAATAATTCATTTTTTAAGCGTATTAAAATATAAAATAAGAAAGATCCAATCATAGGTAAAGTTGCAGTTATTGTATTGCCAACTTGAAAATTTTTGCCACCAAATAAATACATCGATAAAGGAAGTAAAATAAGCAAAGTGGCACCGTATTCTTTTGATAAAATAGCAGCCAGAAAGGAAAGCCCAATAAATAGAAGATACTTCTTCGATTTCTGTAACATAAATTTGTGGCCTAACCACAAAGTCAATATCATAAAAAAGAACGAGAATATTTCATCACGACTTTTTACATTGGCTACCACCTCAGTATGAATAGGATGCGCTAAAAACAGTAACGAGATGATAAGTGCAAGTAGCTTTTGATTTGGAAAAACAACTTGACTTAAAAATACAAACAGCATACAAACGGCAAGAATATAGAATATAATATTGTTGAAATGTCTGAATCCAAATCCTTTCGCTTGAAAGTCTTTTTCATTGAATAAGCCGTCTTTATAAACATCTTCTTCTGCATCCTTTACTTTGTTCTCATTGAAATCCCAAATCGTATTTGGATCAAATTTCGCATCTTCTCGAGTACCTATAAACTCTTGCTCGATTGCAAAACTAGCAATGGAAAGTGGACGATACCTACCTCCAGATAATTGATTGATTGTATTCATTTGCTCGTAGAAGCTATGATAAATATCCTTAGTGAAAATATCCTTCATACCACTCATGCCTCGTAATACAAATTCGTTCTTACAAATCACAATTTCATCGTCTAAGGCATAATCGTGGTTTAGGGTATTGAAATAAATACCAAAGCCAAGTATTGCAAAAATCACAAATGGCATAAAACCTGAAGTTAATTTTTCAAACCAAGTTAATTCTTTCAACGACTCTGCGACTACTATTGGTTCTGGCTTTGAAACAACTTGGGATGTATTGACTTTCTTTTTGTTCGACATGGTTGTTAATTGCTAATAAAAATCAAATATAAATCTTCTCTTAAATCAAATTCAATTTAACCCAGTTTAGATAATAAAAAAGTAGTGGTAAGATACTTTATTTAATACTTTGCTCATCTGATAGCCATGCATAAGCGTCCTCCATAAGAAAGAAACTCCCGCATACAAGGATGGCTTCATCTGCTTTCAAATTTTTGGATGCAGCATCTAAGGCAGACTTCGTATTCTTATAAGCCACGGTTTTTAGGTTTTGTTTTTTACAAATTTCAGTTAATTCATCGGAAGGCAAGGCCCTTTCAATTTCAGCTTGGGTGGCATAAATCAAATAATTTTTTGGGAACAAACTGAGTATTTTGTCGATTGATTTATCCTTTACAAAACCCATAATACAGTGTATGTTAGATACTTCTAAAGTCTGCATTTGCAAAATGAGTTCAGCAACACCCGCTTCATTATGTGATACATCAAAAATTACATAAGGATCTCGTTTTACAATATCGAATCGTCCTTTTATGTGAGTAGTTTTTTTTACTTGTCGCAATGCTATTTTGA
>JBIIJE010000067.1:0-14090 GCA_044234005.1 Chitinophagaceae bacterium | reverse complement strand
CTGTAATGAGCTTCTAATGATAAACTATCCTTCAATATAGGTGCCCAATCCGTTACATCGAACCAATAGGTATGCGTCCATGCTGTATTAAAAACACTTCCAGTACCCGCATAAGGTGTAATAGCTCGAGCTATTTCAAAGGTTTCTGTTGACACAGAAGGATTCAATGGTTTCGCTACAAAATCTAAACTATAATCCCATTGGCCACAATATTGAGTGCCGTTTGGACATTGATATCGGCCAATCGTGTAAAGCAAATATATTTTTCGATAGCTTGTATTTGCTGTGGGCAATTGAGCTGTTCGCGAATAAGTACCGTACCATGTTAAGGAATCAAGCACATGAATTGGAACTCGTGTCGTATCGCCAGGGGCCGCTATTAATAACTGTTGTAGAAAAAGAAGGAGAAATGTGAATTGTATAATTTTTTTCATATTTCAAATATAAATGTTTGTAGAATAGAATTTCTAATTCTTCTTCAATTTGCTATAAAAAATTTCTTCCATGCAAAATAAGCTCTGATTGCTATGACAAATAAAATGACTGTTAACAAAGCGGTGAGTGCCAGCCCTTTAAACATGAATAGTGGGATCGCAATAGCATTAGAAATATTCAAAATAATCCAGTTTTCTATTTTCCTTTTAATCAGGAGCCATGAACCAGCCCAAGCAAACGCACTGGCTAAAGCATCATAGAATGGAACATTGCTACTGGTATATTTTCTCAAAATAACATAACTTATCAAAAAAGCAGTGACAACAATGAACGTGGCAATTATCCAATCTCTCTGCTTGCAATAACTTACTGCATTTTCTTTTTGATTTGATTGCCAAAGCACAATACCCCACAGACTAATAAACAAATAATAAATATTTAGGGCACTTTCAGCAAATAATCCAGCTTGATAGAATAGGAAAATATACAAACTTACACTCAGAATACCTGCGTAAAAGTTGAGTATATGATTTCGCCATGCTAGTACTACTTGTAATAAGGCGAATGAAAAGGCAAGCCACTCTAGCCAAGTGGTTTGCTTAAATTGCTGTATGAGTAATTGCAGAAAATGAGAATCCAAAAACAGTGTTATTCAGTCGTAATAGGCTCTAATGTAACCTCGCCGATACCTTGATTGATTAATCCAATTTGTTGCGCCGCAGCTTGCGATAAATCTATCAATCTCTTATTAGCAGCATGCATACGATCGTTGATTTTCACTATAACAGATTTGCCATTACGTGAATTTGTAATTTTCACACGAGTACCTAAACTCAAAAAGTTATTTGCAGCTGTTAATTTATCATTGTTAAATATTTCACCGGTTGCTGTCTTACGACCATTAAATTTCGGATTATAGTAACTTGCAGTGCCTTTCCAGATATTGCTCGCAATTTTACGAATCCCTGAAAATGAAATCGTCCAAATCGAAAGGAGCACTAATATGATTGTGAAACTAAAAAAGTATTTCATTGTTTTCATCTCGTTTTAGTTTTGGTTTCCGCAAAAGTAGTTTTCTTTATTTCCCATGCAATAGCTTTATGAGTCTGACAACATAATGAAATGTTAGCCACTATGTTTTTTACCAAATATTAACCTCCCTCTCTAATAAAATGTTAAAACGTTGTTGCACAGATGTTATAATTCTTTCAGATAAACTAAAAATATCACTTCCTTTTGCATTTGCATAGTTTACAAGTACCAAAGCTTGCTTTTGATGCACCCCATAATCTTGCTCACGAAAACCCTTCCACCCTATTTTTTCGATAAGCCAAGCTGCCGGTATTTTATACTTTTCATCATTTTTGTATGAAGGCATTTCAGGGAATTCTTTAATAAGCTTTTCGAAATGTATGTTGTCAATCAATGGGTTTTTAAAAAAGCTACCCGCATTACCAATTTCTATTGGGTCGGGTAGTTTACTTTTTCGTATCGCAATAACCGCATCTGAAACATCTTTGATACTTGGATCGAGAATATTCCTGTCAGCTAAATACTCTTTTATATTCCCGTAATCTAATCGAAGCGCTGGTTGCTTCTTCAAGCGTAAGGTTACTGATAGAATGAAGTATTTGCCCTTCAGTTTATGTTTAAAAACGCTATCCCTATACCCAAATTCACATGATTCAGCATTGAATGTTTCTGTTGTTAAATGATCAAGTTGTAAACATTCGCATCGCTCAAACACATCTTTCAATTCTACCCCGTAAGCACCAATATTTTGAATTGGCGCAGCACCCATTGTACCCGGAATAAGTGATAAATTCTCGATTCCACTCAGTTGTTTATCTACCGCCCACATTACACAATCGTGCCAATTTTCGCCACTTGCAAAAGTGACCAATATTACATCTTCGGTTTCCGAATCAATTTGAATGCCCTTCAACTCATTGAGTATAGCTATTCCTGTAAGCGGCTGGGTGAGTAATATATTGCTACCACCGCCAATAATACAAACAGGCTTGTCTAAAGATTTAGCTTGCCGCATGGCAAGTAACAACTCGCTTTGACTCTTAATTCTCAAAAACATTTCAGCCTTTTCAGCTATGTGAAATGTATTAAAATTTTCGAGCGAAAAATTGTGTTCTACTAACATATACAAGTAAAAGTATTGCTTTCAGCTAAAATGGAAATTAATGAATTTATTTCTTTTGATTTTTCATAGACTTATAAGCCGCGAACGACATTACTTTTTCTTTCTCTTCTTGAAAATAGCTTGCTATCAGAAGCATCTCTTCAACGTTTAAATAACCTGGAACTTGTTTAGCTTCTTGAAACTGATTATTAAAAAATACTGTTGTTGGATAACTAATTTGACCATTTAGCCAATCGCTTGCCAAATCATGCGTTCGTCTCCCCGATGACTTGTAATAAACAACGCCTCCAAATTCTATTTCTTGCTTTTGCTCTGCATTAAATTTTATGCAGTAATAATTTTCATTTAAATAATTAATGACATCCGTATTTCGATATGTTTTTTTATCCATCACTTTACACCAATGGCACCAACCTGTAAATACGTCAACTAAAATTTTCTTTGGCTCTGTTTTCATTTTTTCTTCAACCTCTGCGATGGTCATCCAATTTATACCCACTTTCTTGTTGGCTTCAGTTCTTAAAAAAGCTGTCAATGAAAAGATAAATAGAATAAGGTATTTGTATTTCATATGGATTAATGATTAATTTCTGAATTAATTTTAGCCATTACAAAGCTAACCGATTTAAATAAATAATACATGCGTAAAATAGCCATTGGAATTACCGGAGCATCAGGTTCCATTTATGCCAAAGTATTGTTAGATAAACTATGTCCGATACCTGAATTAGAAATTGCGTTGGTGATGAGTAAGAATGCTGAAGATGTTTGGCAACATGAATTAGGTCAGGATGATTACAAAAATTATGCAGTCAAAAGATTTGATACCAACGATTATTATGCACCTTTTGCAAGTGGCAGCAGTAGTTTTGAAGCATTGGTTATTTGCCCCTGTAGTATGGGTACATTAGGAAGAATAGCGAATGGCATAAGCGATAGTTTGATAACTCGGGCAGCCGATGTAATGCTCAAAGAACGACGCAAATTAATATGTATAGCACGAGATACACCTTACAATTTAATTCATATCAATAATATGAAAACAATCACAGAAGCGGGAGGCATCATTTGTCCAGCTTCACCCTCATTTTATAGCATGCCTAAAAATTTTGAACAATTAGCTGCTACTGTGGTAGACCGTGTGATTGGTTTATTAAATATTTCTATTGAAACTTATCGATGGAATGAATCATCTTGAAAATTACCTATTAAAAAATAGATCCATTTAGATACCACTCACTTTTCTCAAGTCGAAGCAAAAATCAACAAAAGTATTGTACTTCAAATCTATCCACTCATTTGGCATTTCTATCGTTTTAGTGGTTTCTACAAAAACTGTTTTCATCGCAAGACGCTTCCCAAATTCCATGTCAGACAAATTGTTTCCTACCATGATTGATTTTTCAAAATCTATGCCCGGAAAATCTTGCTTCGCTTGCAACCCCATTCCAATATTAGGTTTTCGATGATAAGCATTTCTATCTAAATCTGGCGCAAAATAAAATTGATGAATATGCCCGCCATTCTGTTGAATAAGTGCTAATAAATTTTCATGAATGGCATGCAAGTCGTCTTCCGACATGAAACCACGACCAATCCCGCGTTGATTTGTAACTACAATTACATGTTGGAAAAGTGGTGTAATTTTTCCGAGCGCTTCCCTAACACCTTCGTATAAATTAAACTCACTTACATCCCGGATATAGTCATCTTTTTTTTCATAATTCAAGACACCATCTCGATCCAGAAAGAGAGTCCAAGTGTTATCAATTCGATATAAAAATGTATGGTCTGCTAGCAAGGTTAATATAAGTTAATTAAATAATCGAGGTATATCTGTTTGCGCTTTGTTATAATCAGTTGGAATGCCAATATCAATAAAATACTTGTCTTGTGTAAAAGCCATAAAATTTCTTTCGCTTATCATTTTTTCCAAATATTCTTTTTCGAATGAAAATTTTTTCTCGAAAGGAATATTGATAAATGACTTTTTAAAAAGACAATAAATACCGCCATTAATCAATCCACTAGCACCTATTTTTTTTTCTTCAAAAGATGTGATGCTATTTTGCTCATCAATATGCACAATGCCATATCTGCCTGCCTCATTCATTAGCTTTAAAGCTAAGGTACAATCAGCCATATTATTTTTCTGAAAAAGATATAATGCATCTAAGTCAATGTCGAAAAGCGTGTCTCCATTCATCACAATTGCATCATCTGTAGCAACATATTGCATCGCATTCATAATGGCGCCTCCTGTTCCGAGAGGCTCTTCCTCTTCAGCAAAAACATATTCAAATGAATAATTGTTAGCGTTTTTGCTAAGGTAATCCTTCACCATTTCCTTTTTGTACCCTACCGAAAAAATAATATTCCGAAAATGATACCGTTGGATTTGTAATAGCAAATAGTGTAAAAAAGGTTTACCATCAATGGGAGCTAAACATTTTGGCTTGTCCTCTACTACACTTTGTAATCGAGTTCCTAGTCCACCCGCGAGAATTATACAATCTTTATACTCCATGCCCAAAGTACTTCTCTTCAACTAATTGACAAATTATATGCCCAAGCATAATATGTGACTCTTGAATGCGAGGGGTATCAAGGCTTGGTACATTTAATAGATAATCACTCATATTTTTCATTTCGCCGCCTGTTTCTCCTGTAAATCCAACCGTAATCATGCCTTTAATTTTAGCCATTTTAAATGCTTCAACAATATTTTTAGAATTACCACTAGTTGAGAGACCAATTAATACATCCCCTGGATTCCCAATCCCTTTTATCATTCGAGAATAAATTACATCATAGCTATAATCGTTACCAACCGCAGTAATATAAGATGTATTGCAATGTAAAGCCTCTGCTGGCAAGGCGTCCCTATCTGTATAAAAACGTCCGCTAAATTCAGCCGCTAAATGTTGCGCATCAGCCGCACTACCTCCGTTGCCACAAAACAAAACCTTCTTTCCATCCTGAAAAGCTTGGGTAATTGTGTTGCTAATAGTTTCCAATCTTTCAACCATGGCATTGTCTTTGACAATTTGATCTTTTACTGCTATGGATGATAGTATAATATTCTTTATTTTATCTGACATAATTACAATTTTCTTCTGTTGTAAAGAAACGAAAGAAATAGAAAATTTTGATTAGAAAATTTACAAATTGAATCCCTCAAAAAAGTTATGGTGTTAAAACCTATTTCTCAGACAGCGTAATAATTAATTTTAGACAAGCATTAGGAAACACTTATACCCATATTCAGCTATTGAAACACAATTATAAATTCGAAAAGTTATACCTATGTGATTTGTGTAGCTGACCAAATCTTATCCCGACAAATTTGTTGGGATAAATTCAGCTGGTTATTTTGTTAAGAAAAATTTGAGCTTCGAAAAATTGGTTTGCCTGTGCCAATGATATTGATGTTGGTCAAGAAGAAAGCTTACAGCAATACCAATCGGTTTTATAAAATTTCAATCGGTATAAGTTGTTTCAACATTTCTAAAACTGAATCTAGGTTAAAGAATTTCATCGCCCTAACACGGCGTGTCGCAAGCTAGATCCAAAAAAAGCGCCTGCCTTCAAAGCGAAAAAAATATCATGAAAATAATTACGATTTAATCCATTCATTACAAAAGTCAAAATGAGGTACGAGATTTAGATTTTAAATCCCTGTGCGAGGAAGGAACTATTGGATTCCGATTATGTTTCCAAAGCTTGCTTTGGCGTTCATTCCCCTGATTCACAGCAGCTCACTTCGTTTCTGCTGCAAAATCTCGGTTCAACGAGATATAATTTATACAAGACAATGAGAAAACTCTTTGTATTCAGAAAATATCACCTGTTTACATCATTGATAAAAAACATAGATGTAAGTGCTATTTTACAGCAATCCTAATTCCTTTTTTTGTTTATCATCAATCATGCCTGGTGCATCAAGCATCATATCTCTACCTGCATTATTTTTAGGAAATGCAATAAAATCACGAATTGATTCAGAACCACCCAATAGAGCGCATAATCTATCAAAACCTAATGCAATACCTCCATGTGGCGGTGTACCATATTCAAAAGCACTTAATAAAAATCCGAATTTTTCCTTCGCTTCTTCTTTAGTGAATCCCAGCGCATCAAACATTAACTCCTGAATTTGCTTATTGTGAATTCTAATGGAGCCCCCGCCAATTTCTGTGCCATTCAATACCAAATCGTAAGCATTCGCTTTGATGTCTGCATATTTTGATCTATCGTGCATCCAAGTTAAATGCTCAGGTTTAGGAGAAGTAAAAGGATGATGGCAGGCTATATATCTGTTTTCTTCGGCATCATACTCAAACAAGGGAAAGTCAGTCACCCATAACGGCTTAAATTCCGCTGGGTTTCTTAGACCCAATTTATTCCCCATTTCCAAACGCAACTCACTCGCAGCTTTACGGGTTAGATTTTTTTCACCTGCTACAATCAATATTAAATCACCTGCTTGTGCATCACACACTTTAACGATTTCATGCAGACTTTCTTCGTTGTAAAATTTATCTACTGAACTCTTCAAACTTCCATCTGAATTGCATTTCAAATACACCAAGCCTTTCATGCCAATTTGAGGACGTTTTACCCATTCTGTTAATTCGTCTAATTGCTTGCGAGTGAATTCACTGCAATTTGGTGCAGCAATACCCAACACAATTTCAGCATCATCAAAAACCGCGAAACCTTTACCTTTCACAACATCATTTAAGTTTTTCAATTTCATTTCAAACCGAATATCTGGCTTATCGTTTCCGTAATCTTGCAGGGCGTCATCATACGTCATGCGTGGAAAATCAGAAGGCATAGTAATATCTAATACATCTTTAAAAATATGTTTCGACATAGCTTCAAAAGTTTGCAAAATATCCTCTTGATTAACAAAACTCATCTCGCAATCTATCTGCGTAAATTCGGGTTGTCTATCTGCTCGCAAATCTTCGTCTCTAAAGCACTTTACAATTTGATAATACTTATCGTAACCAGCCACCATCAACAATTGCTTAAACAATTGTGGCGATTGCGGCAAAGCATAAAATTGACCGTCATGCATTCGACTTGGAACCACAAAATCTCTAGCACCTTCGGGTGTTGATTTAATCAGCATGGGCGTTTCTACTTCCATGAAATCTTTCGTATCTAAAAAGTTTCTTGCTGCCCTGCTTACTTTATAACGCAAGTCTAAATTTCGTTTTACTGCATCCCGACGCAAGTCTAAAAATCTATACTTCATACGCAATTCATCACCACCATCTGTTTCATCTTCTATTGTGAACGGAGGTGTTAATGAAGCATTCAATATTTCATATTGTTCTACCTCTATTTCAATTTCTCCTGTTGGAATGTTTGCATTTTTATTACTGCGTTCAATTACTTTGCCATGTACTTGCAATACAAATTCTCGTCCCAACATATTTTGCTCAAGCAGTTGCGTTTTTTCTTCATTGAAAAAAAGTTGCGTAATGCCGTATCTGTCGCGCAAGTCTACAAAAGTTATACTGCCAAATTTGCGAATTGTTTTTACCCAACCCGAAAGACTCACTGTCTTTCCGACCGAAGTTATATTTAGTTCACCACAGGTATGCGTTCTGTACATATTTACTTAATTAAAGGTCGCAAATATAGTAGTTTTAATGCTTTCGATATTTCAATTTTACTTTCCATTTTACCTTCAAGCTTACCTTCACCTAATCCAGTCTCACATTAAATATCACAAACAGCTTTTCGGCCAATCATTTATTCCCAATTGGTCTGCATTTTTAGAGGTTAAATCTTTGGTTTTATTGGCTTGTGGTAAAGGCCAATTAGAAAATCAGTCAAGAGCTACCTATTTGCTTCCTCTCCAAATTTTTTCTTAAATTCAAAGTAGGCGAATGGGTTTATGTATTTCGTTTCCTTAAAATATTAGGTAAGCAATGCTGCAAATTTGACTAAATTATCAAATTAAAAAGATAGAGTCATTTACCACCCAACTACGAATTCTTCTCCACCCAAGCATCATGTTCTTTCAATAAATTTATCAACTCGTCTACCGCCACCTCACTATCAATATTTCGTTTCACAATATCTTTATTCTTGTATAATGTAATTTTACCAACACCGCTTCCAACATAACCAAAGTCTGCATCTGCCATTTCTCCCGGTCCATTTACAATACAACCCATAATCGCAATCTTCACCCCTTTTAAGTGATTCGTTACAGCTCTAATTTTTGCTGTAGTTTCTTGCAAATCAAAGAGCGTTCTGCCACAACTCGGACAAGAAATATATTCTGTTTTCGAAATCCGTGTTCGTGTTGCTTGTAATATTCCAAATGATATCGAGTTGACAGTTTGTATTTGCTTCTGAATTTCCTCTTGCGCAAACTGCATATTACCAAACTGAAATCCAAAGCAAACACCTTGAATTAAATGTTCCAATAACAAGGCACCTGATTCTACTGAAAAATGAATCAATGCTTTTTCTAAATTATCCGAATGATTGTCTGTGAGAATACAAATCGGATTCAAAATATGAGCTTCTTTTAGTTCAAGTATTAGTTTTCTAATATCATCAATTGCTTGGATTGAATTACTACTCAGACACAATACATGTGTTTTATCTTTAGCTAATCTTTCTACAATTTCTTTTTTTACATGCGCTGGATAAGCGTTTGGCTTTGCATCTATCATCACAAAATTTAAACTTTCATGATGCACATATTGACCTTCTTCAATGTATTGCAATACATCGAATAATGGGTAACATTGCTTATGCATATTCATAGGCAACCATTGCTGGTAATAAGTAATGATTCCGAGATTACCAGGCAAATTGAATTTAGGAACTTCATTGCAAAATAAATAATCCGCCGCTTGATCACTGATATTCCATTTGTCATCCGCTTCATTATAGGTATAACCTACACTTACTAAATCGGAAGCTTGCAAGGTTTTTATTTTAGAGGTATCTGCAATAACAATGGGCACTTTCCCACTTTGCACATAATTTACCTTTCTATTTGAGTTTATTACTTCATGTAAAACAAATTCTTCTTCACTCAAATCCTTGTTGTGTTTTGCATATTGCGCTACTATTTCTTTACACACTGGCAATTCAAATTCAGGGTCCTCTGTTAAAGAAACTCTTATGGTATCACCAATACCTTCCGATAATAGTGTGCCAATACCAATGGCACTTTTAATCCGTCCATCTTCACCATCGCCTGCTTCTGTTACGCCCAAATGCAATGGATAACACTCTCCAAATTCATTTTGCATATGTTTTACTAAAGTTCGATAAGCTTCTACCATCACTTGTGGATTGCTACTTTTCATACTTAGTACAATATTGTGATAATCGAGACTTCGGGCAATACGCAAAAACTCCATCGCGCTTTCTACCATGCCCATAGCTGTATCACCATATCTACTCATGATTCTATCGCTTAAAGATCCATGATTAGTACCAATACGCATTGCGGTTCCATGCTGCTTGCATATTTCTACCAATGGACTAAATCTCTCACGAATTCTTTCAATTTCTTCTATGTATTCTTGATCAGAATATTCAATTTGTTCAAATTTTTTCTTATCCACGTAGTTCCCAGGATTTACACGCACTTTTTCTACAATTCTTGCAGCTATTTCGGCTGCATTGGGCGTAAAATGTATGTCTGCGACCAAAGGCGTGTTATAACCTCGTTTATGCAATTCATCTTTGATATGTTGTAAATTTTCAGCTTCTTTCTTACTTGGAGCAGTGATCCGAACGAGTTCTGCGCCTGCTTCTATACATCGAATCGTTTGCGCTACAGTTGCTTCCGTATCCATGGTATCCGTTGTGGTCATTGTTTGGATGCGCACTGGATGATGAGCACCTAAAACTAAGTTACCAATTTTTACTTCCCGTGTTTTTAATCGTTGCATGTGGCAAAGATAAAGTGTGCTTGAGGATTTTTAGGTATGTCAAGTTTTAAATTAAACTTAATGCCAATTTGATGGGTTATAACTCCTAATACCATTTTGACATTTATTTTATATTAGACATTTCGCTTGCCGAAAATGGTAAATGCCGATGGATACAAATGTTTAGATTACATGGAGGAACGAAATTTTAATCTGTTACATTTGTCTAAATCGGAATAATACGAAAAAAATCACTACCTATCTTTACAGAAATCAAATTTGCAAAGCACATACAAAAAAAACCCATCACGAATGATGGGTCTTACTATTAAAATTTGATTAAATTTATTTTTTCCATAAACCACGACCGAAATACCATACAAAATCAAGGCTATATGCTTGACGCCAAACGTTGAAACCAAAATCTGTTTGATTGATTAAATCGTTAGCATTATCTGGGTCTAATTTAGAGTTTGAAACGCCTAGTCCAGCAATATTTGCTTGAATTGAGAAGGCATTATAAGGCGTGAAAGCCATACCAAAATTCAATGCACCACCAACACCGTTTCTTGTTCCAGAAAGACCTTTGTTGCGTGTTACTGTTGAACCTAAAATATCATCTGTTGTGTAGCTTCCTGTATTTAACCCAATATTAGCAATTGTAGTGAAGGCAAACCAATTGTTGAGTGGGAAGTACTTCATCGCATAAACTCCGAATCCGAAATCTGTAGCTGCTGTTTCTTGTTTTACCAAGGTTGGTGCCAAGTCCTGCACATCTTCGCCACTTTCTGTGGATACATTCACATTAACACCTAACTCCAGATTGTCAACAACCATATAGCCAACTGACGGTGTCAATGAAAACATCATTGATTTGTCAGATTTTTCTCCATCAGGATCAGACTTCATTGAATTAAAACCAATACCTCCACGTAATACTACGTTACCTTGCGAAGTAGCGGTGCGAGTGCGTTTGCGTTGAGCGTCCGCTGAAAAAGCCGTTAGGCCTAATAATGCTAGAATAAATACTTTCTTCATAATCTATTTTGTTTAATAAAAAATTTCGAACAAATGTAAAGCATCCATTTTATAAAAAACAATATTTTTTCATTTTCTTTGCAATTATATTTAAACCTTCAAAACACAGCACTTATGAAAGGATTATTAATTTTTTTAGGCATCGTTGCTATTATTGGATTTTGGATGTGGAATTCTTATAATGGTTTAGTGCCTAAAGATGAGGATGTTAAACAAAAATGGGCTAACGTACAAAACCAGTATCAACGTCGGGCAGAATTGATTCCTAACTTGGTGAATACAGTTAAAGGAGCCGCTAATTTTGAACAAAAAACCCTGACGGATGTAACTGAAGCACGCGCGAAAGCTACTCAAATGAAGGTGGATGCCTCTAATTTAACACCTGAAAAAATTCGTGAATTTCAAGCTGTGCAAGGTCAACTGAGTCAAGCAATGGGACGTTTGATGGTGGTGACTGAAAATTACCCTCAATTAAAAGCCAACCAAAATTTTTTAGACCTTCAAGCTCAGTTGGAAGGCACCGAAAACAGAATTACTGCAGCTAGAAATGATTATAACGAATCTATTAAAGTATTTAATGTGGGTGTTCGAAAATTCCCTTTGAATTTAATTGCTGGCTTTTTGAAAATGTCAGCAAAACCTCCTTTTGAGGCTGATGCCGCTGCACAGAAAGCACCTAGTGTGCAGTTTTAAAATTTAAAGTATTCTCACACCTTAAGCAACATGCTATGTTTTTCAAACGAGCACTTAAACCTTTTTTATCTCAACCCGAAATCGAGTTGGTATTAGACGCCATTCGCGATAATGAAAAAGAAACCTCTGGTGAAATTCGTCTTTGGATTGAGAGTAAGTGTATTTATGTAAACCCTTTAGATCGTGCTAGAGAATTATTTCATCAGCTAAAAATGTTTAATACAACTCATCGCAATGCAATTCTTATTTACATTGCTCATGAAGATCATGATTTCGCATTGTTTGGCGATTATGCTATTCACAAAAAAGTGAAACAAGAATTCTGGAATCAAGAAGCGAAAAGACTCTGCTATCATTTTTTTCATCATCAAGAAGCCGAAGGCATACAAAAATGTATCGATAAAGTCGGAGAGCAAATGCATTTGCATTTTCCATTCGAAGGCCTTAAAAAGAATGAATTACCTGATGAAATTGTGTTTGGGAAATGAGTCAGCGAAAATTATATTTTAGTACAATTGTATTTGCTCTTGCAATTTTTACACACTGTCGATCACTAGCACAACCTTATCATAAGGAAATACCAGATGTGCCGATTCATGCCGCATTGGTTCATGATTTAGCAGACATGCTAAGCGATGAACAAGAATTACAACTGGAAACAAAATTATATCAATTCGAGCAACAAACTTCTAATGAGATTACCATTGTAACGGTTGATACATTGGGTGAATTAGACCCAAATACTTTTGCCCTAGAGCTTGGAAGAAAATGGGGCATTGGTAAAGAATTAAAAAAGAATGGTGTAATATTATTAGCATCTAAAAAAGATAGAAAGCTGAATATTTCACCTGGGTATGGTTTACAAGGTGCTTTGCCCGATGTGATTTGCGCAAGGATTATTAGAGAATATTTAGTACCCAATTTTAGAAGCCAGAATTATTATCAAGGTTTCAACGAAGCTTCTGATGCTATAATAAAAGCAACCCAAGGTGAATTTGTGAATGACGGAAAGACATCAAGCCGTTCTGGTTTAGGTATGATTTTGCTGTTGTTTTTAATGTTCGGTTTAATTTTTGTTTTTTTCTATTTGATTCGCAATCGTAAAAATGTTTATGTAAGTCGCCGTGGGTACCGATACGATGATGAATGGAGTCATTTACCACGTAGTTCTGGCGGCTGGTTTTCATCAGGTGGCTGGGGCGACTCCGGTGGTGGAGGTGGATTTGGTGGTTTTGGAGGAGGCGGTGGAGGATTTGATGGCGGAGGTGCAAGCGGAAGTTGGTAGTTGAATTTTATTTTATTCTCATTGCAACCGTATCATTGAATCAATCTCATTTTGTTTAATTATGCTAAAACGGTTTTTGGCTTTGCGGCAGGCGTGGATTCGAAAGCACAAAAGTTTGTTCACTTACAAATGTTCAAGAAAGTAAAATTGTTCACTTGAGCAGATTGCCAGGCCTGAGCACAGTTCGTGTTAGCACTTCGCCCTTCTTTTCTGTCGTGGTTGTTCGTTGTCATTTCGTGTCTGTCTTGGTGCGTTGGCTTGGTGGCTCTTTTGCTGTTTTTTGCTTTGCTTTGAACGGTTGGAAAAACTGCAAATGTGCCACCAAATGCGTTGGCTATTTTAAATAAATTTCGTCTCTTACATAAGTGTTATTAAGCCAAAAACAATGTTTCGTATATTCTTTTGCTTTCGTCAATTTGTCTTTGGTGGGTAAAGGATAAGTGTCTGCTGCGTTTGTGGCGTGTGGTCTTACGTGTGATACTGAATTGAAAGATTTGTTTGGAAAGTTTGTATAACGAGTTGTTCCAATAACTTCCTTTACAATTTTGCCTTTTGAAACAATCTC
>JBIIJE010000066.1:0-14146 GCA_044234005.1 Chitinophagaceae bacterium | reverse complement strand
GATACCATAGTCATCTCCTGCCTCTCCGACAAATAATACATAATCGCCTGTTATAGAATCATTGTATTGCTGCACATTAATAGATGGAAACTGATCTGGAATGACAGAAACACTATAATGCATTGAGTCTCGCTTAGGCACTTGGTGATTAGATATAATAATAGTATAATTTGTGTCGCGCATAAACTGATAGCCGTGATAAAATTGATTGCCTTGCTGTGACATATTTAAAGGACTACCTTTACCTAACTGAAATTGAATAGCATCAGTATGCTCGGTGCTAAAAGCCCAACGCAGACTAGTACCTTGCGGTGCAATAATATCTCCAATATTATCAAGTAACTCATCCGCTCGACCCGTATAATCAGGATAATCAACATTTACTTTAAATGCTTTTACGACAGGCTTCCCTAAGACTTTAATACCAAACTTTTTGCTTTCGATCCCTGCTGATTTAAATAGAAAGCTCACATCTTTTGCGACTTTATAGAAGGTGTAATGAAAGGTATTATCACTTGCTTTTTGCATCATCACATCTTGTCCGTTGTATGAAACAAAAGCATTCTCTGGCATCACTCTTCCATTCGTTTTCATCACTATTTCAATATCATCGAACTGAGGAACACTTAATTTTTGAGTCAGTAATTGAAAAGAAAACGGTGCAGGAGGAATAAATTTTTCTGATGGAGAAAATAGACGTTTTGCAGACTCTTTAAAAACATTAGGTGCAGCGAAAAGAATAAATAATGCTGCGAGTAATGGGATTAACAAGAATGGCAAATACTTTTTATTACGCGCAAAATTAACAGCTGCTTGAAAAGGAATAAGTTTAAGTGCGGCAGTCTTTTGTTCAATACTGGCTTCGATTAAATCTTTACTTGCCGTTTCATTAATACGCTGCTTTAGTTGCAGTACATTTAATAACTTATCTTCAACATTTGGGAAATGTGTTCCAATGATTTGAGCAGCTTTCTCATGTGTAATTATTTTACCAAGTTTAGTAATCTGCAATAAGGGAAGAATAATTAATGATAATAATGTAAATAAACCTAAGCCAATAAATAGGGCAATTAAAACATATCTCACTGAGGTAGCAAAGTATAAATAATATTCGCCTACACTCACTAACAAGTAAAATGCTAAGATACCTGCTAAAAATATCAGGATACCTCGAATAAGTTTATTGGTGTAATACTTTCGGATAAAAGCATCGAGTCGATTAATCAGTAAATCGTAATTGTTCATTTCGCTTGCAAGTTAAGTAATCTTAGAGGTACTGAATTTATATAGTTCGTTAAAATTAAACCCGTTATGCTACACAGAAGCGCTAATGTGAATAGCCGATTTTGGTCCACTTAGCGACTTGCAACATACGACGTATATAAAGTTTCATCGTAGAATCTACTTTTCTGCGTTTTTTCCTTTGCTTGTGTCAATTAGCCTGTGTTATTCCTATTAGATTTAAGCTAGATTTAGTATTAGAAATACTAAGACTTAAGTTGCATAAATATTTAGGTCTATCCTATTTATTAAAGTCATTCGTTTTAAGTATCGAACTTTTGTAAATCATAAATATTTTTTTGTGTTTTTACAACTAAGCCCATACATTTGCACACGGCAAGTCTTATACGACCAGCTCCTGCTACTCCTCCAGGATGGGAACATAGCAAAGGTATGTGGTTGAGCGGTGCGATATAAGTAACTTGCCGTTTTTTATTTTCCTTTTAAAATTTTCCACATTTTTATTTTCAATTTGCAAAGCCATCTCGCATGCGCTACTTTTGCCTGCAAAATTATTTTATGAAATTTTTTATCGATACAGCCAATTTAGCTCAAATTCAGGAAGCAAACGATTTAGGCATATTAGATGGAGTGACCACCAACCCATCATTGATGGCGAAGGAAGGAATCCAAGGAACAGAAGCTGTCATGGCACATTACAAAGCAATTTGCGACATTGTTAAAGGACCGGTAAGTGCCGAAGTTATATCTACAGATTTTGATGGTATGATTGAAGAAGGCAAAAAATTAGCTGCTATTGATACCAATATTGTTGTAAAAGTACCCATGATAAAAGAAGGTATAAAAGCCATAAAATGGTTTTCGGATCATGGAATACGAACTAATTGTACTTTAGTATTTTCTGCTGGCCAAGCTATTTTAGCTGCGAAAGCGGGTGCAACTTATGTATCCCCATTTTTAGGCCGAATAGATGATGGCAATTGGGATGGCGTGAATCTAATCGAGCAAATTTCTCATATTTATAGAGTGCAAGGGTTTGAAACAAAAATATTAGCCGCATCAATTCGCAATTCTTTGCATATTGTACGATGTGCTGAAGTTGGCGCTGATGTTTGTACTTGTCCACTTTCGAGCATCTTGGGATTGCTTAAACACCCTCTAACTGATTTAGGGCTGGCGCAGTTTTTAGAAGATGCGAAGAAGTTTGCCTAAATCGATTGCATAACCTCACATAGCTCAAATACATCTTCAAAACTATTGTATAAAGGTACAGGTGCAATACGTACTACATTAGGTTCTCTCCAATCCGTAATGATTCCTTTGGCTTGCAATGTTTCAAACACCTGTTTACCTTTCGATTTAAATAGTAATGATAACTGACACCCCCTTTCGATGGGATTAGAAGGCGTAATGATTTCGAAATTTATATTGTCAATTTGACGCAACATCCTGTCTGCATAGCTTGTTAACTGCAAACTTTTATCAGCTAAACGATTCATGCCTAGTTCGTCAAAAATATCCAAAGAAGCCCGCAAAGCAACCATGTTAAATACTTGCGCATTACTCATTTGCCAGCTTTCTGCGGTTCGCATCGGCTTAAATCCCTTCTGCATTTTGAATCGTGTTTTAGCATCATGCCCCCACCAACCTGCCAATCGAAAAGTATCTGGATTTTTACAATGCTTTTCATTTACGAAAATACCACCCACCGCACCAGGTCCTGCGTTTAAATATTTATAAGAACACCAACAAGCAAAATCAACTTTCCAATCATGTAAATGCAATACTTTGTTACCTACAGCATGTGCCAAATCGTATCCTACCATAGCACCTGCTTGATGCCCTAATTCTGTGATTCGTTGTAAATCAAAAAATTGACCCGTATAATAATTTACGCCGCCTAATAAAATCAGGGCGACTTTACTTTTATTCTTTTTTATAATCGCTTCAATATCTTCAAAGTGCAAAGTATGCTCTCCTTCTCTTGGTGATAATTCAATAATAGCATCCGAAGGATCAAATCCATGCATTCTTACTTGGGTTTCCATCGCATATTGATCGGAAGGGAATGCACCTGCTTCCATAATTATTTTATAGCGAGATTTGGTAGGCTTATAAAATGATAGCATCAGCAAATGAAGATTTACTGTCAAGGTATTCATTGCTACAACTTCGGTATTTTTAGCACCCACAAGTTTTGCCAAGGATTCGGTAAAAAAAGTATGATAGGCAAACCAAGGATTTTTTGCGTGAAAATGTCCTTCAACCCCATAATCCGCCCAATCATCTAACTCTTGTTCAAACATGGCTCTCGCCGATTTGGGTTGCAAGCCTAAAGAATTACCGCAAAAATAAATTGCCTCCTTGCCATGCAATCTTGGAAAATGAAATTTGTTTCGATAAGAAGACAATCCTTCTGCATCATCGAGTTCCTTTGCGAACTTCCTTGAATTTCTATATCCCTCTTTTATATCAGTCATAATGATAAATTTGAAAGACCGAATGTACAAAAATCAATTTTGAATCAAATGATATATCGAAACTTGTTTTTTATTGATAAATTTGAATTCGTTTTTAGGATAAAAACCTAATCGAGATATGATAAAAGAAATTAAAATCAGTGTAACCCCATCCGAGTCGGCTTCAGAACAAACGATTCGCAGGAATTTACGGGCTTACTTGCAAGCAAAAGCGACCGATATGATTGCCTATGAATGGATTAAAAAATCAATTGATGCACGTGGCAAAACTGTAAAAATAATTTGTCATTTGCGCGTTTTTATCAATGAGCCTTATATCGAAAGTACATTAGATAACTTTATACCTCACGATGTAAGCAATCAAAATACAATACACATAATTGGCGCTGGTCCTGCTGGGCTGTTTTGTGCATTGCAATGCATTGGCCTTGGCATCAAACCTATCATTTTTGAAAGAGGCAAAAATGTGCGCGAGAGAAGAAGGGATTTAGCTATACTCAATAAAGAAGGTATATTAAATGAAGAAAGTAATTATTGCTTTGGAGAAGGTGGTGCTGGCACCTATAGCGATGGCAAATTATATACAAGAAGTAACAAACGGGGCAATGTAAAAAAAGTACTGACTTGGTTACACAATTTTGGCGCAGAATATAATATTCTGTTCGAAGCGCACCCACACATTGGAACTAATAAATTACCACAAATAATTACTGCCATTCGAGATCAAATAATTGCCTGCGGAGGCGAAATAAATTTCAATGCGAAACTTACTGACCTTGAAATATCAAATGAAAAAATAAAATCGATTACCATCAATCATGAAGATAAACACGAAATAAAAAATCTAGTTTTAGCAACAGGTCATTCTGCAAATGATATTTACGAACTCCTGCATAAGAGAAATATATCACTAGAAGCAAAACCCTTTGCGTTAGGCGTGCGGGTTGAGCATCCGCAGCATATAATTGATAGTGCCCAGTATCATTGTGAGGTGAAAGATAGTTTCTTACCGCCTGCAAGCTATAGTTTGGTAGAACAGGTAAATGGTCGAGGTGTATTTTCATTTTGCATGTGCCCAGGTGGTATAATTGCGCCAGCATCCACACAACAGAATGCACTCGTCGTGAATGGATGGAGTCCATCAAAAAGAAATAACCCTTTCGCCAATAGTGGCATGGTAGTAGCCACAGATATTAATGATTATAAAAGTGACAATGTATTAGCGGGCCTAGCTTACCAACATCAGGTTGAGGAGAAAGCATATAAAGCAGGCGGTGGCAAATTTGTTGCACCTGCCCAAAGACTAACCGATTTTGTTAATAACAAAACTTCTCAAACGCTTCCTGTATGTTCATATTTACTTGGTGTAAATTCAATAAAACTAGCAGATGTACTGCCTTCAATAATTTATAAAAGTTTAGCTGAAGGCTTCAAGCAGTTTGGTAAAAAAATGAAAGGTTATTATACCGAAGAAGCTATTGTAGTGGCAACTGAAAGTAGAACATCATCACCAGTTAGAATTCCTCGTGATAAAGAAATGTTGCATCATGTGCATATTAATAATTTATACCCTTGTGCGGAAGGTGCTGGATACGCTGGTGGTATTGTAAGCGCAGCGATGGACGGCATGAATGTGGCAGAGATGATAAGTAAATTATCTAAGAACTAGCTTTTCTTTTAATATCTTGTGTGTTTCATTTACAATTTGCAAATTATACTCGCCTTTTGGAATTTGATTTGGCAAGTCGAATTTATATGCACCCTTAATTTCTACTTTATTTTTTATATAGATAGTTTGACCTAGCTGATTTACGATTTGAATATCGCATAGACTACGATGAGGCAACTCTATAGTAATGGAATTATTTGTAGGATTTAGATAGATCAAGAAATCACTTTTTATTAAATTTGATATAGTTGCAGGAGACGTTGTATCCAGAAAAACAAAACGATTTATTAGACAATTCCATGTATCGAAAACTGTAATTATTGTATCATAAATAATATTAACTTGAATTGTTTTAGTTGAATCTGAATGACTCCAATTATATGTATCAGATTACCAACTTGTAGACAAAGTAAATGTCTTAGGTAAATCATCATAAATTGTATCGACTTTACTTCTCGATTTAAAAATTGTAAATTGATCTTTGACAGGTTGTAATGTATCTGTGCTTATCCATTTCGCATCCATACGATTGCCTTCGATTGTGAGTAGCATCGAGCCATAGTCATTGATATTTGAATAACTCATCGCGTTATATGGCCAAGATGATGATGACAACTGCGGAATAGTACTACCTATACCTACAACTGCTTGAAAAACTAAATTAAATTGTACCAACAGAATAGTAATACTTCGTATCTGCTTGTAAGCCATTTAATATGAATTGAGTTCTATGTGTTCATCGCTAAATAAAGCCCTCGGGTAATATTTTGTGCAACCAATATTTGGAAAGTGCACATAATAACAATAAACTCTAGAAAACGCAGAACATCAAAAGTATATTAAATTCTACTACTTTAAACTGCACTAATTGCTGCTGACTCTTGCAATTTACGATTTAGTTGCCACCCTAAATAAACACAAACTAATATAACCAACATACTCATGTAACCCAAGCGATTATAATTATGTATGTACCCAACATTATCATTATAAGTCAAATGCCCACTTAACATAGTGGCAATGCCGGTACCCAAACTTTGCAGACAAGAAGAGAAACTCATAAAACTACCTCGGGTTTGAGCCGTCACACTTTGAGTGACCATAGCTTGTGCCGGAACGCTGCGAGCGGTAGTAGCAGCAAACCAAACAGCGAAAATAAATAAGACTAACCAAAGTGGCCAAATTGGCATATTGGTTACGATGAAGATAAATGGAAATGCGGAAATAACTGAAATTACGAAGACTTTAAACTTACCATACTTATCAGCTAACTTACCGACAATATTGGATGTTATAATTGTAGCTATACCACCGAAAAGATAAACTAAGGGTGTATTCTTAATATCTACCTTCACATTATTTACCAAATAAGGATTCATCAATGGAATAATTAAAAAATGCCCCATCATCAAGCTAGAACTAAGTATCAATGCAATAATCTGTGTTCTATTTTTAAATATATGTAAGAAGTTTTGTATCCGTTCTTGCAAATGAACTTTTACATCTAAGTGAGCACGAAAATTAGGAAGCACCTTCCAGAGAATAATAAATAACAAAATTCCTTGTATGGAAATCAAATAGAAAGGAGCGTTCCATGCATAATGGTTTGCTAAAAACAAACTTAATGGGACCCCTATTACACTGGCTAATGCAAAACCACTCATTAAAATTCCCATAGCTTGCCCTCTGCGCTCATATGGAATAAAGTCACCAATCATACTCATAACTTGAGCTCCAATTAAACCTCCAAATAAACCAGTAAGCACACGCGCCAACATCATACTATTGTATCCAGTTGCTTGTCCGCACAAAAAAGTAGCCACCAAGAAGCCTGCATAAGCAAATAACAGAAGATGCTTTCTGTCGAACTTATCGGCAAAAAAAATTGCGCAAAAACTACTTACAAAAGCCATTATCGGATACCCTGCAACCACATTTGCAAATTGCTCTGTATTCAGATCCCATTTTGGCATAAGCAAATTACCCAACGGCATCATAATCATAAAATCGAGAATATGTGTAAAATTGAGTAAGGCTAATAAAGAGACCACAATGATTTCGTTGCGTTTCATAAGTGGGCAAAGCTAACAAAATAGAAGAGTATAATAATTTATTTTAATATAGCCTAAAAGCACAAAAGACTCTCAAATGAGAGCCTTCTGCGAGATTGGTTTGGTTCGGTAATTTTACTTAACTGCAAATTGTTTTACTAATGTTGGATTATCATTGATACGAACAAAATACATGCCTTTTGCCCATGATGACACATTAATGCTTGTTGAATTATCACCCGCTTTTAATGTTTCACAGTAAATCACTTTTCCTACTGCATCCATAATAATTACTTTATTAACTTGATATTAAAATTATCGCTTGTTGGATTAGGATAAGTGGTCATTGATACCTCTTCAGCTAAAGGAGCCTCGTTTGATTTCTCATCACTTGGACGGTAGTAGATAGACCCATAAGTTGCTGTATTATTCATACGTAACGTTTGTCCCCAATTACCTCCCCCATTTGCATTTTTAAATGAATTATAGGTAACTGTGTAGGCACTTCCAGTCCATGGATCATTATAACTAACATTACCAGATTTGTAACGATTAATCACAACAGCATGTCCACCACCGCCTGTCCAAAACCAACCTGCCACACAAAGACGACGATTGGACATAGCAGTTGTTAAATCAGCAGCTGATAAAGAATTATTGACGTTGGTAGAAGGGATACCGTAATCACCTAATACATCAGCAATTGAACCACGGCAGCCTGCTAAAAATTGTGGGTAGTTAAAAACGCTAGGAGATGAGCAAGCACTAGTTGTGCTGCTTGGTAATTGGTTGCAATCTGGAATCCAGAATATCCCCCAAGAATTTTCGCGATCACGTGCTTTGTTTACAAATGTGCAAGGAGAAAGAGAACCTGGTTTGTAGTTCCAGTAAACCATTGCGCCTGAAGTTGCCCAGCACCATTGGTTTTGAGGTTGTTGGTAGGTTGGCACATAACATCCTGTTACTTGTGCTTCGGCTTGTAAACTTGCTATTGCAACTAAAGCCATTATCACTAATTTATTAAAAATATTTTTCATTTTATATAGTTTTTTATTGTTGTGTAATTTGATTTGTTAGAGAATATTATTTTTTATCGTTTGTAATAGATCGAGTTGAGATATCAATAAGTTTATTCAAGTCAAGCTTGCTGTTCATATCAGAATCTTCATACCTGATAATTGGCTCGAAACTCAATTTACGACCATCCACTAAGAGGTAATTTTGAAAAACCTGCGGAACTGAAACAATCACTTGATAGGCTGCTTCTTTGCTTGCGAAAATATCTTGTCGGGCTTTTACATAATTTGCACCACCGATACCTACTACATTCCATCGACCATCTTCATTGCCAATTAAAATAATACAACGTGCCACGCCATTAAGTAGTAATGGAACCTGAATTAATTGTGTGTTTGTTATAATTTCTGTTTCAGACTTTAGTTCGATGGAGGGTAGCGTAACTTGATAAAAAGGCATTCCGATTTCGATAGAGGATAAATCATCAGCAGCATCAAATCCATAATTTTCAAAATCTTCTGGATCAATGGTTGATAATACATTTGAAACTTCGCGAGTTGCCATTGCAACTGCAGCTTCAGGGCTTAAAGGATAGCTAATATTTAGCTTTTGTGCGTTCATGCTTGCTAAGCTCGTAGCGAATAACATGATAAGGAGTTTTACTTTTTTCATAATTGATTTTTATTTTATGAGTGCAAATGTATTGTCGCATTTCATCTCACATACCAACCATTTAGAAAGCGGTAAACTTTAATACCCTGATTTACAGTTTGAGTTAGTTTTCGGCAATTTGTAATTTAATCTCCCATACAAATGCGCAAAGGAACAGCGTGTAGAATTAGAGATTTTTTATTTGTTACATGCAAAGACACAAAGAGAGAAATGCATTAAGTTGTAAATCTCTTTGAATATCGTACGCTAAATCACGAAAAAACATCGAACACCTGCTATGCAAGGGGAGTCGAATTACGAATACATCTCAGCACGTAACTCCTTCACTCTATCATTCTCAAGATACTCTTCATAAGTAGAGATTCTATCTATGATACCTTTAGGCGTTAATTCAATGACACGATTACAAACCGAATTTGCGAATGCTAAATCATGCGTTGACATTAATACTACACCTGGGAAATCAATACATCCATTATTAAATGCAGTAATACTTTCTAAGTCTAAATGATTCGTGGGTTCATCAAGCATAATAAGATTTGGATTTTGCAACATCATTCTACTTATCATACAACGTACTTTTTCACCACCACTTAATACATTTGTTTTCTTGGCTAAATCGTCGCCTTGAAATAACATTTTACCATAAAATCCTCGGATAAAATCTTCATCAGCATCTACCACATTCGCTGGCACAAATTGTCGCAACCAATCCATTAAATTCAGACTGGACTCGAAAAACTCTTGATTGTCATTTGGTAAATATGCTTTTGTAATTGTAGTACCCCATTCAAACTTTCCTGTGGTTGGAGTTATTTCCCCATTAATGATTTTGAAGAAACTTGAAATCGCTAATTGATTTTTACTAACGATTAATATCTTATCTGTCTTACTTACATCGAAGTTTACGTCTTCAAACAAAGTAGTCCCTTCAAAATAAGCTGCCAATTTTTCTACTTTCAAAATGTCATTACCCACTTGACGCTCTGGCTTAAAGATAATACCCGGATAACGTCTATTACTTGGCTTAATATCTTCAATCACCAATTTTTCCAAGGCTTTCTTACGCGAAGTAGCTTGCTTGCTCTTACTTGCATTCGCACTAAATCGCGCAATAAAGTCTAGCAAATCTTTACGCTTCTCTTCGTTCTTCTTATTCTTATCATTTAATTGTCGCGATGCCAATTGACTGCTTTCATACCAGAAGGTGTAATTACCCGTATAAATTGAAATTTTACTTCTATCCACATCGGCAACATGCGTACATACCGTATCTAAAAAGTGACGATCATGACTTACCACGATTGCTGTATTCTCATAATCCGCTAAAAAATTCTCTAGCCATCGAATGGTTTCAACATCTAAATCATTCGTAGGCTCATCTAATAATAACACATCAGGATTACCAAATAAAGACTGGGCTAGTAAAACACGAACTTTTTGAGTACCTGTCAAATCACTCATCAAGGTATAATGATGTTCATCCAAAATTCCTAAGTTTGCTAAAAGTTGCGCAGCGTCACTTTCCGCGGTATAACCACCCATTTCTCCAAACTCAGCTTCTAATTCACCTGCTTTGATACCATCCTCTTCCGAAAAATCTTCCTTTGCATATAGAGCATCTTTTTGAGTTTGAATATCCCACATTTTCTTATTGCCCATTAACACAGTATTCAAAACAGAAATATCATTAAACTCAAAGTGATTTTGCTTCAAAATACTTAACCGCTCATTCGGCGACAAGGAAACTGTGCCTTTATTAGGCTCAATTTCCCCACTGAGTATTTTCAAAAATGTACTTTTACCAGCGCCATTTGCACCAATAATACCATAACAATTTCCTTTGGTAAAACTAATATTTACCTCGTCAAACAAAACTCTTTTGCCGTATGAAAGCGACACATTATTCGTAGAAAGCATAATTTATTATTCAGTTATTTTTAAGAGGCGCAAAGGTAATAGCTTTCATCGCCATTTCCGAAATTCTTTGGCGTCTAAATACTGATATTTTAGTTAAGCTTAATTTTATATTTAAAAATCTATGTAAAGTCTGAAACAGCATATAGCAAAGACTTTCACTATATTTTTCAACTTCGAAAAAGTTGACTCATCTTTCATGGGTGGTCCATTTTTACGTTAAATATATCGGCAGATACAATGTCACCAAGATTAATGCGGTCTGTATCTAAGCTTTAAAATGAGAATTATGATACTAAGGATTTGAGGAATCAATCATGGATTCGTAAAATTATTTTTTCAAGATATCAAGTACGTGCTTATTTCAGTAAGCTTGCGTTACACATGATGTTGTCTTGGTTTCATTCAGCTTTTTTTGCCAGAAGTAAAAGGATGTCTCGGAGAAGCGACACGCCACTGCAGTAGGAAAAAGTTCATAAAATGTAATGAAGACGAGGGGAGTGAGACAACGAAGATGAAGAACTTATCTTAGCCAATAACAAAAAATATTAAGATATTCGACTCCAAATCTCTTTATTCTTTTGACCCATTAAATGCGCTCGTAAATGATGTTGTTCTGGCATTTGTAATTCAGGATCGCGATGCAGTATTTCAATAGCTGCGGTGCGAGTGACTTCCATCAATGCCACATCTCGAACTATATCGGCGAGTTTCAAATCGGCACCGCCACTTTGCCGCAAACCATCAATATCTCCTGGACCTCGTAATTCTAAATCTTTTTCCGAGATGGCAAAGCCGCTGGTTTCGGTTACCATAGTATGCATGCGCTCCTTTCCTAAAACCGATAATTTATGACCAGTCAACAAAATGCAATAAGACTTATCAGCACCACGACCTACCCTACCTCGCAGTTGGTGCAATTGCGCCAAGCCAAATCGTTCAGCACTTTCAATAAGCATAACTGAAGCGTTTGGTACATTTACCCCTACTTCTATTACTGTAGTTGCCACCATGATATGGGCATCACCTTTTACAAAACTATTCATGTTACTTTCGCGCAAGGCAGCTTCTTGTTTACCATGTACCATGGCAATATTATATTTATTAGAAGGAAAATATTGTTTCACTTGCTCATAGCCTGCCACCAAATTTTCATAATCAAGTTTTTCGCTTTCCTCTATTAGAGGATAAACAATGTAAACCTGTCGCCCTTTTTCTATCTCACTTTTTATAAAATCCATCACTTTGGCTCTGTACGCTTCACTTCTGTGAATGGTAGAAATGGGCTTACGGCCGGGTGGTAAATTTTTAATTACAGAAACATCCAAATCACCATAACTCGTCATCGCCAAGGTTCGTGGAATTGGTGTCGCAGTCATGACCAAAATATGTGGCGCTAATATATTTTTTTTCCAAAGCTTAGCTCTTTGTGCCACACCAAAACGATGCTGCTCATCGATAATGCACAGGCCTAAATTTTTAAATTGAACCTTATCTTCTATCAGGGCATGAGTTCCAATGAGTAATCGAATACTCCCCTCTTCAATGCCTGCAAGCAAATGTTTGCGTTCCTTTGCTTTTACTTTGCCTGTTAAAAAACCAACAGGTATTTGCATTTCTTTCAGGAGTGCGCAAATACTTTGAAAGTGTTGTTGCGCCAATATTTCTGTAGGCGCCATTAAGCATGCTTGAAAATTATTATCTAGCGCAAGCAACATACATAATAGAGCAACGATGGTTTTACCACTACCTACGTCTCCTTGCAACAAACGATTCATTTGTTTACCTGTTTGTGTATCTAGTCTTATTTCTCGCAGCACATTTTTTTGATCTTCCGTTAATTCAAATGGTAAATATTGACTGTAAAAGGCATTGAAATTTTCACCCACTTTATTGAATACATAACCTTTAATAGTTGCATGATTGAGCTTGAGTTTACAGATGCCAATTTGATGAATAAATAGTTCTTCAAATTTCAATCGATGTGTAGCCTCTTGAAGATTCTCATTCGAAGTTGGGAAATGAATATCATTGAGTGCTTTGTATTTTGAAATGAGTCTATGCGCTTGCAAAACTGAAACTGGCAAACTATCTACTAGATCTTGCTCTTTAATTTGAGCCAATATTGTTTGTACCAATTTCGAAAACGGTTTACCTGAAAGTCCATTAGCTCGCATTTTTTCAGACGCAGAGTATACAGGCTGAAATTGCGGTAAACTTTGAATTTGCGCTGATTCCAATTTTTCAATATCTGGATGACTCATATTCCAATAGCCGCTGAATTTTGTTGCCTTGCCGTAAATTAAAAAGTCACCACCATCACCAATTACTTTTTCAATCCAACTGATTCCCTGAAACCAAATCAGCTCCATCATACCCGTATTGTCTTTAAAATGCGCAACTAATCTTCGGCTTCTACCTGTGCCAATAATTTCAGTATAGATTATTTTACCCAACAGCTGTACACTATCTCCTTCGTCTTGAATTTGCTTTATGGAAATAATGGTTGTCCTATCGGTATACCGAAACGGATAATAATGCAATAAATCACCGAAAGTAAAAACTGATATTTCCTTTTTTAATAAGTCTGCTTTAAAAGGACCAACACCTTTTAAATATTCAATAGGCGTGAGTAAAATATTATTTCGATTCGTGAAATGTGACATACAAGAAGTTCAAAAATACATGCAAAGTTTTACTTCTAATTCATTTGCATTTTACTCAGCTTTACATAAAATCCATTTTCCTGCTGCAATAGTTGTTGATGTGTTCCTTCTTCAACAATTACACCCTGATGTAACACCACTATTTTATCGGCATCTTTGATGGTGCTTAATCGATGTGCAATCACGATGCTTGTTCTACCTATCATTAATTTATCGAGTGCATCTTGCACCAAGCCTTCACTTTCGCTGTCCAAACTACTGGTTGCTTCATCTAAAATTAAAATCGCAGGGTCTTTTAATACAGCCCGTGCGATGGCAATACGTTGTCTTTGACCGCCGCTTAATTGTATACCGCGTTCACCAACTAAAGTATTCCACTTTTCTGGAAATCGATCGATAAATTCAAATGCATTGGCTTTTTTGGCAGCTTCT
>JBIIJE010000012.1:0-42729 GCA_044234005.1 Chitinophagaceae bacterium | reverse complement strand
CTCGTAAACAGTTGCCATAAGTTTTCCTAATTTACCTTTTGGGAAACCCCCATTTCGCAAGAACCATTCAAGGTAAAAATCTGGCAAATCGGCGATTAAATAATCTTTGTATTTACCGAAAGGCATTTTGATTTTTACAATTTCAAGTAAAATTTCTTTATCGAATTCAGGCAAAGATTCCATTAATACTGAGGTTTACATATTTCCATCCATCGCGAAGGATTTTCGAGCGAAGTATAGCCAAATTGTTCATAAAGCCCATGGGCATCTTGGGTTGCCAAAATCCAACGACGAATATTTTGTAAATCGGGATAAGCATGCAAAGTTTGCATGAGCAATTTACCATAACCTTTCGCCTGATACTCAGGTAAGATAAAGACATCGCATAAATAAGCAAACACGGCATAATCAGTAATCAAACGTGCAAAGCCAATAAACTGTAAATTATAATGTATACCAAAACACAATGAATTTTGCACAGAGAGTTCGGTAGTAGCCAAACTTCTTTGCTTTGCCCAATAGGTCGTTTGCAAAAATGCATATAAACTCTCAATGGGAATTCTAGCTTTCTCAGTATCAATTTCAATATTGCCCTCGAACTTCCAAATCATGAAATGAAGTTAGTCAAATAATTTATTGATCCGTTTTTGATGAGATTAAAAATAGTGGAAACATAAAAGTTCTGAATACCTAGTTTTTACTATTGGCACAATATTGCCGTTAAAGCCTAAAGACAACAAGCCCCTCACATCCTAAATATTCGCAATATATTCGTGCTTGAATTGATAGCATATGATTTCGCACTTAAAAGAAATTTTTAAACAAAAGGTTAGACTCGAAAAAGAGGAACTCGAAATTCAAACCTTCCATGAAATAAAAGAAGGTGCAAGTTTTTCGGGTTATAATTTATGGATATTAGGTTTTGCCATGCTTATCGCATGCGTTGGATTAAACACGAATTCTAGTTCTGCCCTCATAGGTGCCATGCTTATATCGCCGCTTATGGGTCCAATTGTTGGCTATGCATTTGCCTTGGCTATTAATGACCGAACCTTAAAAAACACTGCTATCAAAAATTGGCTTTTCATGACAGGTATTAGTTTAGTCGCCTCTACTTTATTTTTTTTACTCAGTCCATTTGATAAAGACACGCAAGTCATACTCTCCTATACCAAAGCAAATATTTTTGATATTCTTATTGCATTTTTCGGTGGCATGGCTGGCTTTATTGGCATCATGAAGCGCGAGGGAGTAAAAGTAATGGCAGGTGTAGCAGTCGCTACCGCTTGCATGCCTCCATTGTGCACTGCAGGTTTTGGTTTGGCACATGGGAATTGGATGGAATTTATCGGTGGGCTTTATTTCTATCTTATAAATTGCCTTTTCATTGGATTAGCCACCTTTTTACTAGCCCGATTCTCTGGCTTTCATGAATATTTTAAAAATAAAAATGAAGGCAACAAAATTGGATCGTGGTTATGGTCTAGTTTTATTATTTGCATGATAATACCAAGTATATACATTGCTTGGCAAAAATATTGCGAAGAAAAAAAATCAATCCGATTGATGACAAGCGAAAAAAGAATAGAAATGCTTGAAAAAAAAGTCCAAAAGCTTGACTCTTTATTACAAATTCATCATTAAGATTCTAAAATAGGTCGCAACCACCTTGTGGCTTCGTCAATTGTCATCGATTTTCGACTTGCGTAATCTATCAATTGATCTTGCTCTATTTTGCCAACACCAAAATATTTACTTTCAGGATGTGCAAAATACCATCCGCATACTGATGATGCAGGATACATCGCCAAATTTTCAGTGAGTGAAATCTTGATTTCTTTTTCGGCTTGCAGCAACTCGAAAAGTTTAATTTTTTCAGTATGATCAGGACAGGCAGGATAACCAGGGGCTGGTCTTATACCTTGATACTTCTCTTTAATTAAATCGTCGTTCAATAAACTCTCTCCTGCATTGTAACCCCAATAGGTGGTACGTACTTTTTTATGCAAAAGCTCTGCAAATGCCTCTGCCAGTCTATCCGCAAGGGCCTGTAGCATTATTTTACGATAATCGTCATGTTGTGCTTCGAGCAACGCTAAGTGTTTTTCAATTCCATGTATGGTTACTGCAAATGCGCCCATGTAATCAATGCCTTCAGGCGAAATAAAATCGCTTAAGCAATGATTGGGCTGTCCATCTGCTTTCTTTATTTGTTGACGAAGAAAATGAAGCTCTGTTTTCGGATTGGTATTCACGACTACACTATCATTGCTCAAATGACTACAAGGCCATAATCCAAAAACACCATCAGCTTGTAACCAATTTTCCTTAATTAACTGTTCTAATAATTCTTTTGCATCATTGTATAATTTGGTTGCTTCGATACCCACAACTTGATCTTGAAGTATAGCCGGAAACTTTCCATGCATTTCCCATGTTATAAAAAAAGGCGTCCAATCGATATACTCACTTATTTCTTGTAGCGAATAATTTGATAGTGTTTGATTGCCTAATGCATTCGGCATAATTGGTTTATAAGCATCCCAATCAATTTTATTTTTATTCTCTCTTGCTTTTTCAATACTGATAAATTCTTTACTCGTTTTCCGATTCAAGAAATCATGACGCAGTTGGGTATATTCATTTTTAACCTTGCTAAGAAATTCAGTTTTATTATTGTTCAGCAAATCACTAGCAACCGATACTGATCTTGAAGCATCCAGTACATGTACGACTCCATGTTCGTAATGCTCCATTATTTTTACAGCTGTATGCATGCGCGAAGTAGTAGCACCGCCAATGAGCAAAGGCAGTTTGAAATTTCTTCTTTTCATTTCATGCGCAATATGAACCATTTCATCAAGCGATGGTGTGATTAAACCCGACAGACCTATGATATCAACTTGCAATCTTTCAGCTTCATCTAGAATTTTATTGGCTGCTACCATTACGCCCAAATCAATAATCTCATAACCATTACATGCCAATACCACACCCACAATATTCTTGCCAATATCGTGAACATCGCCTTTTACAGTAGCTAATAATATTTTACCATTGCTACTCGCTTCTACTTTGCCTGCTTCTATAAATGGTTGCAAATAAGCTACACTTCTTTTCATAACACGTGCACTTTTTACAACTTGTGGTAGAAACATTTTTCCACTACCAAACAAATCCCCCACTACATTCATGCCGCTCATTAATGGTCCTTCAATAACTTCAATAGGTTTGTCAAATTTCAATCGGGCCTCCTCGGTATCTAATTCAATATAATCTGTAATGCCGTTTACCAAAGCATGTGTCAATCTTTTTTCTACATCTTCTAATCGCCATTTTTCGTCCCTTACGATTACTTTACCCTTGGCCTTTACCGTTTCAGCATATTGTATTAATTTCTCAGTCGCTTCATTATTATCATTGTTCTTATTTAAAATAACATCTTCACATAATTGCTTCAGCGTTTTCTCAATTTCATCATAAACAACCAATTGACCCGCATTGACAATTCCCATATCCATGCCTGCATGAATTGCATGATACAAGAATACCGAATGCATTGCTTCGCGCACATGCTCATTACCTCTAAAAGAAAAAGACAAATTACTAACACCCCCACTGACTTTAGTGTGCGGCATCAATTGCTTAATTTCTTTCGTAGCTTCTATAAAATCAACTGCGTAATTATTATGCTCTTCAAGTCCAGTTGCTACTGCAAAAATGTTAGGATCGAATATAATATCCTCGGCTTTGTACTTAACTTGTTGGGTAAGTATATCATAAGCTCGTTTACAAATTTCTACTTTTCTGTCCTTACTATCTGCTTGTCCTTTTTCATCAAATGCCATAACAATCACAGCGGCTCCATACATTCTGCAAAGCTGAGCTTGCGTAATAAACTTTTCTTCTCCTTCTTTTAATGATATTGAGTTAACTACACATTTTCCTTGTACACATTTTAAACCTGCTTCAATGATTTCAAATTTACTGCTATCGATCATGATAGGTATTTTGGCTATGTCAGGTTCAGCTTGTACCAGATTTAAAAATGTACGCATGGCGAATACTCCATCCAGCATGGCATCGTCCATATTTACATCTAAAATTTGTGCGCCATTTTCTACTTGCTGTCTTGCAACGCTCAAAGCCTCATCATACTTTTCGTCTTGAATCAGTCTTGAAAACATTTTACTCCCTGTTACGTTTGTGCGTTCTCCTACATTTACAAAATTCGTCTCGGCTCTGAATACGAATGGTTCTAATCCTGATAGTTTCATATTTGATTATTTTGCCTCTTTAATAATTGAATCTATAATTCTTGGTTTGATGCCTTTCACTTCGTTCGCTATGCATCGTATGTGATCTGGCGTAGTGCCACAGCACCCACCTACAATATTCAGAATGCCTTCTTGGGCCCATTCTCTAATGATCTGAGCTGTTTCATGGGCTTGTTCATCATACTCACCAAAAGCATTTGGCAAACCTGCATTTGGATAAGCACTTACATAACAATTCGCAAGATGACTAAGTTCTTCTATATGCGGCCGCATTTGAGTAGCACCTAATGCACAATTAAAACCAACACTTAGTGGATTGGCATGTTCAATAGAATAGTAAAATGCTTCTAAAGTCTGTCCGCTGAGTGTTCGTCCACTAGCATCAGTAATCGTCCCCGAAATCATGATAGGCAATACCATATTGTGCGCTTGAAAATACTTTTGGGTTGCAAAAATGGCTGCCTTAGCATTTAATGTATCGAAAATTGTTTCTATTAAAATAATATCAATACCCCCGTCAATTAATCCGCTCAATTGTTCATAATAAGCGTTCATTACCTCATCGAAAGTTACGGCCCTGTAACCAGGATTATTCACATCGGGCGAGAGCGATAAAGTTCGATTTGTAGGGCCCATTGCGCCTGCCACAAATTTCCGCTGAGGATGATAGGTCTCTGCATCTTTAATTATGATGCTATGGTTTGCATAATATTGTTTTACCGCCTCGTTGGCACATTTCGCTGAAGCTACGTTAAGCTCATAACTCAAATCTTCCATATGATAGTCAGCCATGGAAATACGTTGTGCGCTAAACGTATTGGTTTCAATAATATCAGCACCGGCTTCTAAATATTGCAAATGAATTTCGGTAATGATTTCAGGCCTAGTTATGGAAAGCAAATCGTTATTACCCTTTACATCTAACTCGTAATTTGCAAAACGCTCGCCCCGAAAATCTTCTTCACTCAGTTTATAACGTTGTATCATAGTACCCATGGCACCATCAATAATTAAAATTCTTTCCTGTAATAGTTTTTCTACTTGTGACATTTTGTTCAGTTTAATCTTTACTGAACTTTACTGTACTACCTTATAACAAGTGAAATTGCTTTGTGCAGATGAGTATTAGTTCAGTTATTTTAAACAGGCCGAACAATAATCAAATCTGCCTGTTGGCGCAAATGTAATAAGCTTATTTTGATTTTACACACATTATGATTGTAAATTTGGCCATGTCTTTTTTCAAAAGCTTCACCTTTGCTTATACACTTTTGTTTTGCTATGTCATCGCAGCTATTCTTTTTTGGGGATACAGCCTCAATAAACAAAGCAATCAAATGTATATATTAGAGAAAGAAAAACTCGAACAAAGCTATAATGACAAGCGTTCAGAAGATTATAACAAAAGTCTTGCCGTCATCACCAATAAAAAAAACCGACGTACAAATCAATATTTGGGCGAAGGAGGCACGCTTATATTTATAGCGCTTTTAGCAACCATACTCGTTTATCTTGCTTACTATAAACAATTACGTTTAAGCAAATTGCAAAAAAATTTTATGCTTAGCATTACCCATGAATTAAAGACTCCTATTGCAGGCATTAAGCTGAATATGCAAACCCTCGAAAAAAGAAAACTTGATGAAGTAACCCAAACTAAACTCGTAAATGCTTCTGTAAAAGAAACCAATAGATTAGATGATTTGTGTAATAATATCTTAGCTGCTACTCAGCTTGAAAACTCGAAAGAGGCTCTTTATCATGATCAAGTAAATCTTCATACAATCACCACACAAGTAATTAAAGCAATACAATCAAGATATGAAAATGCAATGTTTCAACTAAACTTCTTTGACGAATCATTTACGATAAAAGCCGACAATGCTTTATGGAAATTAGTAATTAGCAATCTTCTTGAAAATGCTCGTAAATACGGGGGAAATGAGCAACCAATTGAAATAAACTTGCTGCAAGCGTCGCGTAGTGTAGTATTACAAATAAAAGATTCTGGCATTGGCATTGCTGATTCAGAAAAGAAGAAAATATTTGAAAAGTTTTATCGCATTGGAAATGAAAAAACGCGCTCATCAAAAGGAACAGGTCTTGGTTTATACATTGTAAAGAAAATAGTACGATTGTATAAATATGACATTTCTGTGAAAAATAATATCCCAAGAGGTTCTACTTTTGAAATAGAATTTAAAACATAATTATCGAGATCAATTATATATGAGTAACAAAGGATGCATTTTACTAGTAGAAGACGAAGAGAGTTTGCGTGAAGCATTAAAACTTAATTTAGAAATGGATGACTATGAGGTAACTGCAGTTGATAATGGGCTGTCAGCACTTCAATCATTCAAAGCAGAATATTTTGATTGTATTATTCTCGACATAATGATGCCAGGCATTGATGGAATAGAAGTGTGTGAGAACATCAGATTGCAAAATGACAAAGTGCCTATTTTATTTCTTTCAGCAAAAAACTCTGGCGAAGATCGTGTACATGGTTTAAAAAAAGGTGGTGATGATTACTTAACTAAGCCATTTAATTTAGAGGAGCTATTGATTCGGATAGATAAATTAATTGATAAAAATAAAAAGATTGAGCACTCGATTGAAGAAGTCAATTACTATGAAATAGGTGCCGCAAAAATTGATTTTCAAGCACAAGAATGTTACGATGTAAGTGGAGAGAAGCGATCTCTGACGAAAAAAGAACTACAATTTTTAAAACTTCTCATTGAACATAAGAATGAAGTAGTCACACGGGAGTATATTTTAAAAATGGTATGGGGGTACAATGTTTTCCCGACTACTCGCACCATCGATAATTTCATCACTACATTCCGAAAATACTTTGAAGAAGATGCACGCCAACCCAAACATTTTATAAGCGTAAGAGGCGTAGGTTATAAGTTTGCATCTTAACTATAGGTTGTTTTTTTTTGGGGTGGTGCAAATAGAAGCAAACTCATTACAAAAATAAAAAATACGCATCCTGCCTGAATTTCGAGCATATCATCTGTAATACAATTCAACAGGGTGAGTAGCGTTATCCAAAATAAATACACATTTCGTTTTACAATTGAAGTAAAAAAACTAAAGCCTAAAATTGATAACAAAATTAACAATCCAGCCAAACCCAAATCGAGCCAAGTATGAAATAACTGATTATGTGTATGCATATTATGCTTAACTAAATCTGTGTAATTGCCCTTTTTTAAACTTTCCAACAATAGCGGATTCGCGCTACCTGTCCCGTATCCAACGAGCCATCTTTTCTTGATTAAATCCCACTCCAAGCCCCATGCAATTTTTCTACAGGTTGACGAATTATAAATTTTCACTTCACTTGGATTGATCTTTAATTCAGTTCGTGTTTCATGGATTCGCTTTCGAATAGGTGGTAAAAAGGTGCTTGAAAACCCCAATAATAGTACAATCGACAAAAAGATAATTATTCGTATGGCACTATTTTTTAAAAATGAAAAAAAATGCCAAGCCGCATAAATAAAAAATACCGCCATAAAAAGCCAGGCAGTTTTGGAAATCAAAAATAATTGAACAATTAGAAAACAAATGCCAAGTATCCAATAGATTAGGTTTTCTCTCGAGAATTTATGCTTAGCTTCAAGCAATTCAGTACCAATAAATACGATGGCAAGGCTAAAATAGTTCGCATAATAGTTCGGCCCCATAAGCGCACTCGAAATTTTCATTCTGTCGAATATATAGACGAACTCGTTCGGCTTCGTAAATAAAAACGAGCATACTACTGCGTATACAAAAGATGCAGCTAGTGATATAACAAAAAACCACATAAGCTGTTTAAACTTTTTCGGGGTAAAGTAATTTTCAGTTGCAAATAGTAAGGGCAAAATAAAAAAGCTCATTTTAACTTCTATAGAGTGCCATCCATCTTGCAATGATATTCCTCTTGGCAATTGAATGAAATGAAGGAGAAAAAAGCTCCACATCAAACCGATGCACCAATTCATTTTAAAACTACGAAGCTTAAGAAAAAAATTTTCGTCAATCAGCCAATGCAATACTAAAAGTATAATACCAATAGAACTAAATCTTTCACTCCATGGAAATGATATAATTGTCAGTACAATAATGAAATACCATACAGAGGAACGATCTAGACTTCGTGCCGAAAACATTTGGGCGTAAGATAATACATGCTTCATATATTTGTATCATGTTACTGGAAATTCACCCTAAGAATCCTGATGAAAGGAAAGTGAAGCAAATTGTGGCATCTTTACAAAAAGGTGGTGTTATTATTTACCCTACTGATACTGTTTATGGAATTGGTTGCGACATTGAACACCCAGAAGCCATTGAGCGCATTTGTCATATCAAAGGTATTCAATCCAGCAAAGCCCAGCTTTCATTTTTATGCAATGATTTAAGCCACTTGAGCGAGTTCACAAAATCAATTAATACGCCCTTATATCGTTTTTTAAAACAACATGTGCCTGGACCTTATACTTTTATTTTACCAGCAAGCAAGAAGGTTCCTAAATTACTGAGAACCAAAAAAGAAACCGTTGGTATCCGTGTTCCCAATAATCCGATCAGCCATGCAATTCTAAAAGAATTAGGAAGACCTATTTTAAGTGCTTCATTACCTACAGAAAATAACGAAATATTAAACGACCCTTTTGAGATTTATGAAAAGTTCCAGCATGTTGTCGATTTTGTGATTGATGGCGGATTAGGGGGCGTGACGCCATCTACAATTATAGATTGTGTGATATCGCCGCCAGAAATAATTCGACAAGGTTTAGGCATCGTCGAATAATACCCATGTTATTGACAAATAGTTAAATCCAAATTTTGCTGTTGAAAATACAAACTGCAAAATCGAGAATAGTCTTATCAGGTTTTATTACAAAAATCAACATGAAGTGCAAATTTAGATTTTTACATCCGATGCGAGGAAGGAGCTATCGAAGGGTTAATACCTCGCAACTCCGGTACCGATTTTGTTTCCAAAGCAAGCTTTGGGGTTCGTACCCGTGATTCACAGCAGCTCACTTCATTTTTGGTGCAAAATCTCAGATAAAGTTCCATGCATTTTTTTACCAAAGTATTTTCACTAGCAAGAAATACCATATTTAATTAGTCAATCTGCAGTCGAAGTATATTCACATCTCTTCCTTCGATTATTGTATATGCATCATTTCTGACTTGCACAGGAAGCCTATTTATACAACAAATCAATCGCGCGCCTATTAATTTTTTATAATTTTAAATACGAATTGCTTTTTATTTTCATCAATACATTTCAAGTAATAAACACCATTTGCTAAATGACTAATAGCCATTTCGCTTGTTTGAATTGATTTCAATAATAATTTTCCAGTTAAATCGAATAATTCCATGTTAGCCTTTTTAGTAATAAATATTTGATCTTTCGAGGGATTAGGAAAAACTTGAAAACCTGAAGTTTCGGAATTTCTTTTTACCACAGCAATTTCTGAATCAAAATATTTATTATCCATATCAGTAACACGTATCTTATAATAGGTAAAAGGCTCAAAAGGAAGCTTATCTAACATAAAATAAGATGAAGCCTCGTTATGATGCAATGCCATTTGATTCCCTAAGCTAGAGAATGTATATCCATCCTTGCTCTTGAGTACTTCGTAGTTTAGAATCTGTTTTTCATCGCTTATATGCCACATAATTTTATTGAAATTAGCTTCTTCAAATGCTGTTATCCTGAGTGCTAAATTCTCTAGTGGAATATTACAACTGTATGTGGTTATGGAGTAAACAGTTGATGTATCAACGCAGCCGTTGACACTTGTAACAATAACGGCCAATTGATGATTCCCATTCGCTAAGGTATTAACTGGAAACGGATTTCCACTTGCAATAATATTAGAAAGATTAGGAAATTTATACCAATTTATGCTACTGTATATCGACAAATCGCCATTTAAGGATGGCAGCGGTATTGAGGTAAATGCAGTATCACAAATCAAATCACAACCTATAGGGAATAAGCTTAAATCGGGGCTTTCATTAATAAACTCTACTGCTTGATTGGTACAACCCGTTACCCCATCCGTCACAATAACTGTATAAATTCCGTTTGAGGAAGTATTTAGTATATTAGTTGTACTTAAGGTTTGGCTTCCTAAATTCCAAGCCCATGTTGGACTACTCGCATTACTGGTTGCACTAAAGATGTAAGGATTATTACTACATTTCGGCAAAGGCCCTACGGTAGTAACACTAACACTTGGCTCAGCATTAAATGTTATTTGCGTAGAATCAGTAATGAGACATCCACCACTTAATACATTTACCGTGATCCAATGCGAACCCACAGTATATGGCGCCAGACCTCCAAAACCAGAAATGACATTGCTATTGCCTGGAATTATAATTGGATTATTGTCAACAAACCAATTGTAAAAACAACCCGTACAACTTGGAATACTAATCGTAAAATTTGCCCCGTCGCATAATGGACCGCTTTGTAAAAATGTGGTGCTAGGTTTAGGTATCACAAGTAAATTAATAGTATCACTTGTCACTACACAACCATTAATATCTAAAGCCTGAAAAGAATAGTTACCAGTTTGGGTTGCCGGAAAAACAACAACATTACTTGATGAAATCGCGATTCCATTTTTATACCATTGATAACTGCTATAGCCCGTACAAGCATTTAAAAACAGAGTATCGCCGCTACACAATGGATTATTTCCAACACTTACAATATTGCAAAACGGATTCGGCCATATTGTAGTTGTTTGATTCAGAGTATCTGTACAACCCAGATTATTTGTTACAATATGTTGAATAGTGTAGGTGCCCGGCGAAGAATATGCATGTGCTGTTGGATACACATAAGAAACAGAAGCATCACCAAAATCCCAAAAGTGAATAACACCTGATTGTGCACCTGTCATATTGAGTGGAGTGGAAGCACAACCTATACCCACGTTAAAACTCGCATCGGCAAGCACTACATTAATCGTGTCTTTATAAATTGAAGCACAGCCATTTGAGGCAGTCACGGTTTGAGTAATAATGAATGTTCCATTTTGAGTAATGCTTAGAATAGGACTAGGAATAGCAGTATTGTTAAATGAAGCAACGCTTGGCAACACAATATTATTGGCGCCATCCGTGACTGTCCATGTATAGGAACTTATAGTTGCTGGAGGAATAACTGTGGATTGGTCAGTTAAAGTAACTATACCGCAATTATTATTTAAAGTAAATAAAGCTGCTAAACTAACAGTTGCAAACGAATCTTTACAGTATATGCAATTCGCCCCCGGTCCAGAAACTAATGCACAAACTTTAAATTGTTTAAGCCCTATACTCGTATAGCTTTTGGTGGTTAATCCGTTCACGACTGAATTTTCGTCGTAATGAGTAATAGTAAAATTGCTAAGTGTAGCTCCAGAAGGGAAAGTAGCTGTGAGACCAAGCGTAAATGGATTACAATTTGAAATACTTGTAATATCAAACGTACCAAGACAACCTGGGGAAGGCACGCAATTATTCACTTGTATGATAATATTGCTTGAAGTGTCCTTACATAGACCGACTGTAACGACACAATAAAAATTGTAGTTGCCTGCTGTATTTATTAAACTTGAATTTACTTGTAAGGTATCTACACCGGATCCAATAGGGTTACCATTTAAAAACCATTGATATGTGTAACCTGCACCGGTTAAAGCATTAATTGTCATACTGGGTAAGTTAGGCAAGCAATAATAAGTGCTACCCGTTGTATAGATTTGCGCATCAGGCCTTCCAATATCCGGAATTTGATAATTCACCATTACATTACAACCACTGCCATTTACATTGCTAATATTCACGGCATAATTACCTGGTAATTGAAGGCCAGTTAAACTGTTTAAATTAGTTGGCTGAGAAGGAGTTAAAAGCTGAGTAATAGAACTCCAATTGTAAATTCCAGACGTGGCATTTGTTGACAAATTAATGCCTGAAGAACATAATGTACCCGAAGTTATGACGCTTATACTTGGAGGTTTATTGATTGTAATTAAAATAGAATCTGCATGACAAGCACCAAAATACAAGTATGCTGAAATAGGATTTGTATTAGTATTATCTCCATGCCATTTTATTTGAACACTGCTAGTGCCTTGCCCTGATAAGATAGTTCCTAAGTTAGGTGGCGTAATAAACCAATTATAATTACCAGGTGGTGCAAACGCGACACTATAATTCAAGGTATCATCTACACAAACACTTGTATTGCCTGTTAAAATTGGCGTAGGGAAAGGAGACACATTTTTTACTAAAGTATCACTTACACAGTTGGTACCAAATGCGGTTAAGGTGACTCCAATACTATATGGACCTGCATTATTCCAAGTAATTTGAACAGAATCTGCATTTCCATTAAGTTGAATGCCACTGCCGCCTGTAATAAACCATGAGAATTGCCCAGATGTATTTGCAAGTGCTGAATATACACTTGTTCCGCCAGGACAAACATTATTTAATCCATTAATAGCTGTTACTATAGGTTTAGGGTTTACAAGAACTGTATAGGATGAAATATTACAAACGCTAGGCGAGCTTGAAGTTGAAGTAGCCGTTACGGTATAAGTGCCAGCACTCGGCCAATTGATAGTTGCCGTTGGTGTCCCATTTCCACTTGTTATTGTTGCACCTGAAGGTAAAATGCTCCAATTACATGCTTGGGGTATTTGAATATTCGATGGGTTCAAGAAATAACTTTGTAAAATGCTTGAATTGTTTTGGCATGTTTTATCTTGACCTTTTATTTGCAAATAGGGTCTCACAAAAATGACAATTGCAGCACTACCACCACATTGCAATGTACTATCATAATATGATGCATTGAGGGTGTATGTGCCCAAAGAAGTAAATGTAACATCGACACTACTGGTGTTAGTGTTTACGGGGATAATGTTTGCTGGTGAATTCACACTCCAACTATAATTAGTAGCAGGTAAGGTGGGTAATGAGTAATTCGAACTTGAATTTATACATACGAGTGTATCACCAACGATATTTAAGCTATTGCTCACAATAGGAACATTTACCGTATTCCCTTGAGCACAATAATTGTTGCTACAACCAGCAACTACCAACGAAATACTACCTTGAGGATTGCCATTGCCCCATGTAACTTGTATAGTATTCGTACCTTGTCCATTTGTAATGGTTCCACCCACAACTATCCAATTATAAGAACTACAACCACTGGCTGCTGTTGTATAGGTAGCGGTTGCACCTGCGCAAACAGTAGCAACACATGTAATAGGCGGAGCAGGCAAAGTGTCAATCACAATTGTCTTGCAAATACTATCAAAACATGTTACACATGGTGGTCCGATAGAACCAGAAGGAGAACCCGCTTCGTAATTCGAAACTGTCAGACAAACTTGATAAGATCCTGGAGCATTATAAGCATGCACTGGATTAGCACCTAGAGAGGTAAAGCCATCGCCAAAATCCCAAAAATAGGAAACTGCATTCTGCGATGCATTTGAATTGAAAGTAATATGAGTGGGTGAATTAAAACAAGCAGGTTGGGGATTCGCTGTAAAAGAAGCAATTGGATTGGGTATTAATGTAAAAAATACATGGGCAAATGTGTCACAATTATAAATGATATTTCCACTTTTTATCTTGAAAGACACTTTACCATTTAAGCCGCTTCCCCACTGAATAGTGAATGTATTTTGAAATGTATTTACCAATGTGCCTCCTGTAACAGTTACATTAGTTGGTTGTATATCATAACTACAACCCGTAAAGTCAACAACTTTATATTTCATCAGTGAATTTTGACAAACCTTAAGTGGATTATTCACCTGCTGCGGTATAACATTTGTATAGCCTGTACTAGCCTCCAGTGTCACACCATTTTGGCATTTGCTTGTGTCGAATAAACCAATTACTTGTGGGCAATTCGGACAAGGTGCTTGCGCATAAACATTGGTCTGTAAAAATAGAAAAGCTAAAATGACCTTGATGGAAGCTGCTATTGATTTTTTGATGGGTATTAGTTCTTTCATGATTTTTTGGTTTTTCATTATAAATTTAAACATGAATACTGTTATTACAAGCATTACACGATATATTTTTTTTAATTTAGAATTCGTCTTCAAGTATTCGGACTTTGATTACTCATAATTTTCTATTTTACTTGAAAATATTATCATTTTCTAGCATCCTATTAACAACAGTTTATCTAATCATTTAATTCAAATGTCATGACATTGTAATATTTGTTGAAACACTTAATAAATAAGGATTTCAACATGTCATAGAACGTATTTTTGGACTCTTAAATAAAAGATAAAATGATAAAAAAGATTTTTACAATGTTGGCAATTTTAGCCATCGCAAATGTGGCAAAAGGCCAAGTATGGATTGAAGATTCAGTAAGCTTACAACCATCTTACGCAAATGATGTTTATTACAGTTTAAAAAATGGTGTACAACGAGAAGAGAATAGTAAAAATTGGCATATTGGCTTTTCTCTTTCGATAGCAGATAGTGCAGCTGTTTGGGCTAATCATAGTGGCGGCGCGAGAGTTTATGACATTAACAAAACTTATAGCCAATGGTCATCCGTAAGTTTGAATGACACTTCCACTGGAACCCTCATTTACAACAATGATCAATATTGGTCAAATGGCGCATTCAATGATATTACAAGTGCCAATCCTTTCGATTACGGCTGGGGCGTTTACAATTTAGATAGTCATAATGTATATGGCACTAAAGTGTTCTTAGTGAAAGCGAATAATGAATTTTATAAATTTTATATTCAGAAACTTGTAGCCCTGCCTATGGAGTGGTATTTTGAATATGCTAAATTCGATTCGCTTGGAGTAGCCGGCACTTCCATACTTGATACCTTGAAGAAACAAAATGGATACCAAGATAATTTATTTGCCTACTACAATTTAACAACAGGTACAGATACGAATAGAGAAGCTCCAGCACCTACCTGGGACATCCATTTTATACGTTACACCACAGATGCACCAGGAAGTGGTCCGTTGGTAAATAATATTGTAAATGGTGCATTAATGAACCGAGGTGCTTTAGCGACACGGGTTCAGCAAATACCTGCTGATACAGTATTCCAAAATGCTTATACCTATACACCAAATTTGAGTCCGATTATTTCTACCATTGGTTATAATTGGAAAACTCCACCACCACCAACTTGGACTATTCTTGATTCGAATAGCTATTTGATAAAAGAGAAAAATGGCGGAATTTATTTGTTGGAATTCTTGAATTTTGGAGGTAATACTACAGGTAAAATATATTTCCGAAAAGCAATTGTTGAACCAACTTCAATCAAAGATGTAAATGCAAAAGTTTCAAGCTTTAGTTTTTATCCTATGCCTGCTAGCAATGAGTTGAATCTTGTATTGGATGCGAAAGAAAGCCAGCAAGCAACTTTAAGCTTAGTTGATTTATCAGGTAAAAAAATAGTAACGCAAATTTTAAATGTTCAAGCAGGATTAAATGCGTTTAAATTGCCAACCTCGCAATTTGCTAACGGAAATTATATAGTAAATATTCAAGGCGATGGGATAAATATTTCTCAACAAGTTAGTATTTCAAAATAAACGTAATTCTTGAAATCATTCTTAATTGGCATCTTATTTACATCAGTAGCTTTTATGGCAAGAGCTACTGATGTAGTAATTGCCTTGCGAGATAAAACGAATCAGGATTATATAATTGCAGCGAAAATTAGTTATGTACTAGGTAACGAATATAGAAGCATTATCACCAACTACAATGGAGAGGCTACGCTTGCTAATCTAACATTACCATGTAAGTTGCACATACATGCTTTAGGCTATGAAGATAGAAATTATGAACTTGAGTTGAAAAGTATTGTTTTACGTGGTGAGAAGAATTATGTAACCATTGATCTGACAAGACTATCCAATACCTTTAATGACGTGGTTGTTACTGCACAAGCCAAACCCGTACTCGCGGCACAATCGATTTACAAGATAAACACTGTAAATAGTGTGCAAATGATGCAACGAGGAGCGGTCACACTCAATGATGTGTTGAATTATGAGTTAAATAACTTTATTTCAAACGATAATGTTTTAGGATCTTCTGTAAGTGTTGCCGGTATAGGCGGACAAAATGTGAAAGTTCTCATCAATGGGATTCCCGTGTTAGGTCGAGAGAATGGGAATATAGATTTAGGGCAGCTCAACCTAAATAATATCAAGCGCATTGAGATGATACAAGGTCCGATGAGTGTCATGTATGGGTCGAATGCATTGGGTGGTGTAATTAATTTAATTACGAACCAACCACAAAAAAACTTCAGTGTAACACCTCGTGTTTACTTAGAAAGTATTGGCAAGTATAATCTTTCAACCAACGTTAATTATAGCAAAGGGAATCATAGCGCACAGGCTTCATTCGCGCGCAATTTCTTCCAAGGATGGACACCTAAAGAAGATTCCGCAGATAGATTTCAGCTATGGAAGCCCAAAACCCAATATACAAGTGACTTACAGTATAGCTATCAACGCAAAAAGTGGAATTTGACATATTTTTCTTCTTTGATGCATGAAACCATTACCAATAAAGGATTGCCAATTATTAATCCTTATGAGGCTTACGCGTTTGATGAATACTATATTACACGACGCATGATACAATCACTGAGTAATACAATTAAATTTTCTGAGAAAACAAATTTGACTTTGTTAAACAGCTACTCAGTTTATAACCGAACTAAAAATAGATTTAAAAAAGATTTAGTAAGTCTCGAGCAATTTTTAACACCTGGCGTTGGAGATCAAGATACTTCTATTTTTAACAATGTAAACTTACGGGGCACCTTGCAATCTTCTTTAAAGAATACGCAGATCTTAGTGGGTTATGAGTATTCTTTTGATAATGGAAGAAGTTATAAATTAGCCGATAATGTACAAACAATTTCAGATTTAGGTTTGTTTGGCTCAGTTGCTTATCAAAAAAAGAATTTAAGTGTTCAGCCTTCCGCTAGATATACCTTTAACAATCGCTTTGGCAAAGCATTTACGCCAGCTTTGCACCTAAAGTATGATTTAAATACTCGTTTACAAATCAGGAGCTCATATGCGAGAGGCTTTCGTGCGCCTAGTTTAAAAGAAATGTATTTGCAATTTATCGATCAAAATCACACCATAATTGGGAATGAAGATTTGAAACCTGAAATCGGAAATCATGCAGAAGTAAATGCTGAGTACAAAACATCTTATGCAAAAAACAATATCGTCATTTCAGGTACTGCAAGTATCAATGATATACGAAACATGATTACTTTGGCTGTTTATGATGGATCAGGCATTTTACGGAAGTATGCAAATTTAGAGCGTTATCAGAATTATTTGATCAATACGAAGGCTAGATTAAGCAACAGAGATTATAGTATTGAATTAGGTAGTGGTTTGATTTACGTAAAGAATACAGGATTCATCCCACAACATAGTATCTATGAATTTTCAAGTAATTTTAGTTATTTAATAAAACCAATTAAAACCAATATTAATTTTAATTACAAATTAAATAGTAAACAGCCTATACTGACTGTGGATGAAAAGTATTTGTTCACGCAACCTATTCATATCGCCAACATGTCGTTTCAGAGGTATATATTTTCCAATGCCCTGAGTGTTCAAATTGGTGTTAAAAATCTATTTAATCTTACCACTAGTACATTAAGTAACTCAACAGATTTACAAGGTGGCGGACATTTAAGCTCTGCAGGATTGCTTTTGTTTCCAAATCGAAGTCTATTTATGGATGTTCAATACAAATTCAATCAATAGTTTTTCTCATTCTCTCACAGATTTTAAGTCGAACTAGGACGAATACGAAATTTTAGATAGTCCAATCATTTTACGCCAGTCATCAGCCTTGCTGCAAGGCAAGTAATACCATCTAAGTTGTAGGATCAGAAGTAAGCCTCTTTCAGGTATTCTTTTACATCGTTTTTTTAGGATAATTTGATAATCAGGAATATTTTTATATATATCATATATCTATTAAAAACATGATTATGTATTACTTATTTATATCATTTCGCATTAGCAAGTTTAGCACGCGATTTGACAAAATTTTATTAAATACTACAAGAATATGTCATAAGGAAACAGCAAAATTCTATTTAACAAGAAACACTTGAAAACGGCAGCGGACCAATCTGCAATTACGGCAAAAAAAAATCTTTACATTCTTGAGGAAACAAAATTCGATCAGAAATCGGAAGATACTTGCGAATTGATTAATTTATACACCAAGCTTATCAAAACACCTTCGCACGCTCTCCAAAGAAAAATCCTAAATGATAAATTAGACCCTTTGAATTTTTGGTAAATTGAAATTAATTTCTATATTTGATTCAAATTTAACATTTGAGCAAACTTTACAAGTAAAATTTATTATACGATTCTGCCTAATTGGGAAAAAATCAATAAATTTTCTAACACTTTGATATCACATTACGTCTTATCAATAACGACAAACAAAAAGTAACGCTTATATATATAATTTCTACATTTTTATTCTTTATTGTCTCACAATTAAGTAGAAATTTTATGAACAACTCCCTTCAACATTGTACAGATGCGCAATTGCAAGCGCTTATCGAGCAAAATAATGAAAATGCAGTAGCAACATTATTAGATCGATATAAAAGCAACTTTTACACAACAGCATACTTATTAGTTCGCGACCAATATATCGCAGAAGATATTTTCCAAGAAGTTTGTATCAAAGTGATTCAGTGGATACGACAAGGCAAATATGTGGATGATGGAAAGTTTGTAGCATGGGCTGCAAGAGTCACACGTAACTTATCTGTCGACTATTTACGAAAGGTAAAGCGAACGCCTAAGGTAGTAATGTCTGATGGCTTAGATATTTTTTCCGTGTTAGATTTTGGCGAAAAAAATGTTCAAGATAATTGGATACGCAAAGAGGAAGAAAGTCAAGTACACGAATTATTGGCTATGATCCCATATGAGCAACGTGAAGTGATAGTTTTGCGATTGTACGGCGAACTAAGCTTCAAAGAAATTGCTCAATTAATTGGAGTAAACCTCAATACAGCTTTAGGGAGAATGCGTTATGGCATAAGAAGTCTTCGCAAAATGCGTGCAAAATCTGGCATGTTACAATAACTATCGGATTCAAAAGCACATTTGTAATACTACTAATTTTAGTTCATGCTTAACCAACGTCATGAAAAAAAGAAGAGGGCTCAATTTAATCCTACAATTATGTAAGCCTTTCATTTATATTTGCACTCCATATGGCAGAAAATTATGTAGTATCGGCTATTAAATATCGTCCGCAACATTTTAATACGGTTGTTGGTCAAAGCCATATTACCACTACCTTGAAAAATGCAATCAGAACGGATCAGCTTGCGCATTCGTTTCTATTTTGTGGACCTAGAGGTGTCGGTAAGACTACTTGTGCCAGAATTTTAGCAAAAACCATTAATTGCACACAACGAACCGAAGATGCAGAGGCTTGTGATACTTGTAATTCTTGTGTTTCATTTCGCGAGAATACGTCTTTTAATGTGCATGAATTAGATGCAGCTTCGAACAATTCCGTTGATGATATTCGGGAGTTGATAGAACAAGTGAGATTTGCACCTCAAGGAGGAAGTAAATACAAAGTGTATATTATTGATGAGGTTCATATGTTGAGCCCGAGTGCCTTCAATGCATTCTTAAAAACACTCGAGGAGCCACCATCTTATGCCATCTTTATTCTAGCAACAACTGAAAAGCATAAAATACTTCCTACAATTTTATCGCGTTGTCAAATATTTGATTTTAATAGAATCACGTCTAAAGATACCATAGAGCATCTCAGCGAAATTTGTGCCAAAGAAAATATTAGTTTCGAGACTGAAGCTTTGCATTTAATAGCCCAAAAAAGTGAAGGTTGTATGCGCGATGCCTTATCCATTATGGATAAGATTGCAAGTTTTAGCAACGATCAGTTGACTTACGCTTCAACCGTTGAGCATTTAAATATTTTAGATTACGACTATTATTTTAAACTTACAGAGTCGCTCATCATGCAAGATATTAGCTCGGTGATGTTAATTTTTGATGACATCATTAGTAAAGGTTTTGAAGGAGATTCTTTTATGAATGGATTTATTGAGCACTTTAGAAACCTAATGATGTGCAAAGATGTGAGAGTGACAAAGCTCATGGATTTACCAGATAACATCAAAGTAAAATATCATACACAAGCGAATCAACTCAATAATGCCTACATTATTAATGCATTATCAGTGCTTAACCAATCGGAACTGAGTTACAAGCAATCACGCAACAAAAGATTGCATGTAGAGTTAGCCTTGATAAGACTCAACTATTTGCAGCAGGCCATTCAAATTATAAGTGATGAAGAAGGTAATGCATTAAAAAAAAAATTCTAACCAATAGCACTCGTTTACTGAGCCCCGCTCGAGGTCCTATGCCTTTACCTCAAGTAAAATTAGAAACTACCGTAAATTCAATTGAAACAAAGGTAGATAAGGCAGAACCTAAAAAACAAAATATTCCAGAACCAAAAGTTGCAAGTACAGATACACAGTATGGTGTAACCTTACGTAATCTAAAAAGCCTAAAGGACCAAGCAAGGGAAAAATTGCTTGCGAATCAAGAAAGTAAGGCGCAAATTCACATTGAAGATGAAAATTTGAAACTAGTTTGGGCAAATGCGATCGAATTTTTAGCATCCGATAAAATGGTTTATAAAAGTGCGATTTCCGAAAGTGATATTACCTTTCATCAAGATGATATTACAATTCATGCTACAACCGTTGCCTTAGATTTTTTAAAACCTGAAAGACTAAGATTATTAGATTTTTTTAAAAAAGCATATCATAACGAAGCTATTAATGTGTTATTTCAAGAAAAAATTGTGGCGCTCAATGAAGGTGCGAACAAAGTATTAAGTACAAAAGAAATATATGAGAAAATGGCCTCCAAGAATCCACATCTCAAAAATTTGAGAGATCTTTTGCGCTTAGATTTAGAACTATAAATCTGATCTTCAAGGTTCAATTTTTATTTATTTACTTCAACCCGAATCCCTTCACTATGGCTGCTAAACTCAGGCGCATACATACATTGTATCGTGCAAATTCCATTTGAAAAGTCACCTTTATTTGTAATAAACATAGGATACTCAAATAAATAAGTACCTTTTTGTAATTGATGAAAAAAGAAATTTATGCTAGCATCTTTCGTCGATTCATAATAACCTAAACCACCTTGGTACTTGTAATTACTCAGCACATTGAGAGGCTCGAAACAAGCAGCTCGCATATCTTTCATGTGAACGTATTCCATGTTTCTATCTACACGTAATTCAATCCGAACCATTACCTTATCCCCAACTTGCACATCTGCACCATTTTTCAACGGCATAAGCGCTTTCCCTTTTGAGGTATTAATTTCTAAGAATAGTAGCTTTTTAATACTTAAAGGTGTTGCAGCCGATTTAATTTTATCTAAGTCTTCAAAATATTGCCAATACACTGCGCCCCAAGTCGTACCACCTTTGTTATCACCTTTTACACTTACTTCGATATTGCCTTTTTCCGCATGAATACTAGCTGTTGGAACTGCCGTTTTAAAATAACCCATACCTGCCTCTTGTTTCATTTCTTTAGAAAGTATTTGCGTTGACCCTAATTTAATTTCGACTTCTGGTTTATTACCTAGCCAATTTGTGCCTTGCAATAACAATGCGTACACTGCGTCAGCAGTAGCTTTAGTCGTTTTCCAGTCTTGCGTTTGCTTATTCTTTAACAACCATATTTTCATTTCGTCCACCTCATTAAGCTTTAAATCAATTTCACTAAAAGCTTCTATTAGCAAGCTATGTGTTTCTACGGGTGCTTCATACCACCAATAACTTGCTATATTTTCTTTCCAATATCTTCCCATTTCTTCATTGTAGATAGAATTTTCTCGCAATGATTTTAGAATACTCGTTGAAGTTAATTTATCTCCATCGCGATGCAACGCTATAGCTGCCATGCCTTGCATCATGCGGTTATTATTTACCCAATATTTTGCCGTTTGTGTTTTAAAATATTCAAATGCAATTTTATTGGATATTGTACTACTCTTAAAAAATGATCGCATGTACAAATACTGTACTTGATAATAACTAGGCTCAAATATTTTTAAATCAACTTTATTTTTTTTCAATTCTTCATAATCTTCTTGGATTCGTTTATCTAAATATACCAAGCCTTTTTCTATCATGCGCAAAATTCTATTATCGGCACCTTTGGTATGAACACTCATTTTTTGCAATCTGCCTAAGCCTGTTAATATATACTGTGTAATAAATCTATCATCTGGCATTCCTTTAAACCATGCAAAACCACCATTGGATGTTTGCATAATTTCAAGCTCGCGAATCGTTCGTTCCAACTCTTTACTCATTCTATTCATGTTGAAGAGTAAAGCAATATTTATTTTTTGCTCGTGCTCACTTTTGGCCTCTAAAACCCATGGTGTTTCTTGTAGTAATGCAGATTTTAATGCTTGATTTTTTTCTAAATTTGATAGTAAAGCATTTGTATCTTTTTCTTTCCAAGTAGAAAATATTTCTTGGATTTTAGGATAGCTATTTGCCATGTGTGTAGCTAGTGCATTGGCATAGTAACGATTGAAAGTTTGCTCGGCACATTCGTAAGGATATTCTGTAAGATAGGGCAAAGCTTGAACCGCATACCAAGCTGGATTGCTCGTGTACTCAACAGTTAAACTATGATGTTTTAGGGTATTTGATAATGATGAATTTAGTAAATTAGTAAACTTGAATTTTTTAGTCGTGTTCATACGTACCGGTAATGGCATAGTTTCTGTTACCAACATTGAATTCGACAGAACAGGAATTGTATTTTGCTCCGCATCCGAAAATGAACCAGCTCTTGCAATTGTTTTAATATGAACAGGAACTGTGAAAGATGTTGGAATGGTAAGCAACCAATGTACATTTTGACTTTGCCCTTTTTTAATACTTATTGACTTAAGCATATTACTACTTGTAATGCCAAAATTTAAAGTCTCAGATTCACTGGTAATGGCATTTACTATTTCCATTTCAACAGAGCCTTCTAAATCTTTATCACTCAAATTTGTAACCTTGGCACTGTATACCATGTTATCTCCTTCACGTAAAAATCTTGGTGTATTGGGTACAATCATGAGTTCCTTTTGCGTAATTGAAGTAGCATTAAATATGGCTTCTTGCAAGTCTTTACTATGTCCATATGCCAACAACTTCCATCGCGTTAATGATTCAGGCGCCTTGAATTTCAGTATCACATCTCCATTGGCATCTGTATGTAATTGTGGAAACCAAAATGCGGTTTCAGAAAAATTAGTGCGCAATGGATTTACAACTTCTGCTTTCGCTTTTTCGGAATTAGCCCCGCCATTATTATTCGCCCGTCCGTCTGTTTCTGCACCTCCAGCTTGGGCATCAACCTCTGTTTGCTTGAGATCTTCATGCTTGGCTTTTGCACCTTCTCTTGATGCAGACAGCGTTTTCATGCTCGGTGCAGCAGCATATTTAACAGTCGATTCAGCTTCATCTAGTGCATAAGCACCTTGCATTCTGCTGTAGTGCATACCAAATTGATGCAGTAATCCAAATGAATTGAGTGATGCGTAAGATTTATCAAAAGGTAAAATCGCTTTGTATGTTCCATAAAATAATTGCCGGCCTTGCTCATAAGAAAAATTAGAACTTGTATTAAAATTTGCTATGTGACTTTGTGAACCAAACAAATTCATTGTAGAAAAATCATGCGGCTTAAACGCATCTAAGCTTGCATCATACATTGTAGCCAATATTTCCGCACTCACGATATCTTTTTTGCTACCACTTATGCGAAGCTTCCAATCCTGCTCGCTTCCTGGATACATTTTATCTCGAAATATCTCAGTCGTAATTTTCAACTCTTTATTTGTCCATGGAACTTCGATGTTTTCCTCAAACGAATATTCACGATTATTTTTCACGAAAATTCCCTTTACAGTGAACCCGCCCCTGTCTGCCTCATTTATAGAATAATCTAATCTATGACTCCTTCGAATAGGTAACCATGTGATGCTTAACTCTCTCAAAACCTCGCCCTCAATGGCATTTGGTATTTTTTTGAATTTATTGAAAGATCTTGCATACAGTAAATTAACTTCTTCATAGATGCTTGCAATGTCCAACTTAGCAGTTTCACCAGGTCCGGCACTTGTTTTAATTTGTGTAAGCAATAAATGATCATTTGAAATAGCTTGTGGCGAATTGTAATCGCTTATACGAACAAATTTCTTATCTATAACATCTTCTCCATTGTTATCCTTGCTAATTGCTTCAATTACATACCAACCATTTAATTTTCCGTATTGTTGCAAGTTGACTATACCTTCTTGAGTGCTTGTGATTTGCATCGACCATATCGTTTTCTCAGCTTTCCAATTTTGGTAATCATTTTCATTCTGATATTCATCAAGTGGGAAATCTTTTCTGAAATCCATTTCTTTGATAAGCATAGAATCTACCTTGGACCATAAGCGAGAACGATAGGTATTTAGTGGGCTCTTTAATTGTTTTAAACTCAAAGTAACTGGCGATGCAACAAATGCTTGATTCAGATTCGTCGTTCTAATTTTTAATTGTTTCAACGTATTCGCATCCAGTTGAGAAGGTATATCAATATTCACTAGTAAGCTTTGATAGGAAACCGCGACATTAGATTGCCCACTGCGCGTTTCGCCATTTAAGTCAGTTATATCTGCATAAATTGTATAGTCGAAAACAGGCTTAGTTTCTTTTGAGATACTTTCATCAGGTACTGCTTTAAATTTTACCTCAAAAAACCCATCCACACTTGTAATTGCTTCACCATGAGTTATTTCCATGCTTGGGCTTGTAGGTTGCCCCCAACGATAGAAACACCAGTAATAAGGAAATCTTGCGTTTCTCACTACTCTATATTTAACTTTAGCACCATCAATGCTATTACCCGCGTATGCTTTTGCCTTACCTTTCATGGTAATTTCATCTTGAAGTTGATAAGTTTTTTGGAGGGTATCAAATGTCACTTCAAATTTTGGACGCTTATATTCTTCAACACTTATAAATGCTTGTGAACCTTCAGCGACTAATTGAAACTGTCCATTCAATAAACCTTCAGGTGCTTTAAAACTTCCACTATAAGATCCGAATTCATTTGTTGTAATTGAAATCGTTTCTACATCTTGGTAATTAGCGTCTTTTAAAGTGATGGCTGTTTTAAAATTTATGAGTAGCTCGTGATTAACATCGGTTGTGCCTTTACTTTTCACCACAATTCCTTTAAAATAAATAGTTTGTCCAGGTCTATAAATACTTCGATCCGTAAATAAAAATGTACGTGTATAATCTTGATAATAGGTTTGAGTTTGATGAATGTATAAATAATCGTGCAGCATCAATTGATCATCGCCTTGGCTTAATTCAATACCAAATCCATTTTCATTTGGATTCTTTAATGTTATTTTAGCTTTTCCATTTTTATCACTTACATAATTTGCATCTTCTTTAATTTTATTCTTCCTGGTCTCATAATCATAAGCATTTCTATAGGTTCGTATTTTCACATTAGAGAGAGGCTTACCACTTTCTCGATGAACTATATAAACATCTGTGCCATTCTTTTTAGGATTTACAGTTTCTATATATGCTAAATTTGAAACCCTTAATACATTTACATGATTGTGTTTGACCTTGTCAAATGTTTGCGATTCCGAAGCAATTAAAAAGTATGTTCCGATTGGCAGCGCATCAATTTTTATTTCAGTGCTGTGCTCTTTAAAATCTTGAAAATCGATTAAGTCAAGCGACCAATTTTTAACTCCTTCTAGATTTAATATGTCAGCATAATCGTAATTATAGTCATTCACTTTATCTAATATTATTTTATTTGTAGTTTTTACTATTTTAAAATAGAGTGTTGTAATATTCTTATAATCAATTCTTGCCAAACTTGCTTGATTTGGCAAAACCACTTTTTCTATTTGAAGTTTTAAACTCTTCATGTCGATTTGCTGCATCAAGGCGCTGGCTCTTTCAAATGCTTCTGACGGGGCTGTCGTTTCTTCGACATTAGGATACTTGGCTATAACTTCATATAGTATTCTTTTCGAGCCTACATAATCGTTTTTATCATCTTGTTTGAAAGTAGCTTTTCTTCCATTACCTCTCACTTGAATGCCTTGCATGTAGGATTCGGCTAATAATACACTCGCCATATGCGCTTGTTTATTGGCAGGATATTGGTTCGCGATATTTTCTAAAGCCTTAAAGTACAAATCATTTTTATTTATAGAAATAGAATGGCTGAACATATACTTCAAGCGCGCAATATCCGCGTCAATCAATGCATCCGGATTCACATCACTTACATGAAATTCCAAAAGATTTTGATACAATTTAACAACTTGAAATTTTTGTGCGAATGTATCCTGCGTTATAAAATTTGCTTTGCTGAATTTTTTTGCATTTGCGAATACGCTTTCGTCGTTAATTTCAAAGGCATAATCAGGCTTTGTAATTTCATTTTCTTCATTTGAAAAGTATTCGATAGCCTCGTTCACCAAGATATCATATAAAGTAGGACGAAGTGCAGAAGTATTTCGTTCGCCTTCTAATATTAAAGTTAATTGCTGAGATGGATAGTTTTTTAACTTTTCGGCATCTAGTAAAGAAGCTTGAAAATGGAACGAGGCTTTCTCATAAAACGCATCCGCTGACCAGGTTTCAATATCTGAGGCTTGCGTATCGGGGTTATCTTGCTTTTTCTTTGTATCATCATTTACGATTTTCGTTCTGTCTAAAACTTTCCATCTATTTTCTTGATAATAGCTCCAATATAATTTCCCTAATATTGAATGAATAATATGGGTTGTTGGTGCAGATGATTCTTTTAATTCTCTTTCAAAATATAGGATGTCATTCAATCTTGCTTTTTCATCTCTATCACGCAAGCTCACACGATAATTACAAAGTGCTTTAATGGTTTGCTCTAAATTTTTATCGGCTTTTGCTATTTTTAATATTTGTGTAACTTCCTTTTCGGCGGTTTCATTTAATCCTTTGGAAAATGCTTGTTCTACTAATTTCCACCTTGATTCATATTGATTACTCTTATTTTTTTGTGCCATAGATGCGTGAAAGGTTGATATTAAGAAAATTGAAAGAATGATGATTCGCATATGCATGGTTTTACACTAATTGAGATACAAAGATGCATGAATTTCCATAAGTATGAATTTGATACACAAATTAGTTATTCTGTAATGATAGGTTCAATTTAGATTTGAATTTTGTACTAGAAAATTGCTATAGATTGTTAATGAAATTTGCGGCAACGATTACAGTGGAAATCCTTTTTGCGTTGAGCTTTTGTGCCAAACACAAAAGGATTGAAACGTAAGGTGTGCGCCTTACACATTCCGAAAAGCTTGTTTTCCGCCCTTAATAAAAAATCATTTTAGGAATATGCAAATTTTTGTTAAAGCCTAATTGCCTATATTGTATACTCTATTTGATTGCCCAAAATGAATATATTTGCGGCTATCAATTAAATGGTAAATCATGAAAAAAATTAAACTAATTTGTTTGTGTATGCTCAGCTTTGTTGTTGCTTTGCAGGCTCAAAATAAAAAACAAAAACTTTCTCCTATGGATCAAGCATTTTTAAGCAAACAGGCTGATGGCATGTATGCAAAATTTGAAACGAATAAAGGAACGATTATCACCACTTTAGAATTTGTGAAAACACCATTGACGGTAGCAAATTTTGTGGCCTTAACAGAAGGAACTATGCCCAACAATGTGAAAGCTGCAGGTACACCTTTTTACGATGGGCTTATTTTTCACCGAGTGATTCCAAACTTTATGATACAAGGTGGTTGCCCTAAAGGCAATGGCACAGGCGACCCAGGTTACAAATTTGCGGATGAAATTGATGAAAGCTTGAAACATATAGGCCCCGGCATTTTAAGTATGGCCAATTCTGGTCCTGCTACGAATGGGTCTCAATTTTTTATCACTCATGTTGCTACCCCTTGGCTAGATGGTAAGCATACTATTTTTGGACATGTAGTAGAAGGACAAGATATTGTTAATGCAATCGCACAAAATGATACCCTTAAAAAACTAAGCATTTTACGAAAAGGCGCAGCAGCTGAAAAATTTGATGCGGCGAAAACTTTTGAAGATGCAAAGAAAATAGCAGCTCAAAAAGCAATTGAAGCGGAAGCAGCTCAAAAAATAGCCGCTGAGAAGGCTATAAAAGAGTTTACCAATACAACGCCAAGCGGTCTGAAATTTATCACCCTTCAAGAAGGAACAGGTGCAACACCTGCTGCTACAAGTAATGTTAAAGTGCATTACACAGGTAAATTTTTAGACGGAAAAGTTTTTGACAGTAGTGTGCAACGTGGTCAGCCAATTGATTTTGGTTTGAATCAAGTAATTAAAGGATGGACAGAAGGTTTGCAATTAATGAAAGAAGGAGGCAAAGCAAAATTTTACATTCCATACCAACTGGCATATGGCGAAGCTGGCTATCCGGGTGCTATTCCGCCAAAAAGCGATTTGATATTTGAGGTTGAATTGATTAAGATAAATAACTAGGATTGAATAAATTCATTAAAGAAAATCGTTGCTTCGGTAACGATTTTTTTTTGATACAGAAAAAGTAAACTTACATTTATACCTAAAAGAAACACTATATTTTTTTGTATGAATTTAAAAAGAGCAGTCCTCGCTATTTTTGCAATATTATTCTCGTTAGGCATAAAGGCTCAAACTTATAGCGGATTGGGCGATACAGTTCCTGATACAGGAATACCCATTCAATTTAGCATCAATGTAAGTGGTTTAGTACAAAGTAATTTGAATGGCATACATGGTTTAAAAACGGTTTGCTTGAATATTACTCATCCTTATGTAGGTGACTTGAAAGCCAAAATCATTTCACCAGATGGCAGTAGTTTTTCGTTATTCTCACAAGTGGGTGGTGGTGGACAAGATTTTATCGGTACTTGTTTTGATTCTTCTGCAACAACCTCTATAGCAGCTGGCTCTGCCCCATTTGCTGCCACATTTAAGCCTATTGGAAATATAGGACATGTAAATAATAATCAAAATGGAAATGGTATTTGGAAGATTGAATTGGCTGATGTGGCTTCAGCGGATACAGGGAAATTAGTGAATTGGTCATTAACCTTTGCGGCCAATGCACCAACGCCAACCATAGTAAATACTAATATTCCTTTAGTTGTAATCCAATCGAATGGAAATAACATTTCACAAGGTCCAAAAGTCCTTGCGAATATGAAGATAATCGATAATGGAATTGGCAATTTGAATAACATAGCTGACATCGGCAATGTATATAGTGGCAATATTGGGGTGAGAATTAGAGGCAGCTTTTCTGCTAGTTTACCACAAAAACCATATAGCGTGGAACTCTATGGCAACACAACCAATATTGATACAAGTATAAGTTTACTAGGCATGCCTGCGGAAAGTGATTGGATATTGCAAGCAACCTACAATGACAGGTCGTTTGTAAGAAATAAACTGATGTATCATATTTGGGATGAGATGGGGCATTATGCCACAAGAAGTAGATACTGTGAAGTGATTGTTGACAATGAATACATGGGTGTTTATTTATTAATGGAAAAAATAAAACGTGATGATGATAGAATAAGTATTTCTAAATTGCAACCGTCTGATACAACAGGGGATCAATTAACTGGCGGTTACATTATTTCACATGACTATTTTGAAAATGGCTGGGGTAGTAATTATTCGCCCCTTAGCTGCCCCACTCGTTTTTATGATTTCAACTATATTTATCCTAAAGTTCAAAACATTGTGCCGCAGCAAGGAAACTACATCAAGAATTTTTTTGATGATATAGAGAATAGACTTTACGGTACAAATCCTAATGATAGTTTATTGGGTTATAAAGCAAAAATTCATTTAAATAGTTTTGCAGATTATATGCTTGCAAACGAAATGGCATGGAATGGTGATGGCTACAAGAAAAGTATGTACTTCTGGAAGGATAGAGATAGTGTGGATAAGAACTTACATGCAGGCCCAATCTGGGATTTTGACTGGGCATTAAAACGAATGCCATGGACTCCGACTGATTATAGCGGATGGTATTATAAAGTTAACCCTTGTGATGGCGATGTCTTGTTTTTGCCTTGGTGGGATATTATGATGAAGGACACTATTTTTGAAAATGTAAGTCGCTGCCGTTGGGAATATCATCGTCAGCATAGTTTGCATTTTGATACCATCAATTCTTACATAGATCAACAAGCTGCTTATTTGCAGCAAGCGCAAGTTCGGCATTTTAATGCTTGGCAAACTTTGAATACAGGAACGGGAACGCCTGAGTTAACTGCTTATCCTACAACACTTGCTATTGAAATTGATACTTTAAAATCAACCATTAAGCAACGCATATTATGGATAGACGCCAATTTGGGAGGAAATTGCGATACTTTGATTGCTGTTGAACCATCTGGCATACATGAAAAAGAAATTTTGTCGTTGAAGGTATCGCCGAATCCAACTACCGAAGCAATTCAAATTCATTCAACTATTTTGATAGATAAAGTATGCATAGTAGATATCACAGGGAAACAATATTATGTTGAAAGCATAAAGCCAAACAAATATTTTAGTTTAAAAGTCGACAATCTTTCAAATGGCATTTATATTTTAAAAGCCTATTCCAATAATCAGTTGTTGACGAATAAGTTTTTGAAACAGTAAAACAATTATGGACTTTTTGTAATAATGACAATCTAATCTACGAATTCGTAAACCTATTTTACCTTATTTAATGGAAAAGATACCGCCATAAATATTTGTTGCACTAAAACTTTGAAATCACCTGAAACAATTTCTGGCGGCTGATTTGAATTGATAGCAACATTTATATTATAAAATAGTTTATCCTGTTGTACTTCATATCCAAGTTCATATTTGACCTTCTTCTTTTTATGAAAAAAAACTAAAGAAGCACCGCCTGTCATGCCTCCTAAACCATCTAATAATTTATGCTTCGGATGTTTAAAATTGTATCCCCCATGTAATTTAGTTTGTACAGAAAATTTATTTTCATTGTAAATAACTTGCGTCGCATTCATGCACAATGGAAATGAATAAAAAGTATAATAACTTTCTGATGTTACTTTTTCTTGGTAGCGAAAAATCGAACCTGCTTCCAATCCTACAGTTGTATTTTTATAAATAGGTTTTTGTACAATATATCTAAGTCGTAAGGCTGGCACTTGATATCCTTTGGCTGGCCTGTATATTAAATCATTCCCAGGCTTAAGTTCAATTGTATTAAAAGGAATATTCTTATTGTAAAATGTAATAGCAGTACCTAAACTAATTTCGTGCTGCCAATTTTCAAGTACCTTTTGTGCGCTCACCTGAATTACAAAAAGATGAAATAGTATGCAAACTCCTAGTGTTCTGAAATAATATTTATGCATGATTCTCTTGCAACAATTTATATTTCCCTTTACTCTTTCGAATTCTTACTGCACAAACTTTATACTCAGGACACAACGCATCGGTATCTGATACAGAACTTGTCAAAACATTCATACTCACTTCAGGATAATGAAAAGTTGAAGATAAAATGCCGGGTTTGACCTCTGTTGTAATTCTTGCTTTCACATCAATTTTCCCTCTTGCACTTTCCACGCAAACCATATCGCCATCTGCAATTAAATATTTTGTTGCATCTTCCGGATTCATCATAAGCGTGTCGGTCAACAATATTTCAGCATTACCAGTACGTCTAGTTTGTGCACCGCAATTGTAATGTTCCAATTCGCGATTCGTAGTGAGTATTAAAGGAAAATCTTTTTTATTATCTTGTAATTCCGATGACTCAACCCATGTTGCTTTTTTAAATTGCCCTTTCCCGATTTTAAACGATTCAGTATGCAATATTTCTGTATCGCTGCCATCTTTCATAACAGGCCACTGCTTGCCGTTGTCTCCTAGTTCATCCCATTTTACTCCTGCGAAAAAAGGAACAATTTGAGAAATTTCTTCTAATAAATATTTAGGATTATAATCGGGTTCATTCGCTCCCATTTTATTCATGATGTCAACTATAATTTGACCATCTTGCTTTGTGCCAGCAATTGGTTCTACTACTTTATTCACTCGTTGTATACGTCTTTCACCGTTGGTAAATGTGCCACTCTTTTCTAAAAATGATGCAGCTGGCAAAACCACATGGGCCATTTTAGCGGTTTCCGTCATAAACAATTCTTGCACAACTAATAAATCAAGTTGTTCTAAAGCTGCTTTTACATGATTGGTATTAGGATCTGTTTGCACATTATCTTCACCCATGAGCCATAAGGCTTTAAAATTTCCTGCTAAGGCTGCATCATACATTTGCGGAATTTTCAATCCTATATAATTAGGCAGCTTTGCACCATAAAATTGTTCATATAATTGATGGTACTCCGGATTTGTTACGTCGTAATATCCAGCTCCTTGATGTGGTTGGCATCCCATATCTGCCGCGCCTTGCACATTGTTTTGTCCACGCAATGGATTCACACCAACACCTCTTCTTCCAATATTTCCAGTTATCATGGCTAAATCAGCAATTAACATCACCGTATAAGTGCCTTGCATATGTTCAGTAACACCTAAGCCGTGAAAACTCATCGCATTCTTGGCATTCGCATAAGCCATTGCTGCATCACGAACTAATTTTTTATCAACGCCAGTAATTTTCTCCATTTCATTCATGTCCATAGACATTACATGATTTTTAAAGTCTTCATATCCGTCTGTTCGCCTTTCTATAAAATCGTAGTCTTCAAGTTTCTCTTGTATAATGAAGTACAACATCATATTCAGTAAGGCAACGTTGGTACCCGGTTTCAGTTGTAAATGGTAAGTTGCATAATTAGCCAATTCAGTTCTTCGTGGGTCGATTACAATTGTTGTTTTGCCTTTCATGGCAAACTGTTTCATTTTTGCACCTGTTACGGGATGTCCATCAGTGGGGTTAGCGCCAATCACCATAATCGCATCTGTAAACTTCAGATCTTCAATAGAATTAGTGGCTGCACCCGTGCCGAAAGTACGTTGCATGCCTAAGGCAGTTGGCGAATGACATACTCGAGCACAACTATCAATGTTATTTGTACCAATCGTTGTACGAATAAATTTCTGCATTAAATAGTTCTCTTCATTTGTGCAGCGCGCTGATGAAATACCACCTATTGCATCTGCACCATACTTACTTTTTATACTTATCAACTCACTTGCAATAAAATCATACGCTTCATCCCAAGTAGTAGTTTCAAATTTGCCGTTTCTTTTTATGAGTGGCGCACGTAGTCTATCTTCATGATTGTAAAATTTAAACGCAAACCTTCCTTTCAAACATGTATGACCTGCATTTACTTCTGCATCATAAGGTGCTTGTATGCTTTTAATTTCTCCATTCACTGTTGACACTTCTAGGTTGCAACCAACGCCGCAATACGTGCATACTGTTCTTGTTTTCTCTTTTGCTACGATACTTTTACTTTCAAACACATCACTGATAGCACTTGTTGGACATGCCTGCGCGCAGGCACCACAACTCACACAATCGCTTTCAAAAAAAGTTTGGTTTGATCCTTTTATTATGTGCGAATCAAAACCTCGTCCTGCCATACTTAATACAAACTGTCCTTGCACTTCATCACAAGCTCGAACACAACGAAAGCAATTTATACACTTACTCATGTCTGAGGTCATATAAGGATGACTCAAATCTTTTTTTCTATCTAAATGATTCTTACCTTCAGGATATCGAACATCTCTTACACCCACCTGTGCCGCAACAGTTTGTAACTCACAATTATTATTTACCTCACACGTAAGACAATCTAGAGGATGATCTGTAAGAACTAATTCAATAATATTCTTCCTCAACTTCTGAATTCTTTTACTTGTTGGATAAATATAAGTTCCAGCAGTTACGGGTGTATGGCACGAAGCCATTGCTTTTGAATTTCCGTTTTGAACTAAAGCCACATCCACACTACAAATTCGACAGCTACCAAAAGGATCAAGATTAGGAGCATCACACAAAGTAGGAACTAAATTTTCACCTAATGTTCTTTTAATTAAACTTAAAATGCTTTCGCCTGGAATAAACTCAAATGGTACATCATTAATGTAGGCCGTATTGACTTTAATTGTTGTTTGCGCATTAATTTCCTTCATAGGTCGTGAAACTTCAAACATAAGAGACATTTTTAATACAATAAAGTTAAACAAAATAAGTTAATCGAAGACACATTATGGCAATTCATACTGCCCATTTGAATGTGTTCTATTTGACAACTCGGGTTGTCCAATCTTAATGAATGCATCTTCGTAGTATTTACGAGCTCGCCTGTTCAACTATAATAAGTTTCAATATTTTGCTAACACGCTGCCATTCACAATTATCTTCATTTGATCTTAATCTTTAAATTTAGCTTTTAACTTCATTTGATATCTTTTACTAAAATCAAACTTCAAATACACATTGCCTTTTCGGAATCGACTCTATGAAAAGATAATCTGTACGCAGCATGTCAGTTTAATGGCACTAAACTATTTTTTTGTGTAATACAAAGCGAATATCTGCCCAGTCTGTTTTAGCTTCAACCATCGTGCAAATACCATTTGAATAGGTGTAACTAGTTCTATTTCCATTGGGCAACTCTAACATATATTTTCTATTCCCAATTGACTTTACGGGTACCATTTTCTGAAAATTCTCCGAAAAAACAAATGGAATATTTGTAGGTTCAAAGTAATATAAGGAAGCTGTGCTGTAATAAATAAATTGATTTTGTATCGTAACATCCTTGTTTTTATTTGTCATATAATAAGCACTCCCATTCCATGTTGTAGAATTATTTACACGAACCATTCCATTTAGAGTTCGATAAAGTTGTGCGGTTTGCAATCTGTTTCCATGATAGCTAACTTTCATGTTATCCGTTACTTTGATGGTCAGAAGCATATTAACCTTTACGATTGAATGCGATGTAAACTCTGTAATATCATTTGATTTAACTCTGTCTATTCTAAATTCGCCAACAATCTCATTCCCTTTCATAACCTTATAAATCAACGCTTCAGCATTTAAATAGAAACTTGAACAAGTTAGCAATACCAAGATGGGCAACATGGATAGAGTAATTAAATTCTTGTTTATATCGTTCATGATGTTGATCGTTATTCTTACTAGGTTTTTTGTATGCATAAATATAGGCAACAAGTTAAGGTATTATACTAATATAACTCTTTATAACTTGATTTTTTTATACAAGCAAGCGCCTAAAATTTAAGTAATTTATAATTTATGCCCTATTTCGAATGATTTCGAAGTGTAAATCTTATAACCAAGAATAATTTGTTAAGCAAAGTAAAAATTGAACAAAGCCTCATCAATAAAATACTCTTTGCACAGATTTATAAGTTATCAAGGAGAATATTATTTTGCTTAATTCACCCATGCCTTTTCTTCCTGTCGAACATGTTTTACTTCGACTTGTAAATGATACTTTTCTTGCAAATATGTTGCGATCACGTCAGCACAATATACCGAACGATGTTGTCCGCCTGTGCAACCAAAGCTAATCATTAAACTATCAAATCCACGTTGCAAATAATCTTCAATACTAATATCAATTACTTGTTTGACACCTTGTAAAAAATCATGAACCTTAGTTTTTGTTTCTAAAAATTCAATCACAGGCGCATCTCTACCAGTCAATTTTTTATACTCTTCAAATCTGCCCGGATTGAGTACACCTCTGCAATCAAAAACAAAACCACCACCATTATCGCTTTCATCTTTAGGAATACCTCCTATTTTATAAGAAAAACTTTGCACTAATACTTTCAATTTTGTATTCCCATTTGCTTGAGGAATTTGATAACTCTCAATAAGATTAACATGTGTAATTATCTGTAATAAACTATGCAATATTGGATAATCGTTTAAATTATAAAGCTTCAACCATGTGGCTATATTTTGCAAACCATGTGGAATACTACTCAAGAAATGCGGCCGCCTTTCAATCAAGCCCCGCAAGCCATAAGCACCTAGTACTTGTAACAAGCGTACCAATAGTAAGTATGAATATTGTCTGTCAAATTTAACTTCATCTATGCCGATGTATTGCTTCACTTCTGATTTATAATATGCATATAAATCATTTTTCCACGCGAGTGGCAACTCTGCTTTTGCTTGCCACAATAAAGAGGCAACATCATACTGTAAAGGACCTTTCATTCCGCCTTGAAAGTCTATGAAGTAACACCTATTCTCCTGAATCATAATATTTCGTCCTTGAAAATCCCGAAACATAAAAAAAAGCTCTTCAATATTTCCAACTGCATGGCTTAAATTATCTAATTCTTGCTGCAATGCTTGTTTATCATAGTCTATTTTTTGAAAGTCTAAAAAATAATATTTAAAATAATTCAAATCTGCTAATGCCATTTGGGCATCAAATTGCTTAGCTGCAAAACACTTTCCATAATCTATATCTGCACTTGCTTTAATTTGCATCTCAGCCAATTTTTGCAAAATGCCTTGATATAACTCATATACTTTTTCTGAATGGCCTTCTTGTATAATAAGATCAAGCAGCGTTATATGCCCTAAATCGTTTAGGATATATTTTGTTCGATCTTCACTAATATAAAATACTTGTGGTACTGGGATATTCTTTTGGTAAAAAAAATGCGAGAAGTAGAAAAAAGATTCATTCTCATTAATATTACTATTCTCGCAAGCGATATAACTCCCTGCTTTTGTTACTATGCGATAATACTGTCGGTTAGAGCCTGCTCGCATTAATGCAGCTGTACTTATAATTTGCTTTGAACCTAATTCTTTCTCAATGAATGATTGCATGCAGCAAATATACTTTGGCTAGTTTGTTTAAAAAAAGCTCTCTTTCGAGAGCTCATTTTATTATCACACAATAAACCTAATTAATGTTGAATCACAGTTTTTCTTACAAATCGCTTTTCTGAATTTCGTATTTCTAGGATATAAATTCCTTCAGGCAAGTTTGAAGTGTTTACTTCAAAAGCCGTGTTGGAAGCTAATTAATTTTTAGCCGCACATTGTCCTTTTGAATTAAATATTGATTACGTAGGTGTTTAAATCAACACGAGCGATTCAATATGTAATTTATCAGAAGGTAACATTGGGAACAACTGCATATTACTATCTGTAATTCTCGCAACACTATTTGACTCATCAAGTTGGCTAGAAATTCTACTACAACCACTCGATTCAAGTATTGAGTTTGGGAAAGCACCATAAGCAAATATGTGCGTGCGGTCAGGGCTTTTTAACTAACTAGTATCCTAAAACATGCAAACAGCTGCAAGACTTTGGATTAGAATAGGTGTTGAACTGAAGTTAACATTCAACTTTCTAAAGTCTGCGTTCAACACGGCAATTTGAGATTGAACTTGCGCATCACTTATATTTTGAGTTGCTGTATTGTTGACAACATGAACAACCACTGGAATTTGAACGGTATTTCCTTTTGCTTTCATGTAAGCTTGTGTTTCTGACTCAATCAATCTCTGCGCTTCGCAAATTCAGGATCGTTATCCAACATTTCTTATAAATGTTCTGCTGAATTGCAATTTCGATGTTCACCTTGATCCTGACTTTTTACTGATAGAGCAAGGCATGATAAGATGAAAAGTTGTAAATTTTTTTTATGATATATTTTTTTAGTGATTTTATATATATGAAATCACATAGCATTCCAAAACACTGATAATTAGCATTTTAGAGCTTTACAATGCTATTACATAGATTGCACCGAAGTGTACATTGCTTCAATGATAGCTACCACATCTTTCCCCTCTTCGGCATTGGTCATAATTACATCTTTACCTTGGAGAGTTTTTATTACATTGTCAATTACCTTATCGTGATTACTCATACTACCCTGGTATTTACCATAGTCATTCGATTTGGCTTGTATCTGAATAGGAGGCAATGATATATCTTGAATATTTTGATACTCGATTGTATTTAAATATTGTCCACCAATTTTTACAGTTCCTTTTTCTGCTAAAATCGTAATAGCTCCTTCCATGTTCTTTTCAAATGCGCACGTTGAAAAATTGAAATTTACCAAGGCGTCATTTTCTGTATGCATAACAAATGAGCCTGTATCTTCAATTTCGGTGTATGGATGTTGGAAGTTTTTCACACAGCCTGCATTGACTTCTACCTTTCCAAATAAATAATACAGAATATCTACAAAATGGCTAAACTGAGTAAACAAGCAACCCCCATCTAATAATTTTTTTCCTCGCCAATTGCTTTCCAAATAATATGCTTCATTTCGATTCCAAAAACAATTTACTTGCACAAAAAGTATTTTACCTAAGCTTTGATTTGAAAGTAGTTTTTTGACTTGTTGAACAGGTTCGTTATATCTATTTTGTTTTACTACGAAAATAGTTCTCTTGCATTGTTCAGCAACTTTAATCATACTCTCGCTCTCCTTTGTACTTAAACTCATGGGCTTTTCGCAAACTACATGGCAGCCTGCCTGCAACGATTTTATTGTGTGCTCGCAATGCAAATAGTTTGGGGTGCATATATTCAAAATATCTAACTTTTCATGCGCAAACATTTCTTCTAATGATTGATAAAAAGAAGTTTCGCGTAGGAAGACTTCGCTAGATTCTTTCAAATCGCAATATGCAACTAATTCAGCCTCGGGATGCTGGATAATATGCTCAGCATGTCGCTTGCCAATATTTCCCATACCTACTATTCCAAACTTCATTATTCTATTTTTTTATTAATCATTAAAGTGTCAGCATCAGTCAAGTGCAATATACCATCATCTAGCATAAATCTTATTATACGCCTTGCCTCCCCTTGTTTAATACTCGAAAATTTTGCCATGATATGATGTATTGTTGTGGTTGAGTTGATCTCCACAGATTCGAGTATAGTTTGTTTTATTTCTTCGAAAGTTTTTTTGCTGCTTGTGATATTCTTTCTTAGACAATTATCACAAATACCGCAATCTTCTTTTGTTTGCTCCCCAAAATAATTTACTAAAGTGTTCAATCGACATGATTTATTTTCTTCAGCAAAATTTTTCATAAACGCAATGCGCTCTTCATGCTGCCTTCTCAAACGTTCTTGTAATTGCATGTCAATGCTAAGATGCGAAGCAATAACTCTATCGTGTAAAAATGTAAGTTTAGGAGTTTGATTGGGTCTTATGTATTCAATCAATTTAAGATTATGCATTTTACTTAATATATCACTTACATAATCAACTGCTACAGATAATTTTTGTGCAATTTGGAACTCATTAATTTTAGTTGGGTGATGGAATAAACTATTGTATAAACGAAGACATTGTTTAATCACTTCATCCATCTCAGGATACATTTTTTCTATTTCTTGGAGCGTAAATTTATCGGCAAGAATTTGTATTTGCGCACTTTGCTGAAACCCATCATTTAATTGCCAAAAACCTTGTTGAGCAAGTACCTGAATACCAGCATATGCTTCTAGTGTATTGAGTTTGAAAGCTCGACAAAAATCACTCATGTTAAAATCGAAAACTTCTAATTCAGTATTTCCAATACCTGCTCCTACGTAATTGCATACAGCTTGATAAACTTCCTGAATTTTTTGAATACTTGGAAATTTTAAAACTGAATCGCTCATCATTTTATGAAGGTCTTGTTCACTATAAAGTACAATCGCATAGGACTTATGATTATCACGTCCTGCCCTTCCTATTTCTTGGTAATAGGCTTCTGGACTCTCAGGCAAATCATAATGAATTACACATCTTACATCTGACTTGTGTATACCCATACCAAACGCATTAGTACATGACATGATGCGGGTTTCATTATTTATCCAAGCATTCTGTTTCAATTCTCTTTCGACACTTGACAAACCTGCATGATAGAAATTTGCTTGCAAACCAATAGCACATAAAGCATCACTCACCTCTTTGGTTCGCAATCTGCTTCGGCAATAAACCAATGCTGAACCTTTAACTTTTTGAAGTATATCGCATATTTTTTTAAGCTTATAGCTTTCTGATAAACAACTTATCGAAATATTTTTACGTTGAAAAGAGCCAATGAATTTTTTTGCTGTCGAAATTTCCAATTTTTCAATAATATCATCTTGAACTTTTGGTGTTGCACTTGCCGTGAGTGCTATGATGGGGACATCGAGTAATATTTTCTTTATTTCTGCAATACGCAAATAAGGAGGCCGAAAATCATAACCCCATTGCGAAATACAATGCGCCTCATCAACCGCAATTAATCGAATATTCCAATTTGGCAAATAGTCTTTCAATAATTGCGTTTGTAATCTTTCAGGTGATAGGAAAATAAATTTATAATCTCCCGTTGTCATTTCCGCAAAAGCAGCTTCAACTTCCTTTTGATTTAATCCACTATGAACGTATAAACTAGCAATGCCTTTCTCGTTTAAATCTCTGTGCTGATCTTGCATGAGGGCGATTAGTGGCGAAATAACTAAACAAGCACCATCTAGTAAAATAGTTGGCAATTGGTAACATAACGATTTACCACCACCTGTTGGCAATATGGCAAGCACATCATTCTCCTGTAATACTTCGAAAATAATTTCTTCTTGTAAATCACGAAATGAATCATAGTGCCAATATTGCTGTAAAACGGAAAGCGGAGTCATTTGGGAAATACCCGAAATTATATTAAATCTATTTAATAAATGACTCTAAACACTTATTAAATTTAGAAGAATTCATATCAAAATTGCAGTCATGAGGGGAAATTCAAAAATAGAGGTCGCCCACCTTTTCCAACACAAGTAACTATCAATTCATACTTCATATTTGAGTATGATAATGAAATAACTTAGTTTTGAAACCTATCTTATTAGAACAGGAATTTATACCATGAATGAAGAAAAACATATCAATTTTATAGAAGAAATTATTGAAGCCGATATTGCAAATGGCAAACACGAAGGTCGTGTGCACACTCGATTCCCTCCTGAACCTAATGGTTATTTACACATTGGACATTCAAAAGCCATATGTTTGAATTTTGGCTTAGCAAAAAAATATAATGGGAAATGTAATTTGCGTTTCGATGATACCAACCCTGAAAAAGAAGAAGTTGAGTACGTTACGAGTATCAAAGAAGATATTCAATGGCTAGGTTTTAGTTGGGATAACGAACTTTATGCGTCTGATTATTTTGAAGAACTTTACCAATTCGGATGTAAATTAATTGAAAAGGGATTGGCATATATTGATGATTCAACCCCTGAAGAAATTGCTGCGCTTAAAGGAACACCTACCACTACAGGAACAGATAGTCCTTATCGAGGTAGAAGTGTAGCAGAAAATAAAGACTTGTTTCGAGCCATGCGCGATGGAAAATTTCCAGATGGCGCCAAAGTGCTTCGTGCTAAAATTGATATGAAGCATACTAATATGTTGATGCGAGATCCGGTTATTTATCGCATCAAACATGCACATCATCATCGAACAGGTGACGCATGGTGCATTTATCCAATGTACGATTTTGCCCATGGACAAAGTGATAGTATCGAAAAAATAACACATTCAATCTGCACCTTAGAATTTGTCCCACATCGCGAATTATATGAATGGTGCATTGAGAATTTAGCAATTTTTCCATCCAAACAATATGAGTTTGCTCGATTGAATATGACTTATACCATGATGAGCAAAAGAAAATTGTTACAACTGGTAAACGATAAGATAGTAGAAAGCTGGGACGATCCACGTATGCCTACAATCAGTGGATTTCGTAGGCGCGGATATACTGCCACTTCCATACGAGAGTTTTGTGATAAAATAGGTATCGCGAAGCGCGATAATATGATAGATATTTCTCTACTCGATTTTTGTCTGCGCGAAGATTTAAATAAGATTGCACTCCGTCGCATGGCTGTACTTGATCCGATCAAATTAATTATTACTAATTATGAAGATGGCAGAACAGAGAAATTGATAGCAGAGAATAATCCTGAAGATGAAAATAGTGGACATAGAGAGATTTCATTCAGTAAAGAAATTTGGATAGAGCGTGATGACTTTATGGAAGACCCTCCTAAAAAGTATTTCCGTCTAGGACAAGGATTGCAAGTGCGCTTGAAACATGCTTACATTGTTCAATGTCATGAATTTAAAAAAGATGAAACCGGGAAAGT
>JBIIJE010000065.1:0-14396 GCA_044234005.1 Chitinophagaceae bacterium | reverse complement strand
TTAGTTATCCAACCGAAGATCCAGGATTGGCAATTATGTATGGGGTAGGTAACGTAGGCACTAAACCTGAAGAATTAGAGAAAGCGATGGATGATGAAGTCAATAAAATTGTAAATGAAGGTGTTAGTGTAGATGAATTGCAAAAGTGTAAAAATCAAATTGAGAATGAGTTTATTTCTCAGAACCAACGCGTATTAGGCATTGTAGAGAATTTGGCCAACTATCATGTGTATTACGGCGATGCTAACTTAATTAATAAGGAGTTAGATAGATATATGAAAGTAACAGCCGCTGATATGCAAGCAGTTGCCAAAAAATATTTCACTAAGCGTAATCGTTTGGTATTGTATTATTTACCAGACAGTAGTAAAAATTAAAAGGCTCACTTTCTCAATTCACCAACACAAAATATTTACAATATCTAATATTTAAAAAAATGACAAATAATAAATTATTCATATTCTCAGCGCTTTTAGTTGCATCTCTTGCTTCGAATGCACAAACACTTGATAGGAGTATACGACCCAAACCAGGTCCAGCGCCTACTTTACAAATGGGTTCATCGCAATCATTTATCTCCAGCAATGGTATAAAGGTATTTGTTGTAGAAAATCATAAGTTGCCTGTAGTAAGTTATTCCATCGATTTTGATATTCGTCCATCCTTACAGGGTGATATGGCTGGCTTCCAAGATATGCTTGGCGATTTACTTACGGCGGGCACTAAAACTAAAACCAAAGATCAATTCAATGAAGAATTAGATAGATTGGGAGGTTCACTAGATATAGGTAACGACGGGTTATTTATGCAAAGTCTCAAAAAAAATAGCGATAAATTATTGTCGCTTGCCAGTGAAGTACTCACGCAACCTAAATTTTCTCAGGAAGAACTTACTAAAATAAAAAAACAGGCGAAAGCATCCTTAGCCCAAGCTCTTGACGATCCAGAGGCGATGAGCGAAAATATAACTAAAATATTGAATTATGGCAAGAATCATCCTTATGGAGAAATCACCACTGAGGCGAGTGTAGATAAAATTACTTTACAACGTTGCCAACAATTTTTTGAAACTTACTTCAGGCCTAATGTAGCTTATATGGCAATTGTTGGCGACATAACTTTTGAGGAAGCAAAGCAACAAGTCGAAAAACATTTTGCAAAATGGCAGAAAAAGGAGGTGCCTCGTGCTAACTACCCAACCCCTAAAGCACCCACAGGAGCCACTGTAGCTGTAATCAATAAAAGTAGTGCTGTACAAAGCGTGATAGATGTTACTTATCCAATCAACATGAAGCAAGGGCATCCTGATGAAGTAAAATTGAAAGTAGCAAATGGCATTTTAGGTGGCGGAAGTACAGGTCGATTATTTCAAAATTTGCGCGAAACCCATGCATGGACCTATGGCTCCTACTCATCGTTCCGTTCTGATGAATTGCCTAATGCGGGAAAATTTTCTGCCACAGCCAACGCAGCCACCAATGCAAGCGATAGCTCAGTGGCTGAAATTCTTAAAGAAATGAATCGTTTGCGTACAGAACTGGTGCCAGCTGAGCAATTGCAAGGTTACAAAAATTATATGTCAGGCACATTTGCTTTGGGATTAGAGGATCCTAAAACCTTAGCGCGTTATGCAATCAATGAGAAAAAGTACAACATGCCTAAAGACTATTATAAAAACTATTTAAAAAGTGTTGACGCAGTAACTGCACTGGATGTAATGGAAGTTGCAAAGAAGTATATCACCCCTGGTGTTGCAACTATTACCGTTGCAGGCGATAAAAAACAAGTGGCTGAGAAATTGAAGAAATTCGGACCCGTTACTATCTATGACATATATGGTAATGTACAAAAGGATGAAACAATATCAGCTTCACTGGCTAAAATGAGTGCGACTGATGTCATTAAAAAGCATATAGAGGTTACGGGAGGCGAAAAAGCGTGGCTTAAAGTCGGTGATATGAAATCAATATATACAGCTGAAATGATGGGACGTGTCATGGAAATTATCACACAACGCAAAGCGCCAAATAAGATGGCTTTGGATGTAAAAATGGGTGAACAAACTATGCAAAAAATTGTATTTAATGGTAACAAAGGTTACATGACTATGATGGGGCAAAAAAACGATTTTGATGCCGAACAAATTGAAAAATTTAAAGATGAAGCTATTTTAAATGCTGAACTACTTTATTTAGGGGGCGATTACAAAGTGACTTTGCTGGGTACTGAAAATGTAAATGGTGCAACCGCCTATCAAATTGAAATAATGAAACCAAGCGGATCGAAAGCGATTGAATATTTCGATGTAAAGACTGGTTTTAAAGTAAAAACGGAAGAAGAGGAAGATGGACCGCAAGGAAAAACAATGAACAGTCGCTACTACGCTGATTATAAAAAAGGAGCTGGTGATTTATGGTATCCAAATGTAATCAAACAGAATATGGGTCTACAAGTAATAGACCTAAAATTAAAAACGGTAGAAGTAAATACAGGAATTAAGGAGGACGTGTTTGAATAAACTTATTATTGTCCAATAAACTTAGAAGCGCTTGATAATCATAATCAAGCGCTTTTCGTTTTAAGTCACATTTGGCATTCACTGGATTGATATGTTATGCCAATAAAAAAGCCCATCTATCAAATAAATGGACTCTTTGTGACCGCGTTAGGATTCAAACCTAAAACCCCCTCATCCGTAGTGAGGTACTCTATTCAGTTGAGCTACGCAGCCATTTTGGGAGTGCAAATATATGGCTTACTTTTGTGTCAACAAAGAAAAAATTCGAATGACTATTGAATTGTGGAGTTTAGGTAAGCAAGATAAGAGTGAATTGCAATCTGCTATTGAGTTGTACGAGAAAAGACTGAAACATTATACTAAATTCAAAATGGTAACCATTGATAATAGTAAAATAAATAAAAATCAGAGCAAAGAGCTGATTTTAGATCGAGAAGCCGAACTCATTGTTAGCAAATTGAGTGATAAGGATTTGCTCGTTTGCCTAGATGAAAGGGGTATTGCGCTTACTTCGATTAAATTGGCCGAAAAATTAAATCAATGGATGAATTCATCACCTGCTCGTATTATTTTTTTAATAGGTGGAAGTTATGGCATTGCCGAAAGTTTGCATACTAAAGCCCTCTACAAATTAAGTCTTTCAATGCTTACTTTTCCACATCAATTAGTGCGTCTAATCTTCGCTGAGCAACTGTACAGAGCATTTACAATTTTGAAAAACGAAAAATACCATCATGAATAGATATAATTCTAAATTTTCTCTTACTTTTGCCGACCTTCAAATGGGGCGTAAGGCTCATTAAGAAAACTTTACCCTATTCGGCGTGATAGCTCAGTTGGTTAGAGCGCAGCACTCATAATGCTGAGGTCCCGAGTTCAAGTCTCGGTCACGCTACTTCTAAAAGTTCCTATTCAGGAACTTTTTTTATTTTAGCCTAATGATTATACATTCAGGGCTTGAAGGATTTTAAAATAGCTTAAATCCAAATTACGCGTTAGGATTTGAGGAGCGAAAATTCTAGCGCGTTCTACCCATGTGATTTGTTTCGCAGACCCAATCTTGTCCCGACAAATTTGGCGGGAGTAAATGCCAATGGTTATTCTGTTATTACCGATTACACAAATGTAATAGATTAAAATTTCGTTCCTCCATTTAATATAAACATTTTTATCCATCGGTATTTACCATTTTCGTCAAGCGAAACGTATAATATAAAATTAATGTCAAAATGGTATAAGAACAATTTGAGTTACGAAAAATGGGTTTGCCTGTGCCGATGATATTGATGTAAATCACGAAGGAAGCTTACGGCAATAACAACCGGTGTTACAAAATTCCAATCGGTTTAAATCTTTCCAACATTTCTAATACTGAATCTGGATTAAAGAAATTCATCGCCCTAACGCGGCGTGTCGCAAGCTTGATCCAAGAAAGCGACTGCCTTCAAGGCCGAAAAAATATCACGAAAATAATTATCATTTAATCTATTCATTACAAAAATCAAAATGAGGTACGAATTTTGGATTGTTGAATCCCGAAGCGAGGAAGATCCGATTTTTTTTCCAAAGCTTGCTTTGGGGTTCATACCCGTGATTTTACTTTGGTAGAATATCATCTATAATTTCTAAAAGCTCGTAGGCTATTTTATAAGTATCTAATTGTATCATAACAAGTTAACAGCAAACTCTGAATAAGGCATTGTTGTACATTTGCGAAATAATGAGTAAAAGAGGTAAAATATTGGTAGCCATGAGTGGTGGTATTGATAGCACCATTGCCGCTCTTATGTTACATGACCAAGGTTATGAAGTGATAGGCATTACTATGAAAACTTGGGATTATGCCACAAGTGGTGCATCAACTTCTAAGAAAGAAACAGGATGCTGTAATCTAGAGAGTTTTAATGATGCGCGGCTAGCTGCAGTTGAGCATGGATTCCCACATTATGTGCTTGATATTCGAGAAGAATTTGGAGGTGCAGTTATTGATAATTTTATTGAAGAGTATATGGCTGGCAGAACGCCAAATCCATGCATTATGTGTAACACTCATATCAAATGGAATGCCTTACTAAAACGCGCGGATGCCTTGGATTGTGAGTTCATTGCAACTGGGCATTACGTAAAAGTGCGTGAAGAGAATAATCGTCGTGTATTATCAAAAGCCAAGGACGATACAAAAGATCAAAGCTATGTATTATGGGGTTTATCACAAGCTTGCTTGTCACGCAGTATTTATCCATTGGGCGACTTATTGAAAACAGAAGTTCGGCAAATGGCTCATGATTATGGTTACCCCGAACTAGCAAAGAAAAGTGAGAGCTATGAAATATGTTTTGTGCCTGATAATGATTACAGAAATTTTTTAAAGAAGAAGGTTACAGGTTTAGAAGATGAAGTAGGTGGCGGGGAGTTTCAATTGCAAGATGGTACAGTGCTAGGCAAGCATAAAGGTTATCCTTTTTATACAATTGGTCAGCGCAAAGGTTTAGATATAGCCTTGGGCAAGCCAATGTATGTCACTCATATTAATCCTGACAAAAATGTAGTTACTTTAGGTGATGAAATTGATTTGGATAAAAAAGAAATGTATGTATCAAGACTCAATATGATTAAATACGTTGCAATAAATGATGGACAAAAAGCGTTGAGTAAAATTAGATACAAATCACAAGCAGTGGAATCGACTCTTTATAACCAAAATGGCAAGGTGAGGGTAGAGTTTCACGAAGCGGTAAAAGGTATAGCACCTGGGCAGTCCGCTGTTTTTTACGAGGGAGAAGATGTAATAGGCGGTGGTATTATTCAAGCCTATGACTAAATTATGATAGATAAACAAGACTATGAAGAACAATAATATATTTTTTTTGATTTACATTTTACTAATCGCAAATGCCTGTAATCGTGAAGTGATAACTACGGAAAATATTGAATTAGGAAAAGAGTATTTTCCAATCGAAACTAATAAGTACGTGGAGTACTTAGTAGATTCAATTGTGTACGATGACTTTAATAAAAAAGTAGATACTATACGTTCGGAAGTGCGTATTATGATAGGCTCAGATTTTGAAGATAACGAAGGAAGAGATTCGAAAAAAAGAATTACTTATTATCGAAAAAATGAGAGTGAGCCTTGGATTGAAGTTCAAAATGGGTATGTAACCTCAAGCAGCATGAATATTGAAGTTCTTGAGAACAACTTACGATTTATTAAAATGGTCTTTCCGGTTAAGGAGAACACAAAATGGTTCGGCAACACATACATTAGTACACAATTTAATCCTGAATTACAATGGTTGAATAATAAAAATTGGGATTATAAATACGAAAATTTAAGTAAGCCATTTAATAATGGAGTATTAACTTTCAACTCAACTGCTTTGATCAATCAAATTAATGATTACACGGGAGATTCAATAAATTCAAATTCATATAGTGATAGAACATTTTCTCAGGAGGTTTATGCAAAAAATGTTGGTTTGATTTATAAAAATTTAGCCTATTGGGTATATCAATCTAATATTGGTTTTCGCAAAGGATTTGTCGTGACTATGCGAGCTAAAAATTATAATTAGCAAACTCTTATAATTGCCAATCTCAATCTAGTATTACAAATTACATTTTACAGCTTCAGTATTTTTGAATTAATTTCGAAGTAATATTTTTTAAAATGATTTATAGCAATTTCAAAATAGCCATTTCTACAATGTTTTTTTTGAGTCTTTGTATAGTTTCAAGTAAAACAAAAGCGGCTCCTTCTTACGCTTTTCGTGTTAAATTTAAAGACAAAAACGGCACACTCACTTTTGCTGATTCTTTGCAGTTCTTGTCAGCAAAGGCATTGCAGCGCCGAAGTAAGCAAGCTATTGATTTGGATAGCACCGATTTGCCAATTGTACCTGCTTACATGGATGCCGTTTTACAAGTAGGCAACATCGAAGGAATACATAATCGCTCTAAATGGTTCAACCAGATTGTAGTCACTACTTATGATTCGTCCAAAGCGATAAGTATTTCAGCCTTACCTATGGTTGCTAGTGTTGAATGGGTTGGATATTATGCTTCAGGTATTTTTAAAACCGAAGAGACAGAAAGCACAAAGTTTGCCTCAGAAAGTGTGGAGCTAAATACCAACAAAATTACTAGGGGTAATTCAGCCTATTATGGAAATGGTTTTCAGCAAGTAGATATTATCGAGGCAGATTGTTTGCATGACATGGGATTTAAAGGCGAAGAGATGAATATTGCTATTTTCGACAATGCTTTCAAAGGAGTGGATACATGCGTGTTTTTTGATTCTATCTTTAGCGAAGGTAGATTAAAAGATCAGTATGATTTTGCACGTGATACCGCTGCGGCATTTGCTATAAGTATCAATGCGAATCATGGATATAAGGTAATGAGCATTTTAGCGAGTGACGTTTCAGGTAGCTTTGTGGGGTCAGCACCAAAGGCTAATTACTACACTTATATAACTGAAGATACCAGATTTGAAATGCCAATCGAAGAGGATAATTGGATTTCTGCGGCAGAAAAATCAGATAGCTTGGGAGTTGATATTATTAATTCATCATTAGGCTATAACAAATTTGATAGCCCTCTTACTGGAAGCAATTATACCTACACAGAAATGGATGGAGTAAGTAGCATGGTGGTGAAGGGCGCAAATATGGCTGTACGTAAAGGTATATTTGTTGTAAATGCTATGGGCAATGAGGCAGCAGGGTCTTGGAAATTTATGATCACGCCTGCAGATGGTGATAGTGTTTATTCTGTTGGGGCTGTTAACGGGTCAGGTATTTGGTGGTCAGCAAGTAGCTATGGTCCTACTTTTGATGGCAGGGTTAAGCCAGATGGCGTCGCTATGGGACAATCAACCACTTTGGTTGGAGGTTGTAATTTAACCGCAGAAAGTGGTACATCTTATGCTTGCCCAGTAATTTGTGGTGGTATTGCTTGCTTGTGGCAATCTCTACCACACTTAAATGCTTGGCAGCTTCGCCAAATTGTGAAAATGTCAAGTGATAAGTATAATTCGCCTGATAATACCTATGGATATGGCTTACCAAATCTTTGTCAAGCATATAATATGGTCACTGGTATTGATGAGGTTAAAAATATAGATTTCCGCTTTGCTTTATTCCCGAATCCTGTTACGAATAGTTGTAAGTTAAAGTCGTATATAGGACATATTAATAATTTTAAATATACATTACTCGATGTTTCTGGTAAGTTAATTTATATGAGTAAAGAGTTATATGGCACAGAATTTGAAATTGAGGTATTAAGAACTTTGCCAACAGGAAACTATGTATTACAATTTGTAGCTGATAAAGAACAATATTCAGTGCAGGTTGCTAAACAGTGATTGAAATAAAATTAGCTCTTTAGGAGCTTAGATTAATATTTTGGTTCAATTATTTTTTGTTGAGTGACAAATATTAACAAGTAAACCCGAAATTCATCTGAAAGATTTTAAGAAATATTATTATTTAAATGCAGAGCCAGAAGTGGTGTTCGCTGCACTGACTCAGGAAGCAACATTAGAAATTTGGACTGGCGATAAAGCCATTATGCCGATTGAAGCCAATGCCGAGTTTTCATTATGGGATGGAAGTATAGTTGGTAGAAATATTTTATTAGATCCCCCAAGAAGATTGGAACAAGAATGGTATTTCGGAGAGCATCCTGTTAAATCAATTGTTACCATCAAATTGCATGCACATAAAAATGGGACGTCTGCAGAATTGCTACATATCAATATACCAGATGATGATTATCTCGATATAGTTTATGGATGGAATCACTATTATTTTGGCGCTTTAATGGATTTTTACAAAGAAGGATAATTCTTATCCAAAGGCGCTAATATTTTCTCTCAACTGAGTAGTTTACTAAATTCTTCAAATGTACTTTAGCCTCATTGTCGGGAAATTTATTCAATAATTCAAAGGCTTCATCAATAAAACCAAGCATTTTAGTTTCCGCGTAAGCGATTCCTCCATGTTCAATAACAGTTTGAATTACATAACTTACTTCACTTTTTTTCTTATTAGGATTTTTAAATATTTGAATTATTTTATTTTTTACTTCTTTCGAACATTTGTTCAACGTGTAAATGAGAGGTAAAGTCATTTTCTTCTCTTTAATATCATTACCTGTTGGCTTTCCAACATCGGCTTTACCATAATCGAATAAGTCATCTTTTATTTGAAATGCAATACCTACTTTTTGTCCAAATTGCTTCATAATATCACTTTTCGCTTCATCGTCAGTACTCGAAAATGTGCCAGCACCGCAAGCAGATGAAATTAAAGAGGCTGTTTTACCATGAATTATTTCAAAATAGATTTCTTCAGTAATATCTAGTTTTCGGGCTTTCTCGATTTGAAGAAGTTCACCTTCACTCATTTCTTTTACGGCAGTCGCCAAAATTTCTAATATTTTAAAATCTTTGTTATTTAACGATAGTAATAGTCCTTTTGACAATAAATAGTCTCCGACAAGAACTGCAATTTTATTTTTCCAAAGCGCATTAATCGAAAAAAAACTTCGTCTTTTATTTGCGTCATCCACCACATCATCATGCACTAAAGTAGCTGTGTGCAAGAGTTCAATCAGTGAAGCTGCTCTATAGGTTCTTTCGTTCACTGGACCACATAGTTTGGCCGAGAGTATAACAAACATAGGTCTTAGTTGCTTCCCTTTCGTTTTTACAATGTACTTCATTATTTTGTCGAGTAATGAAACGTGACTCTGCACAGCTTCGTTGAAAGTTTTTTCAAATGCGATTAAATCTTGGCTTAGATAACTTTTTATTTCTCTCATTAAATTGTCTGAAAATCAGTGAATAGCTAGCAAATTTATTTCAAAAGAAAGGTTTTAAAATTATTTTTTAGAATTGTGTGTATATATTCACGCATTAAATTTTTTATAAAAACGCAATGAGCATGTCAAGAAAAGTGTACTTAATTCTATCGGCCTTGTTATTAATTACCTCATTCTCAGCAATTAAGACATTTGCTCAAAATGAATCTACTACTAATACAGTCTATCGTGGTGTAGGCTACGATGTTATGGATACATCCTTAATTCCATCACGAAGAATGGAGCAACAACGTGATTTCATTTCTAGCCAATATGATTTTCCAGCAAAACCAAGAAATCAATGGGAGCTAGGTATAAGTTTTGGTGCTTTTAACGTATCAGGCGATGTGCGTTCTAAAAATTTATTTACGGCGAAAAACCCTGGTCAAACTTCAGGTTGGGGTGTTCACTTACGTAAAGCTTGGGGTTATATAATTTCAACACGTTTACAATATCTTCATGGCACTGCTTCAGGTTTCAACTGGCAGCCAGCAACTGGATATTGGGGTCATACCAACGGCAATCCTTGGATGGCTAATGGTTATGGTACTGGTGGTGCAAATCCAGCACCAGGATCTACACCTTATTCAGCAGGTAATGTATTTTATAACTACAGAACAAATGTCGATGAATTATCGTTTCAAGTAATTGCTGCTTTAAATAATATCAAATTCCACAAAGCTCGTAATCGCGCAAGCCTTTATGCAATCGCTGGAATGGGCGGAAGCTTATATGATACATGGGTAGATGCTTTAGGTAGAAATGGTCTTTCATACCAAGCTGGGTTCGATAAGATTGTTAATACCAATTATGCAAATGAAAAGCCAAATTGGGCTAGTACTTATCGCACAAGAAAAGCTAAAAACAAAGATTTGAAAAACCTATTCGATGGTACCTATGAATCTCGTGCAGAGCGCCACGATAATCGTTCATGGTTTGGTGATGAACGCACATATCGTACGATCTTGACTGTTGGTTTAGGTATTCAGTTCAAATTAGGACGTCGTGTTTCATTAGCTATAGAAGACAAGTGGTCTTATACAAACGATGATTTAATTGATGGTCAACGTTGGCAAGAGTGGCCTCAACCAGGTTATGGTGGTTCAGCTATGACACGTGATTTTGATACTTACAATTATTTGTCAGTTGGATTGAACATACATTTAGGTGGTAAATCTGTTGAGCCATTATGGTGGATGAATCCATTGGATTATGGTTATACAGCAATGCATCGTCCGACAGGCGGAAGTAATTGTGATACAGACAGCGATTCTGATGGTGTTTCTGATTGTTTCGATCGTTGTCCTGATACTCCGGCAGGGGTAGCAGCTGATACACATGGTTGTCCAATCGATACTGATGGTGATGATGTTCCTGACTTTAAAGATAAGCAATTGATTACACCAACTGAATGTCAACCTTCAAATGAAGATGGTATTGGTGATTGTCCAAATCCTGAGTGTTGCGGTGGTAAATCTCCTGTAGGTTGCGGAGATATTCGCGGTGGATCGGTTATGTTCCCTGCGGGTTCGTCTAAATTAAATCAGACTGCAATGTCTACTTTAACGCAATCAGCATCTGCAATGCGTGCCAATCCAAATTGTCAGGTAGTGGTAATGGGTAATGGCAATGGTACTAAATTAGAGCAACAACGTTCATGGGATCGAGTAAACTCTGTAATTAATTACATGGTTGACAACCAAGGAATTGACCGTGAGCGTTTCATTTTCCAATATGGTCAGAATGGGGCTCCAAATACTGTTGATTATCGTGCTGCAGCCGAAGGGGAAACAGGTCCGTCTAACGCACCTCCTCCGCATCCTAATTTAAAAAGAAATTAATTTTTCAATGATAATCCGTAAAGCTACACCAATTGGAACCATGCACCTGTTAGTGGTGCTTTTATAAGTCTAGTAGATGTTAAATGCTTGAAGAATCTTCGATTGTACTTGTAGCAAAATTTGTTCAAATAGTGTTGCATGTATTCATTTTTTACATGATGATGAAAAGTTGAGTTGAGATTTTGCAGCAGGAAAGAAGTGTGCTGCAGAGAATAAATTCTGATAAGGCTTTTCTCGGGAATCACGATTTAGAAAATTTTACCGAAGCCATTTGCAGAGGTCCTAGACCTTCATATTTTAGTTCTGAAACAAATTTTCATTGCGACGTAAGAGTAACTAGAAAATGTTAACGGGAATTGATTTTGCAGTTTGCATTTTCAACTGCAAAATTTGGGTGGAAAATGAAATTGGTAACTTTACGTATAATTATAGATTATTGAAGAAGGTGGATCAATTATGATAGTTGAATAAACTAGAAGTATTAAGACAATGCTTTCACAGAAGTATTTGTGAATTATTTCAACTTTTGTAAAACAAAAGTTCATTATCTGCATTTGAAACACTTAAGATAATACTGAAAAGAGCATTCTCATCTATTTCAATATGGGTTTAAAATGTATTAGCTTAGAATTCTTAGGAATTTCAACTGATTTTACCAAAAAAAATATTTTAAAAGTCTATTTATTTTGGATATGAATATTCTATTTCTATATTTGCAGTAATAAGGAAAACTAAAATCAATTATTTTTTTCAAAAAAATTATTTATGACAAGCAAAAAGTACATTTTATTAGCAGGGTTCATGGCCTTGTTTTCAACAACCGAGCTGCAAGCACAAGACATGACTAGTAGTTCGCGTTCAATGACGCGTGGAGGCAGTTACGATATTAGTGACTCAACGCTCATCCCTAAAAATCGTAAAGGTCAAGCGGCAGATTTTGCAGCTGGACAATATGATTACCCAGCTAAACCTCGCAACCAATGGGAAATTGGAATCAATGGAGGGTTTTTAAATGTTTCAGGTGATGTTCGTAGTAAAACGCCATTTAATCAACCTCAAAATGTAATGAATACATTAGGTTGGGGTTTATCTGTTAGAAAAGCTTGGGGTTATGTATTTTCAACTCGTTTATTTTATAACCGTGGTGTAGCTTCTGGTTACAATCATGAAGGTAGTTATAATTATTGGGGACATAACTCAAATCCATATCTAATTGCTGGTTATAACACTGTAGCGGCTCATCAAAATGTGTTTTATAGCTACAGATCAAGAATTCAAGAATTATCTGGACAATTAGTGATGTCTCTAAACAATTTGAAATTTCATAAAGCACGTTCTCCATTTGGAGCTTATTTTTATGGAGGAGCTGGAGTTATGACTTATAAAACCACAATGGATCTTAAGGATGCTGATGGTGCAAATTATAAATTTGGAAATATTATTCGTCAAAATTCAAGCGCTATTAACAATGTTTACAAGCAACGTAAAGATGTAAATAAGCAACTACTTGCAATGTTTGATGATGATTATGAAACTGATGCTGAAGAGCATGAGAATCGTGGTAAATTTGGCAAGGATAAATCAACAGTTCGCCCAGTTTTCAATATTGGTATTGGTATGCAGTACCGATTATCAAAGCGTTTATCGTTACAATTGGATAACAAGATGACAATCACGATGGATGATTTAATTGATGGATACCGCTGGCAAGAAGCACCTTCAGTTTCGGGTGCAGGCGTTCAAGTGGGTTCTGCTATGACTAGTGATTTTGATAACATCAATTACTTATCTCTTGGCTTAAATGTTAACTTAGGAGGTCGCTCAGTAGACCCATTATGGTGGATGAATCCTATGGATTTTGGTTATAATTCATTGCGTCGTAACGTAACACCAGATAGTAAATGTGATAAAGACGCTGATGGTGATGGCATCTCTGATTGTTTCGATCGTTGTCCTAACACGCCAGGAGGTGTTTCGGTTGATTCTCATGGTTGTCCATTCGATACCGATGGTGATGGCGTTGCTGATTACAAAGACAAGCAATTAATTACACCAACATATTGCCAACCTTCTAATGCTGATGGTGTAGGCAACTGCCCTGATCCTGAATGTTGTGATAAAATAACACCAGCTCCTTCTGGTTGTGGTTCAATTAGTTCTGGTTCGATTAGCTTCGCGCCTGGAACATCTAAATTATCAACAGGTGCAATAAGTCAATTGAATGGATTGTCTGTTAGTATGCGTTCTAATCCTAATTGCAAAGTTGTTGTAATCGGTTGTGGTAATGGTAGCAAAATAGAGCAACAACGTTCATGGGATCGTGTTAACTCTGTAATCAACTACATGGTTGACAAACAAAATATTGATCGTGAGCGTTTCATATTCCAATACGGAACAAGTTGCGACGCAAACTCAGTTGAATATCGTTCAGCAGCTCAAGGTGAAGAAGGCCCATCTAACTTACCACCTCCACATCCAAACTTGAGAAGAAATTAGTATTTTTTGTCTTTCAAATAAAAAAAGTCCCGATTTTATCTCGGGACTTTTTTTAGTAACATAAATATATTTTGATAGTAGCGCTTATTTTTATACTTTTGTGGCCTACAAATTTGAATTTACAAATCGACAATTTCAATAATTTATTGTCGAATCAAAATTATTATTTTATGATAAAAATTTATTACTCTTTTCTAATATTACTAGGTACACTTTTCACATCTAATATTTCATGGGGACAAGAAGCTAGTAGCAAAAGTAACCGAGGATGGAATACTAATTTGTTAGATTCAAACCTCATACCTGATAATAGAAAGGAACAAGCTGCTGATTTTGCAGAAGGGAGTTATTCATATCCTGCAAAGCCGCGTAATCAATGGGAGATAGGATTACATGGTGGCTTGTTGAATGTGTCTGGTGATGTAAATTCCAAAACCCCATTTAATCGCCCTCAGAACATCATAAATACCTTAGGTTGGGGTCTTTCAGTAAGAAAAGCTTGGGGTTATGTTTTTTCAACCCGTTTGTTTTATAATCGAGGTGTTGCCTCGGGATATGATCACGAATCTTCACAAAACTATTTGAATCATAACTCAAATCCATATTTTATTGCAGGATATCAATTAGATCCAAAAAATAAGAATGTTTTTTATAGCTATAAAACGAATATCCAG
>JBIIJE010000064.1:0-14400 GCA_044234005.1 Chitinophagaceae bacterium | reverse complement strand
TATTTGTCTAATCGGTATTACTAAAAACGGAGTGAGAAACCCGCCTAAGATGACTAGTATAGCTAATTCTTTTTTATCATAATACAGGGATATGATTACAGAAAATGCCATTATGAGAATCATACAAGCAAATGCTATTGTTTGTGACAGTAAAAGATATGATTGAAATGCTTGATATATAGAAAAATAGAAGACCGCAACTCCTCCCCCAGCAAGTATTGAACTAAAAGCACGATATTTTTTTGAAAGTTTGTGAGCGATACTGCTTAGGAGTATGCCGCATCATACTATTCCAAGCATAATTTTGGCAGCATCTGAAAGTAGATTTCCATCAATCGCCCATTTCACGATACAGAAGATATCTAAGACAAGAATCTCTATACCTTTTATACTTGCAATTTTCTCACCAATGAAATATTAAATACGCCAAGATGCTTCTAGTTGCACCTCTTTTGTTTCACGTGAAACATAACGTTAATTCGTTTTTTGCGATTGATCCAGAGTTCAATGATTTCCGTAATTCTGAAAGTAGCTCGTTTTCTTCACTTATTGTTTCATGGGAAACATTTTTGTTCTTAATCGTATATTTATTTCTTCTTTCGAATTTTCTGAATTCGTTTGTACTTCACCCTCTTCTTTCAATGTTTCACGTGAAACATTAATTTCAATGAGGTTATTTTCTTCTATAGATGGTGTGCCTGCATTTATCGATTCATTACCTAGTTTCGATTCTTTCGCAATATCACGATCAATTATTCTATTGATATCAATGTCTATATCATTCGTTTTGTCTATGATATTTTTCAGCGCAATATGCTAAATGTTACTCTTCTCTGCATTGGTATTACTTTTTGAGTTGTTATTTAATCTGAGATAAATCGAGTTGAGTGTTTCGTGTATGTTCCGCCAACTTATTCAGTTTGCCATTACTAGATACGGCAAGAATAAAGGGAATAACTAAAACGAGTATTATACAAATAATAATAAGTCCTGCAATGCCTTCCAAATTTTATAAGTTTGACCCAAAAGTAGCGTCAACCCTATGTTAAATAGAACCCAATTAACCGAGCAAGAAATTAAATTATAATTGTTTTAACAGCAAACCTTACCTGCCCATATGTATCATGAGTATTTGCACATCGGTAGGGTTCACGCCGCTAATACGGCCTGCTTGGCCTAGGGTGCGAGGTCTTATCTTTATAAATTTCATCTTACCTTCCGATGAAAGCGATTTTACATGTTCATAGTCAAAATTATCAGGAATAACCAGCTCTTCAAGTAAACTTGATTTTGCAACAATTTCTTTCTCCTTTTCAATATAAGCTTCATACTTCAATTGAATTTCTACTTGTTCAATTGTTTCACGTGAAACACCGTGTAAAAGATTGTGCAGCTCATCGGAATAATTCATCATCTCTTTCAATTCAACTTGCGGGCGCAGCAATATTTTAATTGAATTGCTTTTTTCAACCAAGTCCGCAGTGCCAATTTTTTGAAAATAAGGATTGATTTGCAGTGGATCAAGAGAAATCGTTTTAAGTTGATTTTTAATAGAAGTAACATTTTCAAGCTTTTTCGATATTGCGTCCATTCTTTCCTTTGATGCTAAACCTAATTCGTAGGAAAGTGGGGTTAAACGCAAATCAGCATTATCTTGACGCAAAAGCGTTCGGTACTCCGCTCTCGATGTAAACATGCGATAAGGCTCATCAGTACCTTTATTTATTAAATCATCAATCAATACACCAATATAAGCCTCACTGCGGCTTAGAGTAAATACTTTTTTACCATGAACCTTTTGGTGCGCATTGATGCCTGCCATCAAACCTTGGCAAGCAGCTTCTTCGTAACCTGTTGTACCATTAATTTGACCCGCAAAAAACAAACCTTCCACTAACTTAGTCTCTAATGTATAGGTCAATTGTGTTGGCGGAAAATAATCGTATTCAATGGCATAACCCGGTCTATACATTTTTACATGTTCTAAACCAGGAATTAACTGTAAGGCTTTGAATTGAACATCTTCCGGTAATGAGGTCGAAAAACCATTTAAATAAATTTCATTGGTATTCCAGCCTTCGGGCTCCACAAACAATTGGTGACGATTTCTTTCGGCAAATCGATTGATTTTATCTTCTATGCTCGGGCAATATCTCGGACCCGTACCCTCAATTCTGCCCTGAAACATAGGCGATTTTTCAAAGCCTGTTTTCAGCATGTCATGAACACGTTCATCGGTGTAGGTAACCCAACAACATCTTTGTTTATCTTGTTTGCCTTGCGTAAACGGGTCTTGCTCGCCCAAATATGAAAATCCAACGATATCCTCGTCACCATCTTGGATTTCCATTTTCGAGTAATCGATACTTCTTCCATCTAAGCGAGGTGGCGTACCTGTCTTTAATCGGTCTGACTCGAACCCTAATTTTAATAAATCTTCAGTGATTCCTGTGGCCTTACTTTCTCCCATTCGACCACCCCCAAAGTTTTTTTCACCAATATGAATCACACCATTCAAAAAAGTACCATTGGTGAGAACTACCGATTTTCCTTTAATTTCGATACCTAAATTAGTAACAACACCTATAATTTTTCCATTATTTACTTGTAAACCTGTTACCGAATCTTGCCATATATCTAAATTTTGGGTATTTTCAAGCATTTCACGCCAAGTGGACGCAAATAAATGCCTATCATTTTGTGTACGAGGACTCCACATCGCTGGACCTTTCGATTTATTCAGCATCCTAAATTGTATCATACTCTTATCAGATACAATACCCGAATAACCACCCAAGGCATCAATTTCTCGTACAATTTGACCTTTGGCAATGCCACCCATAGCGGGATTGCAGCTCATTTGAGCAATCGTTTGCATGTTCATGGTAATAAGTAGGGTTTTTGAACCCAAATTGGCCGCAGCCGCTGCGGCTTCACAACCTGCATGTCCAGCACCAACTACAATAACATCGTATAAAGGAAACATATAGAAAATTTATATTATTATTTATAATGTTTATTATTTTGTTTTAATAGCAATTAGAACTATGTCAAATATATAGCCCAAACTGTAAACAAAGCAAATACAATACCCGCAATACCATTCACGGTGGCGAAGGCCATATTTATTTTACTTATATCGTTGGGTTTGATAAGAATATGTTGATATATCAACAAAGCAATAAATACAGTTGCCCCAATCCAATACACATAATGAAAACTAGCTACCCAACCTACCGAAAGTGTAAGCGAAGCTGTAATAATATGCACAATCGTCGATAAATAAATACCACCTTTTCGCCCCAGCGCGGCAGGCACTGAATGGAGTTGATTGCCTTTGTCAAAATCTTCATCTTGTAATGCATACAAAATATCGAACCCAGCCACCCATGTAAAAACGATAAATGAAAACAAAATGGGAATGACACTAAAATAATTGGTTACAGCCAAATAGGCACCAATAGGAGCTAACGCCAAACCCACACCCAACACAAAATGGCATAAAGCGGTGAAGCGTTTGGTATAACTATAAAATAAAATAATGAAGAGCGCCAATGGCGATAAGTAAAAGCAAGTTTTGTTAATAAACCATGTGGTGGTAATAAAAAGCAAACAATTGAGCGTTATAAATAATGCTGCTTGATTTTTACCAATAATACCTGCTGGAATTTCACGTGTTGCTGTACGAGGATTTAATGCATCAAACCTAGCATCGATTAAACGGTTAAATGCCATAGCCGCACTGCGTGCAAAAATCATACAAAGCAATACACATACAAAAAGCTTAGTTTCAAAACCTTTGTTTTCGTACCAAACCGCAAGCATAAAACCAATCAAAGCAAAGGGCATAGCAAAAATAGTATGACTAAATTTTACGAGCGATAAATAATTTGATATTGCTTTAATGGCCAAGACCTGAATTTTTTGGCGAAGTTAAGCTAATGTGTTGATGTGTTGATGTGCCGATTTGCAAATGAGTCGATTTGAAAATTTGCAAATGAGATGATTATCCGCTAAACTACCTTAAAGTGGTAAATGAACACAGATGACATCAATATAGTATCTAATTTTTTCCCAGCTAGCGCGGATTTGGGGCGTTGGAGTTGTGTGTAAGCCAATCCGTCTTCAGTCTCGCAGATTCTGTGATAATAGCCAAGTAAAATTGGTATTTTATTTAGTCCTCGCGGAGTCTCTGCCTCAGGACTCCGCGAGGACTAAAGGGCAAGTGGTAAAAGAGATAATACTCAAAGGCAAAGAAACGAAGGTTGATATAAGTGAGTTAACGGCAGGAGTTAATTATGTGAAGATGGGATGGGTGGTGAAGAAGATGGTGAAGGAGTAAAGATTGATTTGCCGATACGCATATGTGCTAATTTACAGATGAGTCCCGCAAATGCAAGATGCCAATTCATTTTATCCTCGAAGTTTTTATCATTACAAACAGCAAGTCAATTTATAGTTAGTCTAAATGCAAGCAATGGCTTAAAACAAAATCTCTTTTTTACAACAGAATTTTACAACAAAGCGTATTTTTATTACCTCAAATAATAAAAATGAAATTTTTAGCAATATTCCTTATCCAAATTTGTGTTTTAAATGAAGCATTTGCGCAAGCGAACAAACAAAGAGGTAAAAGCGGAAAACCCATAGAGGTTACCTTGGCTGATTCGAGTATTAAAGATTATGATCCTAATTTATTGCATATCGATCATCAACCCATACCATCGGCAGAATATGGCAATAAAAAAGAAGAACTCAATAAAAAGCGAGCCCTAAAAAAAAACGAAGTGCGCGCGACACAAAGCAAAGAGGTAAGAAGCCTCGCCACTGAACCCACTATCGTTAAAACCTTTCGGGGCAATATCGTGAACTCTGTACCTGATAACGATATTGCAGTTTCTAATGATTTGCAGGTATTGAGTGTTGTAAATTCGAATGTTAGAGTATATGACGATACCGGCAAAAGCTTATACAATAGGAGTTTAAGCGCATTTTTTAGTCCCCTAGGTCTTACAGGTTTCTCAGACCCGCGTGTATTGTACGACCCCAAAGCAGATAGATTTATAATGGTTTGCTTTGTTACTGCATTAAGCACAACCTCAAAAATTTTAGTCGCTTTTTCAAAAACAAATGATCCTAAAGGTGCTTGGAATTTATATACACTCAATGGCAATTCATTTAACGACTCTACATGGAGCGATTACCCAATTATTGCAATTACAGATAAAGATTTATTCATGACTTTTAATCAAGTAAAAGATAATATTAGCTGGACGGTAGGTTTTAAGCAAAGTGTTATATGGCAAATTGATAAAGAAAAAGGCTATGCGGGCGATTCACTCGAATATGATTTGTGGAGTGACATAAAAATGTTCGGCACTAATTTAAGAAATATTTGTCCTGCCAAGTATCAAAGTACAAACATGGGCGACAATATGTATTTCCTTACACTTCGAAATGTGGCTGATGAGAACGATTCATTATTTGTAACCGAAATAACCAACTCACTCAGTTCTGGCAAGGCTGAACTGAAACAACGTTTATTAAAAATGCCTATTAAATATGGATTTCCGCCCAACGCGATACAAAAAAAATCATCACTGTCACCAACACAAGGTAATTACTTGATGACTAACGATGCCCGTGTTTTAGCCGCTATTTATGAAAATGATTATTTGCATTTTGGATCTAACACCATCAATACCGATTATACGAATGCTGCTGTTTGCTTATCAACCATTAAAAACATTAGTGCTGATACACCAAGAGTGGAAGCCAAGATATTTTCAACACCCGAAAGAGAGTATGGGTACCCCTCCATGACCTATATGGGTTCGTCACAAACCGACCATCGTGTGTTGTTTACATTTTCGCATTGTATCACAGACAGCTTTCCAGGCACTAGTATTGTATATAAAGATGCTTATGGTACTTTTTCTAATATAGTGGCCACCAAAGAAGGAATCAATTCTGTAGATCAATATACTGATTCTACGGAACGCTGGGGCGATTATACAAATATTCAAAAACTATACAATAATCCTGATAAAGCATACCTCGCCGGTACTTGTGGTGCTGGAAGTTATCAAACATGGATAAGCGTAATTGAAAATAAAGATTCATTAGCCCCACCACCATTACCAATAGCAGATATTAAGCAAGAAAATGCAGTATTTCCCAATCCAATTGAGCAAAATTTTTATTATTTATTTGATGTAACAAAAGAAGAGCCAATTACTTTCGAATTGTACAATATGCAAGGTCAACGTGTAGCAGAACTTTTGAAAACAACACCTAAGCTTGGTAAAAATAAATTTAGTTTTTCAACCAAGCCATTACCCACAGGAATATACATTTTTCGTATGACTACTAAAGACAAACAACTCGCATCGCAACGTGTAATAGCGAAATAATTAATACATTACAATGACTACCAATCAGATCATAGATGTAATCAAACCATCGTTAATTCAAATTGCTACACAGCATGCAACAGGCACTGGCTTTTATTTGCATGATTACGATTTGATTGTTACCAATCAGCATGTTGTAAAAAATGTTGGCGATGTAACTATTAAAGGCAAGGGCTTTGAAAAACAGTTTTCGAAAGTATTATTTATTGATAGTAAATATGATTTGGCTTTTCTAACTGCACCTGAAGGGGTCAGTTTTTCTCCCATTCAATTAGCTGATTATTCTTTATTGAAAGATGGGGATGAAGTAGTAGCCATGGGACATCCGTATGGATTAAATTATAGTTCTACACAAGGCGTTATTTCGCGAGTGGATAGAGTGTATAATGGATTAAAATATATTCAGGTGGATGCGGCAATCAACCCGGGTAATAGCGGCGGACCTTTGTTGAATTTAGATGCAGAAGTAATCGGTGTAAACACATTTATTATTCGCGGCGGCGACAACTTAGGTTTTGCCTTACCAAGTAGCATTTTGCGCGAAGCGTTAGAACAATACATGCCGCACAAGGGGGAAAGCATGGTACGGTGTCATGCTTGCTCAACACTTGTAAGTAAGCAAAATATTGATGGTGAATATTGCCCAAGTTGTGGTACTAAAATTGAGTTGATAAAATATAAAGACGAAGACCCAGAGGTAACAGGAGTAGCCAAAACAATTGAAGACATACTAGCTCGATTAGGCAAGGACAAGGAGTTGGCTCGCGTTGCAGCGAACACTTGGGAAGTGAAAGAAGGAAGTGCAACCATTAAACTGAATTACAATCCGAATACTTTTTTTATAACGGGTGATGCTTATTTGTGTCATTTGCCAAAACAAAATATTGGAGTGGTTTATGAGTTTATGCTACGCGAAAATGCGATTATGAAAAGCATGTTATTTAGTGTAATGGCACAAGATATTATTTTAAGTAGCTCCACTTACGATATGGATATGAGTGCCGAAAGTGGTGAGCGAATGTTGCGAGATTTATTTGCGAAAGCAGATTATTATGATACTTTACTGATTGAAAAATATAAGTGTTTACCGAAACTTATAGAAAGCTAATCATCCGTGTCATCTCGATACTGGTTTTAGTTTTTGTAGCTTGTTTTTTCTCAGCTTGTAAAAAATCAAAACATTATAAAGTACAATTTGTAAATTACTCGGGCTTTTCATTGAATAATGTAACTGCAAGTTTAGATAAAAATAGATCTACATTTAGTCTAGATAAATTAGCACAAACCAATCATCTTTTATTTGATTTCGATGGAGGAGAAATAGTGAATCCATTAGATATGAATATTAGTATTGAAAGTTTTATCGACAGCAATCAAATAAATAGAAGCTATCAAAAAAGAAGCATTTTGAAACGCAGTGATTTATCACATAATGAGTTGAACGTTGTCCAAATTCAATACGAATCAAGTCAATTTCCCAATGGGCCATTTTTTATATTTATAAAACAATAAGCAATGAAAGAACTCGACAAATTTTTTCAAAAGTTTGATGAGCCTTTATTAAGCTGTTTAATTGCGTTGAAAGAAATTATACTCAAGCAAGATAAAAATATAACGAGCGAATGGAAATATGGCATGCCGTTTTTTTATTACAAAGGCAAAATGTTTTGCTATTTGTGGGTACATAAAAAGTATAAGCAACCTTATATAGGTATGATAGAAGGAAAGTATTTCACACAAGATTTTATGCTACAAGAAAAAAGGGCGCGAATTAAAATTATGCTTATGGATGTAAATAAAGATTTACCAATTACGCGAATTAAAATGATACTCAAACAAGGCATAGATCTTTATAAATCAGTTATTGAGAAGTAAATACATTGAATTTGTGACAAAAAAATAGATAAAGTGCATTGAATTTGTGACAAGAATTTATAAAAATACATTGAATTTGTAACAAAAATGTCTCAAATTTGCATTGAATTTGTAACAAATGATAAAAAGGAAAGGCTTACAAGCGCTTACAAACTGGAAACGCGACACTAAACGCAAGCCCATGGTATTGCGGGGTGCACGCCAAGTGGGAAAGACTACTTTGGTAAATGAATTTGCGAAGCAATTTAAGCATTACATCTATCTCAACTTAGAAAAGGAAGAAGATAAAAGGCTTTTCGAACACGCAGGATCCGTTATTGAATTAATAGATCAGTTATTCATTCGATTTAATATTCTTTCAAATGAGCCTGAAGTTTTAATATTTATTGATGAAATACAAGAATGCGAAAAAGCGATTCAGTGGTTACGTTATTTTTACGAAGAGAAACCATTGTTGTATATAATAGCCGCAGGTTCATTGCTAGAATTTGCACTTCGTGATATAACATCATTTCCTGTTGGGCGAGTACAACAATATATTTTACATCCTATAGATTTCGAAGAATTTTTAGAAGCATCAAATAATCAAGCTGCATGGCAAGCTTTGCAACAAATTCCAATTAATGACGCAGCAGTACAACCTCTTTTAAATTTATTTCATCAATACATTCGGGTGGGAGGCATGCCAGAAGTTGTTGCACAATATATCGAAACCAAAGATTTTGTGAGCCTGAAACAAACCTATGAAAACCTATGGTTAGGCTATAAAAGTGATGTAGAAAAATATGGAAGAAATACAAGCAATAAATCTGTAATCCGACATGTTATAGATTCGGCACCGATGGAAAAAGATAGAATTACTTTTCAGCACTTTGGTGCATCCAACTATAAATCGCGAGAGGTGGGAGAAGCTTTGCATGCATTGGATATGAGTTATTTGATTCGATTGGTTTACCCAACTACAAATCTTGCGGCACCCATTTTATGGGATTTAAAACGCAAACCGCGCTTACAATTTTTAGATGTTGGTTTGCTCAACTATGCATTACAACTGCATGTCGAAATGATTCGTGTAAATGACTACAGCGATTTTTACAGAGGCAAAATCATACAACAAATAGTGACCCAAGAGTATATGGCGCAGCATCATTCACTTTTGTATAAGCCTTCATTTTGGGTACAAGAAAACGCGAGTAATCAAGCAGAGATTGATTTTTTAATAACATATGGAAGCAAATTAATTCCAATCGAAATAAAATCAGGTGCACAAGGCAAGCTTAAATCTTTACATCAATTTGTAAACAAAAGCCAACACCCTTATGCCATCAGGTTACTTGCCAATAAAATGAGTATCGAAGAGGTGAAAACACCTGAAGGCAAACCATACAAACTTATGAACCTGCCTTACTTCTTAGCTTGCAAACTCGATGCCTATATTGATTGGTGGATGCACGAAGAAGCAAACAAAAATTAATGACTTTTTTCAAGCGCATTTAGATTCCTTTTTTAGCAAAAGCTAACAAGCATTTACCCGATTTGCCTTCAGCTGAAAATATAGTAAGCACAGGTATTAACTTAGGGCAAATGGATGCAACCCTATTACAAAAAATAGAAGAACTTACCCTATACACCATTGAATTGAACAAGCAAGTAGCTGCATTGCAACAAAAAATAAGTATCTTAGAATTAAAAAAATAAGTAACATGAAAAAGATAATACTATTTACAATAGCCATATTAAGCTTGTTTAATATAAGTTGTAAAAAATGGCAACACGAATTCCCAGAAGATGGTGAACGAACGAAAAAAACTCCAACTGAAAGATTGTGTGATAAATGGTGGGTATTAGATAAAGTAACCCTCAATGGACAAGATTATACCGATAGCATTGACCAAATTTTTGGTGAGTATAAAGTGTTTTTTACAAATGAAAAGTTACCAAAACAGTCTGCAACTAGCCAAGATATATTTAGATGCGATTTAAACATAACTAATCAACCTAAATCTAATTGCGGATGGAAATTTCCAACAATTGACAAATTCTTATTAGGATATACGGATATGGATTCAAATATAACAAACAGGTTTAGTATTATACCCGCCCATTTACATCAATATTCCTTTTTTCCAGGAGAATACATAATTTCTAAACTAACAGAAAGTGAATTTAAAATTACCATTTCTTCTAGAAGCGGTGATAGCATTGTTCAAAACTATTTTAAATTACTATAAAATGAAATTACCTATTTTGACATTGATACTGAGCTTCCTTTCTATTTTTGCTTTTTCGCAAACTTGGCAAGAATTTGGCAGCAACGAAATGAAGTATTGGAAACTTAGAGGCCGATTTACTGGCGATAATAACAACAAGGATATATACAATGGCTATATACATGAAGGAGAAGGGGATGGTAAAAATTTGCCGTTTATTTACCGAAGACCTTTGGTAAGGAGAGATGATGGCGATTTTGCATTAACAGGTGACTGCCACCAATTAAGCTATTTCACCACATCACCAATCTTTGCTACATACGATGCTGCTACTGGCAATCTAACCACTGGCTACACACCTTTAATCGACCCTCGTGATGGCAAAGATCTTAAAGGCGGTGTTTACACTACCGATAATACCCTCATGCAAATGGGTAATTATCTTGCCGTATTAGCTACCGAGTGGGCTTTGTTAAATAGAGAAGGCTCAAGCACGATTCAAACAGAAAAAGAAATTTATTACGCACTAAAAGCTATTGAGCGCCTAGATGCCAAAGGTGAAACGATGTATCCTGGTACGGCAAATTCGCCAAATCTTAATGGATTTCTTGCAAGGAGCGATGTAGATAATATGGCTCAACTTAATACAACTGGCAAAAACTATGATATTGTTAAATCGGCAATTTCATGTAACCATTTAGAGCAGTCTTCTTGTGATGGAAGTTCAAATGCTAACCCCAAATTTACGAATGCCATGAGTCAAGATGAAGTGATTGGCTTATTATTTGGCTTTGCCTTAATGCGCAAATGTTTACCTGATAATGTATCTTATAATGGCATGGCATTGCGGCCAAAAAGCCGCGAAATTTCAAACAGAATAGTTAATTATGTTAGAACAGGAGGGACAACAAATTCTTGGGTTATCGTTGATCCTGATCAACAAAAAAGAGTTTGTCGTGGGCAAAACGCCCTTTGGTTTAGCTATGGAATCGCTAGTACAGCAAACTATATCAATGGAAATACCATCTTACATCAATTTGGACATCATAATCTATATAGTCAATCTTTAGGTGTTGCTACTTGGAATACTTATAAGAAATTGTTAGCCCTTAATAATACGAGTGTTTTCGTAGGTTTTCCAATACCATTATCGGTACAATCTGCCTTAGGTATTAATTCTTACGAACCTATTTGGATACCAGGTAATGATTGTTTTAACCAACCGACCACACCCAATACTCAGTCTTGTGCTTCTCATGAAGGAGCATATGTAGTCAGCATGTTCCTCAAGTTGGCTTCAACAGGTCGTAGCGCAGGTAATCAACCTTCATACAATCCACTTAATATCATTAACTTTTTCTCTAACATAGGCTCAACTGTATTAGATCCAATGGGTAAACAACGTATAAATTCAATATCGCAAACTTATAAAAAGGAACTGTATGAATTAGTAAGTTCATTTATAAATGGGTATAATCCGGTGCTAAGTGAGTCGTATTGGCGCAATGAGTTCAACCAATTGAATTGTGGATGTAATTGTTACCAATCTATAAATCCTTCAGGTTATCTTGATTGCCAAAATTATATTGCATCCACAAACGGCAATCCTTGGCAACCACCTGGACAATGGATGGTGGAAGATAGATGGGCATTTCATAAAGAGTATGGAGGAATAGGTGGGCAATTAAAAGAGTTCATGGGTTTAGATTATATGCTCGCTTATAATTTATATCGGCTAAAATATTTCGCTGGTGGTTATAATTCACGAGTGAGAACCTACTTTAATAATCGTACTTTCCCTTACACCTCCTTACCTAATCCTTATGATAATAATAATACTTACCAATTTGGTTCACACACATATCCAATTGAGAGAAAAGCTGTATTCTCAATTGAAAGTACTAATACACAAGTAACTTCATCAGGTAATCTAGTTTTTAGTGCAGGTTCAGATATCAAGCTAAAACCTGGCTTCAAAGCAAAACCAGGTTCTGTATTTAGAGCAATTATTAAACCATATGATTGTAATCCAGCAATAAATCAACTTCCTAATTCATCATATGTATCTTGGAAAACAGACTCTATGACAAATGAATATTTTGATGGTGGGGAAACAGATACTATAGTTAATATTCAGAATGAAAGTGACAGCTTGGAACAGTTTGAAGGAGATGATGAACCAATAATTGATTCTAATGCTTTTGTTGTTATATACACTAATAATGTGGACACAGTAATTATAGGTTTAGGTCCAAATTATTCTTACGATAGTTTAGGTAATATTATTTTCACTCCGCCTAACAAAAGCCAAAACCCTAATATCTACAACACAACCTTCGATTCGTGGGAATTGTTTCCTAGTCCTTGTAATGAGTCGTTTAACGTTAGTTTCACCTTGTATTATGATGCGGATGTGAGTATTAAAATACGAAATGAGATAGGGCAAATTATGTCTAATAATATCAATTTTGAAGCTATGCAACGCACTAAAGGCAAACAAAGCTTTAAGCTAAATACCAATCATCTAGCTAATGGTATTTATTTCTGCGAGCTAAGTATTGATGGTCATCGTCAGATTAAAAAGTTTGTGGTACAGCATTAATTCACAAGTATCCGATTAGTTGGTTGATTCCTTAAACGTTGTAAAAAATCAAAATTTATAAACACGGCATTTATAGTAAAGGAACATGTTGAAACGAGCCTGTTAATGCTTCTCCTTCTTCAGTTATTAAATCAAAAGAACCACTCAACTTATTATTTGCATTGGATGTAATATCTATTTTGCCAGCGGGTGTCATTACGAACATAATCGTGTCTATACTTTTTGTATAAGTAAGAACGGCTCCATTTACCGTATCGCTTGCATCGGCATAATATACACCTGGCGCAGTCGATCTTGTAAATAGCATTAATGTGTTGAAGTTGTCTTCATCTCCATGTATTCGTACTATAATACCGCTTTCGTTTTCCGCATAAGGATTAATACCAGTATGCTTAATGCCTTTATAATTCCAAGTGAAACTCGCTGCTTCGATAAGTGTGTTAAGTTTATCTTTCTTTTTACAAGAGATAGTAAAAGAGATGAATAAAAGGAGTAGTGCTAACTTTTGCATAAGTATATTTTTAAACCACAAGTTACTAAATAATATTATTTCTAATGATAAAGTCGTTTCTATTCATTGCTTATTATGATGGTAAATGACATTAAACACGAAAATGGGAATTTGTGTAATAATATATCTGTGTTACTTCACTCATGAAACTGTTCTGTATGAGAAATAATAAACTTCATTCTATATGCTTACAGATTTCACAAATAGATACAGATTTTTTTAAATTAACTATACTCTTATCTGTATGGTTCTGTGTAATCTGTGCGAGAAAAATTAGTGAACGTAAATTATTAATTGAATAGAAAAATCAACATTAAAGAGGAGATTAAAATTTTTCAACCACAATACAAAACTATAGGTAAGGTTCATAACAGAGTATCAATCCAATCAATTTTTTCTGCTACTTCAAACATAAATTATAACTTAGCAGCCCTATGGCAAAAGCGAGTGTCGAAACTCCATTAATGAAACAACATAATAGCATCAAGGCGAAATACCCCGATGCGATATTGTTATTTCGAGTAGGCGATTTTTATGAAACCTTCGGACAAGATGCAGTGATTACAGCCAAAGTTTTAGGTATCACACTTACCAAGAGAAACAACGGAAACCCCGAAGCATCGGAGCTGGCTGGCTTTCCGCATCATGCCCTCGATACTTACTTGCATAAATTGGTAAAAGCGGGTTATCGCGTAGCGGTATGCGATCAACTCGAAGATCCTAAACTCGCCAAAGGAATTGTAAAACGAGGCGTGACTGAATTGGTAACACCGGGTACCGCTACCAACG
>JBIIJE010000166.1:0-3991 GCA_044234005.1 Chitinophagaceae bacterium | reverse complement strand
CTTTTTGCTGCACTCCATTCACTTCATTCCCAAAAATAAGGGCATATTTTTTAGTTTTATCAAATGCATAATCAGCCAACGAAATACTACCGTGTACTTGTTCAATACTAATAATAACATAATCCTCATTTTTCAATTGTTCGACCGCATCAAGCGTACTACCAACATGTTTCCAAATTACAGACTCTGTAGCGCCTAAAGCAGTTTTTTGTATATCGCGATGAGGAGGTTGTGGCGTGTAACCGCACAAATAAATAGCCTCTATCAAAAAACTATCTGCAGTGCGAAATACCGAACCTACATTATGCATACTTCTTACTTCGTCTAACACGATTACCAGCGGTAATTTTTGCGCAGCATGAAATTCGTCTACGCTTTTTCGCCCTAATTCATCCATGAGTTTTTTATGACCTTGCATTAGGCAAATGTATTTTGTTTTTCTAAATGATAGAGTAAGCAAGTAAGCTTTACTATATTTGCTTCTTTACCCATATACCCATATAGCATGTCGAAACTATTAAAGCAACACGAGAAAGATTTTACTACAAATAAAAAATCGTTGACTAAATTTTTAAAAAAATTTGATGATAAATCGGTGAGTGGTATTAATGCTTTGGTAGATAATGCGAGTGAAGAAACGTGGAAAGAAGTAGACTGTTTGGCTTGCGCAAATTGTTGTAAAGTCATGACACCTACTTTTACAAAAGCAGATTTGAAGCGTATCTCTAAGCATTTTAGAATGAGTGAAAAAGATTTTTACACGAAGTGGCTAGAAACAGATAAGGACAATGGCGATAAGGTAAATCGTATTCAGCCGTGTCAGTTTTTAAATTTAGAAAACAATAAATGTAGTATTTACGAAATACGACCAGAAGATTGTGCCAAGTTTCCACATTTCAAGAGAAAGCCTTTTGCAGATTTTAATCATATTCACACACAAAATATTGAATATTGCCCAGCTACACTGAAATTTGTAAGTAAACTTCAAGAAAAAATAGAAGCAGCTTTTGAATGGTAGTAAGATAGTTTTGAGAATACTTAAGCACACTATTTAATCATGACTTAATGATAGACTCTAATTAATTTCTAGCATGAATTACAACTGTAGTAATACTTGGCATATTACTTTTATTATTTCAACAGACTCTGAATATGCATTGAAATTTCGTCCGCTTTATCCCGAACCATCATGTGTGTACCATCGGCAATAGTGATGGTAGGTTCTATAAAATAAATAGGAAACAATCTATCCGCATCGCCATGTATATGCACTAGGTTAGGTATAATGGTTTTATTACGCCATGTACTAATCATTTTCAAAGCCCATTTTAAGTAGTTTGAATCGGTCTCGGCTATTGTTTCACCTAAAATTTTTTGCTCATGTTTATTCTTTGTTCCAAAAAACCAATATGTGATTTTGTTTTTTTTCTTCATGAGTTTAATGGGTAAATAATTATATACCTTAATAAAACCTAAGGCTTTGTAATGCCAAGGTAGTTGTTTTGCCATTGAACAACTCGATAAGATAATTGTTTTTGATGGCTGAATAATTTTCGCGATTTCAATCGCCATTATACCACCAAACGAAAGCCCAATTAAACTAAAGGGTTTGCTTGTATCAATTTGCTGTAAAAGTCTTTTTGCATAAGCTTGTATCTTTTCATTAGATAAAGGGCTAATCCAATTTATGTGTCGAACATGGTAATGTGTAGGTAATTGTAATTTTTCAAAAGCTCGTTCATCTGCACCTAAACCACTGATTAAATACAAGTTCATAAGACAAAAACAATTATGAATAAACCGGTGCTATTTCTACTAAAATATGCTCCGCTTCATCTTTTCGCAAACTTAATTGATAGCCAGAAACCAAAATGGCAATTGGATCTCCAAGTGGAGCAGCTAATTCGACAGATATTTCTTCATCAGGTATTACGCCCATTTCTAGGAGTTTTACATATAACTCAGTTTCGCCGAAGCTACGGATAATAGCTTTTTGTTTATAAGGAAGTTCTGTTAATTTTATCATGATAAAGCTTTGCAAAAGTAATGTATCGAAGCGACATAAACCGAAGAGAAAGTATGAGGAGCCAAGCAAAGTTGAAAGTTTACCTTACTCTATAAAACATTAGCTTTGCAAGGTGAAATTTTTACTGACTACGTTAAATGCGAAGTATATACATATGAATCTTGCGGTTCGTTTGTTGTATGCCAATAATTATGTACAGTATCCTAATCTTTCATGGAAAGAATTTACGATTCGTGAAGACAAAGATGAAATAGCTGTGTATTGCGCAAAGTTTGATGTAATTGCTTTTAGCTGCTATATCTGGAATATTACACCTACCTTGTTAGTCGCAGAAAAAATTAAGCAATTAAATCCAAATATTAAAATTCTATTAGGTGGTCCAGAAGTCAGTTACGAATGGCAGGATATAATTACCCATAAAGCCATAGATTATATTATTACGGGAGAGGGCGAAATACCTTTTCAGCAGTTTTTAGCTTCTTATCCTAATCTTGATTTAGTGCCTAATTTGGTTCAGCAAACTGGTGATCATATTCATTACAATCCACAATCAGTGATGTTTGATGTAAAGAATTATGCAAATGTAAACCCATATGAGTTTGAAGCACCCGAAGAGATTTACAATAAAGTATCATATATCGAGACATCGAGAGGGTGTCCCTATAAATGTGAATTTTGTTTAGCCAGCCTCGATAATAAAGTTCGCTATTTGCCTATTGATAATATTAAATCGAATTTACTGTATTTAATGAAGCATGGCAAAGTGATAAAGTTTTTAGATAGAACATTTAATATCAAGCGCGACTTTACCATCGATATTTTTCAATTTATACTCGACCACCATAGACCAGAGAATATATTCCAGTTTGAAATTACAGCTGACATTTTACATCCAGATATTATTGCTTTCATTCAAGAAAAAGTGCCTAGAGGATTATTCCGTTTTGAAATAGGTATACAAACCGTAAACCAAAATGCTAATTTAGAAGTAAGTCGCAAACAGAGTTTCGAAAAGACTAGGGGAGTTATCAAGGAGGTTGAAAATAAAATTGAATTACATCTTGACTTGATTGTTGGATTACCACTAGATACTTGGGAAGATACAAAGTATAGTTTTGAAGAAGTCTTTAAATTGTTTGCCCCTGAGTTGCAATTAGGATTTTTGAAGTTTCTCAAAGGAACACCTATGCGCGAAAAGGCCGATAAGCATGAATATATTTATGATCCATTGCCACCTTACCAGATTATAGAAAGCAAGTATTTATCAAAATCGCAATTATCAGATATTGTGCAACTTGAAAATGCATTAGAAATATATTGGAATAAACCTCGAGCATACCACACATTAAAATACATCACATTACATCATAGTATTTTTGATTTCTTGTTAGGCTTAGGAAAATATTTTGAAGCAAGAAATTCTTTTCACAAATACACACTTACCGATATTTTTGAGCACCTAAATAATTTTGCACGATTCGCTTATCCGCATGATAGTATATTACACGAACTTGCAGCATTAGATTATTATAGTTATCATAAAACACGACCTCAAGAACAATATTTATCAGAAGTAGATAGGCCGCAGCGCCAACATATTGTACAAACTTTGAATCTAAATCATCAGCGATATCGATTCATGATATTACCATTAAGTTTCAATTATCAAAATTGGCACGAACATCAAATAATTCACAGAGAGCCGAGTTTATATATTTTACAATACAATGGTTTAGATAAACCGATTCACTTAGATCAACATCATAAAATGCTCCAAACTTTCTACTCATAGTTTGAAGGAATTATATTTCCCAAGGCATACACGATGCAACTAGATGCATTTATACAATGGGGAGAGAGATACTCATTTGCTACAATTTATCCATATGGAGCAGTCTACATTTCGTTTCAAAAACTTTGTCAAAATTTCCGAGCTATTATGAAACCTATATGATTATACGTAAA
>JBIIJE010000102.1:0-8965 GCA_044234005.1 Chitinophagaceae bacterium | reverse complement strand
CAAATCATTTCCAATTCATTCATATCAAAAGAAAAAAGATTACTAGGTAAGAAAACATATATTAAATTAATTGAGATCAAGACGATGTAGGTGATTAAAGGGTACTTAAACCCAATAGCAATACGTTGTAATCGCTCAGCGTCATAATACCTATTGAGCAATCCATTCAGGAACATATTTAAACCACAGGGGCGCCAACACAATGACGCTTTTCCATTCTCGATTGTTTACAAAAGTATTTAGTAATAAGAAAAAAACGGTTGTAAGAAATATTGATGTAGCCGCATATTGAAACTGGTATTTTGTAATTCTTTTCATTCTTACTTTTTTTAAAATTTTTGAAAATGATTCTGTTCTAAATATTACGATATTTCTTTCTATGAATTTATTTAAAACCATCTTGCCCAACCCAATAAGTCTATAATATTTACGTTGTGGGCCTCTTTCACTAACACGTAGTTCAAAATCAATGAGTTCCACATCATAATATTTTTTGTGTCCTTTATAAATACTTTGCTCATTGTAACTTATTATTTCTCTAATAGCGTATGAAATAAATGTTTGAATTACTTTTAACGATTTTGGGGATTCTTTGATGTCAACCAAAATCCAATATGTCATTTGACCTTTATGAAATGTGGGTTCCCAAGAGGTCAAAATCAACTTGATATAACTTGTATCTGATTTCATAGTACGACGTAGGTATTATAACTTTGATATACTCCCAAAAAATTATGTTTTCGTGCTTGATGGTGATGGCGATTAAAAAAACAAGACCTACAAATAGTTTGTTATGTTTTCAGAAGGTTGTTCGTCAAATAAGATTAGCGTACTTGCTTAAGCAATCGCATTCACTATATAATTATTCAGAAAACAAGAGTATTTAAAAATGCTTTATAGATTGACAAATTCGCAACTATATTTGCTTGCAAAATTGAGCATCATGGCAACACAATACCAACGTATTTTATTAAAATTATCTGGCGAAAGTTTGATGGGCGATAAAAGTTATGGACTCGATCCGCAAATGCTCGAGCAATATGCAAATGATATTAAATCCATAACTGATTTAGGTGTGCAAGTCGCTTTAGTAATAGGCGGAGGTAATATCTATCGCGGTATGAATGAAAAGGAAACTGGCATAGAGCGCGCACAAGGTGATTATATGGGCATGTTAGCCACTGTGATCAATGGAGTTGCTATGCAGAGTATGTTAGAAAAAGTAGGCGTGGAAACTCGTTTGCAATCCGCTATCAAGATGGATCAAGTAGCAGAGCCATTTATTAGACGCAAGGCAATACGCCATCTCGAAAAAGGGCGTGTAGTGATATTTGGTGCAGGCACTGGAAATCCTTATTTTACCACAGATACGGCAGGGTCTCTGCGCGCAGTTGAAATTAATGCCGATGCCATATTGAAAGGTACTCGTGTGGATGGAATTTATGATAGTGACCCTGAAAAAAATCTAAATGCTGTCAAGTTTCATGAAATTTCCTATTCTGATGCAATCGCAAAAAATTTAAAGGTTATGGATATGACCGCCTTCACACTGTGTCAAGAAAATAAAATGCCAATCATTGTGTTCGACATGAATACGCCCGGTAATTTATTGAAAATAATAGAAGGTAATGCCATAGGTACAGTGGTAAGTTAATTTATTTCGTAGATGAAAAAAGTTTTTATTTGTTTGATATTGATTGGTACTATGCAGATGCTTCCGAATGGTTATTGCATGCTGATACAAACCCTCCCTATAAAAAATTGCAAAGAAGATAGTGATGAAGATGGTATAAATGATTGCCTGGACAAATGCCCTCAAACGCCACAAGGGGCTAGGGTTGATGCGAAAGGTTGCCCGCGTGATACAGATGGAGACGGTATTCTAGATTATTTAGACAAACAATTAATCACACCCACTGAATGCCAACCTTCTGATAGCAATGGAATTGGCAATTGCAATAAAAAAATAAAGATTGAGTACTAAATAGCACCTTGCTTTGAAAATGCTACTTAGTATAATACCTTTGCCTACAATAATAATTTATGGTACATCATCTAGCCAAGCAGCATTCATTGATAAATACTTGGATTCACGAATTGCGTGACGTAGAAGTGCAACAAGATAGAATGCGTTTCAGAAGAAACATGGAACGCATCGGTGAAGTAGCTGCCTATGAAATAAGCAAAGTATTAGGTTATCAGCCGTTGGAAGTAATTACGCCTTTGGCTATTTACAATGGAATACAACTAAATCGTCAGCCTGTAGTTGCGACAATACTCCGCGCAGGTGTGCCTTTGTATCAAGGTATTTTGAATTATTTTGACAAAGCCGATAGCGCCTTTATTGCTGCTTATCGAAAACACAAGCCTGATGAAAGTTTTGAAATAAACCAAGAGTATGTCACTTGTCCTAATTTAGATGGTCGTACTTTGATTATTGCTGATCCTATGCTCGCTACTGGGGCTTCTTTAGTAATGGCTTTAGAAGAATTACATGATTATGGACAGCCTGATGAGGTGCATGTCGTTGTCGCTATTGCTTGTGAGGAGGGCATAGAGGCCATACAGAAAAAATTTCCAACTTTTACCATTTGGGCCGCCGATATTGATGAGGAGCTGACTGCCAAAGGGTATATTGTGCCGGGCTTAGGCGATGCAGGTGATTTGTCGTTCGGCCAAAAAATGCAATTTTAATTACACTCTTATTGTGCAATCCATTGCTCAGGATTCATTTTAAAAGGAGAGCCATTCGCACCTACTTTCCAAATCTCAAAATGTATTTGTGTATTGCCGTCATCATCGGTCATTACGTTGCCAATACGTTGCTTTAATGCTACTTTAGTGCCTTTGCTTACCGACACGCTACTGAGTTTTGCATATACCGTAAAGTAACTACCATGATTAACAATTACAGTTTGACCCGTTCCAGGAATATTAATCACTGTGCTCACTTCACCTGGAAATACCGCCCTTGCCCCAGATCCTCGACTTGTTTTTATATCAATGCCATAATTTTCTGTAACGATATTAAAAACAGGATGTTTATTCTTGCCAAAACGTTCAGCAATAAAACCTTTTTCAACAGGCCAAGGCAAACGTCCACGATTCGATTCTAGCGTGGTACTGATTTGTAGTTCACTAGGTGTTAGACTATACTTATAATCGTCTTTAGTAAAAGTTTTTACGGTGCTTTTTACTTCTTCTGTTTTTTCGCGATCTGGGTCAACATTAGATGCAACATCAGCATTTGTTTTTTCGCTGCTAGCGAGAGCAGATACATATCGCGGGTTATTAAATGGAGTATTTGCATTTAGTCGGGCTTGTTCGCGATCTTGCCGTTTTTTTTCTGCGGTCAATCTTCGTTGTTCCTCTTCAGCACGTTGTCTTTGTGCTAAAAGTTGGGCTTGTTTTTCTTCCTGTTTTTTTCTTTCGTTTTCTAATTGCCTTTCTCTTTCTTCTTGCTTCTTTTTTTCTATGGCAAGTTGCCTTTCTCTTTCTTTTCGTTTACTTTCAGCCATGGTTGATGCTTTCTTCTCATTCTCTTCGCGTGTTCGTTTCTCTTCTTCTAAAATACGTTGTTTCTCTTCACGTTGTTTTCTGTCCAAAGCAAGAATGCGTTCTTGTTCTTCTCTTTTTTGCTTTTCAGCCAAAGCGTTTCTTTCGTTTTCTTCACGAATTCGCTTTTGCTCTTCTAGCTTACGTGCTTCTGATTCTCGTTTTATTTTTTCTGCTTGCTGTTTTTCGTATTTCTCCTTTGCCAATTTGGTTTTTTGTTCAAGGGCTAGTTTGGCTTTGCGCTCTTTTTCTTGTGCTTGTCGTTCCGCCATAGCTCTTTTTTGAGCAGCTTCTATTTCGCGTTTAATAGCAGTTGCAATAGCACGATTCAAATTTTCAGCATCTTTTGTTTTTTTTGCCAGCCCTGCAGTCAATACTTTTTCTTGCGATTTGAGCATCATAAGCATTTTATCCTTTTCGGCTGTTTCTGCCTCGAGGATTTTACTTTGTTGTTCTTGTGCTTGAAGAATAAAATCTTTCTTTTGTTTTTCGATATTAAGAATATGTATTTTATCACTTAGTCGTCTACTCGCGTGGGTGACTTTTTTTGCTTGGTCTGCTCTGAACCCACGATATTGTTTGACATAAGAATATCGACGAACTGCATCATTAAAACTTGCTGCTGAAAACAAAAAAACGATCAAATCAGAAGACGTGCGATTTTTATAGGTGTAACGTACCATTTCAGCATATTGCTTTTTAAGTGTATCGAGCTCTGTTCTTAATTTTTGAACATCCTGATTTACCGCTGAAATGTTTTGGTCAAGAATGCTAATCTCGTTATTAATATTGCCTATGAGTTCCTGACGTGCTGCTAGTTTAGATTGCAGGGCTAAAAACTGCATGGTGCTAGCTTGCTTATCTTTTTGCAATGCAGCCAACTGTTCTTGTGTTCGCTTTATTTCTTCTAAGATACTTTGACGCTGTTGTTCGAGTTGCTCACGCGATGCACGCTTGTTTTTCTGCGCCAATACAGTTTGTTTGGTACTAATTGATACCAACAATGAAAAAACAAAAAATAAGATTAGCTGCTTGATAGCAACAAATATAATTTTTTATTAAAAAGCAGTTGCAAATTTTTTCATAAATTAGAATTGCCTTGATGTAAACCAATTAAGTATTACAACGTTTCTCTAAGCCATTTGTAAAATTCATTTTGCCATATCAATGCATTTTGCGGTTTCATTACCCAATGGTTTTCATCTGGGAGCAAAACAAAACGGCTTTTTACTCCTTTTAATTGTGCCGCTTGGAAAGCTTGCAACCCTTGCTCGATAGGCACTCGAAAATCTTTTCCTCCTTGGAAAATAAGGATCGGTGTATTCCATTTATCAACCAAATTACTAGGACTATATTTCTCATAGCTTTGCTGTGCTGCTAAATTATCCTTATCCCAATACGGACCACCCATATCCCAGTTGGAAAAAAATATTTCTTCAGTTGTGCCATACCAACTGCGTAAATCAAACAAGCCACAATGTGATATGAATGTTTTAAATCGACCTTCATGAATACCTGCTAATTGAAAAACAGAATAGCCTCCATAACTAGCACCAACTGCACCTAAGCGCGATGCATCTACATAACTTTCTTTGCTTATATCATCTATCACAGCGAGATAATCACGCATGGGATTTGCACCCCAATTTTTGCTTATATCAGCGTTCCATTTTGTACCCCAGCCAGGCATACCGGTTCTATTTGGGGCAATTACGATATAACCTTGACTTGCCATAAGTTGAAAGTTCCATCGAAATGAATAAAACTGGCTTAATGCGCTTTGTGGACCTCCCTGACAGTATAATAATACAGGATATTTTTTTGTTGGATTAAAGTTGGGTGGGTATATGACCCATGAAAAAACTTTTGTATTGACATCGATAGTTGTATAACGTTCTTTTACATCGCACAAACTCATTTTTTTGTAAGCAGCATCATTAATATGCGTAAGTGATGTCATTTTGCCAGATGTAATATCCACACGATAGGCTTCTGCTGCATGATTCATATCGGTTCGTGTTACAAAAAGTGTATTGTTCGATTCATCTATAATATCATTTATATTAAACTGCCCAGATGTGACTTGTCGTATGGTGCGAGTACTCAATGTGATTTCAAAAAGCTGTTCTGTGCCATGCCAAGGGGCTGTAAAAAATATCTTTTGCCCTGAATGACTCCAGAAAAATGAATTAACAGTTTCGTCCCAAGCCGTTGTAAGATTAGTCTTTTTTTGTGCTTTCCAATCCATGATCCAAATTTCATTTTTATCACTTTCATAACCATTATTTTTCATACTCAGCCAAGCAAGATTTTTTCCATCATCACTAAAACTTGGATTGGTGTCATAGCCTTCCATGCCTTTCGTAATATTGCGTGTAGTTTTATTCTCTAGGTTATAAACATAAATGTCGGTATTCGTAGAAGCAGCATATTGCTTGCCCGTTAGTTTTTTGCATACATACATCACTTCTTTACTATCGGGAGTAAATATTAAATCTTCTGCACCTCCGTGTGGCTTTTGAGTACAATCATGCAATTCGCCTTGCATAATATCGATTTCAGTTTTTGAAACATCATCACCTGTATTATCAACAAAAACATGACTGTAAGAACCATCTTCCCAAGTATCCCAATGTCGTTGATTTAAATCATTATAAATAAGCACATTCGATTTGTTTAGGGTTGGGTAGTTTTCTGCCCCCGAAATTTTTGTCATTTTTACTTCGCGAGCATAAATTACTTTTTTTCCATCTTTAGCGTATTTTACATGATCAAACTCGCCCATGATTTTATTGGTTTTACTGGCAACTTGCTTCGATTCTTTCGCTGCCCCATTTCCATGGCTCGGCATTTCATAAGATTTTGTATTGCTTTTATTTTCGGCAATATTTGGAACGGATACACTGTAATAAAAAGTTTTACCATCAGCACTTAATGAACAGTCATTGATACGACCTAATGACAAAAGTTTTTCAGGAGTTAAAATGTTTTGTCCAAATGCTGAAATGCTGATAATGAATGTTGCAAGAAAAATGAGGTGCTTTTTCATATAAGAAAAATTTTAGACACAAATTTAAACTCATTTGCTTCATAAAAGAAAACGAATAAAGCAATAAGCATACATCAGCGCCTATGTATGAATATGTTCATTGAATTAGATTAAGTTTGCAAATCACATGTTGGGCAGTAAATGGCATCTATGTTTAACTTTATTTTTTTAATTTTTGGAATAGTCGCAGGCGTTTTGGTCACCTATTTTATCACAAAGGGTAAATTTGGTTTGGGTAAATTAGAAATTACCACAATTCATTCGCATACTGTGGCGGATAGAATAGAGCGTGTTTTTAAAGTAGTCACTGCCGAGGGGCATTATGCTGAAATTTTCGACTATAGCAATACTTCACATTTGCTTACATTTATACCAAGTACTAAAAAAGCATTACTTATCGTAAACGCCAAAGTATTGATGGGTTACGATTTTAAAAAAATGAAAATGGAGATAGATGAAGTGAATCATAAAATCAGTATTGTGTCATTTCCTGCACCACAAATACTATCTATCGAACCAGAAATGAAATATTATAATTTAGACAATGGTATTTTCAATAAATTTGATAATCATGATTTGACAAAGTTGCAGCAAGCGGCTAAAGTTAAAATTAAGGAGTCGGTAGCAAAAAGTGATTTGGCTTCCATTGCGCAACACCAATTACAAACTATGCTCATAGAAATTGCGGCATTGAGTCAATTCCAAATTGAAGGCATTGAGCAAATTAAATCGGTTGGTGCAAATTACATTGAATCTCAAAAACAGTAAATGGCAAGAATATTAGCAATCGATTATGGAAGAAAGCGATGTGGAATAGCAGTAACCGACCCGCTACAGATTATTGCCACAGGCTTGCAAACAGTTGATACCAAAGAACTCATTTCATTTTTAAAAAAATATTTTGTGGCTGAATCGGTGGAATTGGTATTAATTGGGTTGCCAAAAAATTTAAATAATACAGATACAGACGGAACCATTTTTGTAGAAAGATTCATTCCCATTTTTATTAAAAATTTTCCAGCAATACCCATTCAAACTTTGGATGAACGCTTTACTTCTAAAATGGCAAAGCAAACTATGTTAGATAGTGGCTTGAAAAAGAAGGATCGCAGAAATAAAGCATTGCTTGATGAAATAAGTGCAACTATTTTACTGCAAGGTTATATGAGCCAACAGTTTTAATGCTAAATGATTGAACATGTTAGCAATTTAAATTAAATTTACATCTGCATGATAGAGTTAAAATTCTTTCTTACTTGTTTTGTTATTTGCATGTTTCAAGTGGGCTGTTCGCAGATAAAGTTTAAAAAATTATATCATCATGCTGATTCTGCCTCTTCAATGATGTGCTGCGATAGTAAAGCTACCCCTGATGGAGGCTATGTGTTTACAGGTCTAGTGAGTGAAGGAAATGGAAGCGTTACAGATGTTTATCATCCATTTATTCAAAAGGTAAATTGCAAAGGCGAAGCAGAATGGTTACAAGCTTTTGGTAGTACACAATCAACCGCTAATATTGGTTCACGCGTAATCGTAACCTAAGATGCGGGTTATGCGACGATTAATAATTTAGGGATTTATACCAATTATAATGCTCTTGTCGAACGCTTTGATAAATACGGAAATTTGCTATGGCAAAAATTATTGAATTTGAGTAGTACCAATGATGTGTTAAATACAATTCAAGAAACCAGCGATGGTAGTTTTATTTTAGCCGCAAATGTAAAAAGTGCACCTGATGTAGTGTTGGTAAAACTTGATGCGAATGGTAATTTATTTGGTGTAAAACCTTCGGTAATGTAGGCCATTATGATGAGTCGACTAGTATTTTGGAATTACAAGATGGCAATTATTTGCTCACTGGTAAGTATATTTCCATGGGAACATTCAATGCATTTCTTTTGAAGACACATACTAGTGGAAATTTGCTTTGGCTGAAATGCTTTGGCGATACTTTGCAACATGCCACAGGATGTGACATCAAGATGCTTAATAATGGCGATATTTTAATGGTAGGTTCTACCATACTGGCCAAGGCAAATTATCGGAGCTATGGTGATAATTTTATTTTTAAACTGAATAGTCAAGGTGATACCATTAGGACACGGATATTTTATGGCACACCTGATTTGTTTGAGAATGCCACTTCCATTGCCTTTGATACTGCGGGTAATTATGTGTTAGCTGACACCACCAAACAACAGCCCAAAAAAGAATGTCAAAAGATAGAAAAATATTAGGCATCACTACGATTACTTCACCTGCGTGTGGCACATTTACTTTTTAGCCAAAACAAACAGCGAGCCCAAAAAGAAAAAGAGTCACACTAAAATATTTAATTCAACATCTGAGTAAAATAAA
>JBIIJE010000150.1:0-5700 GCA_044234005.1 Chitinophagaceae bacterium | reverse complement strand
TTGCTCGAAGAAAATCATCAAAAGCCCTAATACAATACTGTATATCACAACTCGAATCAATGGAAGAAAAACCACCTTAAGAAATTTTGGTTTTATCTCTAAAAACCAGAAATTTGAAAATTAGATTACTAGCCTACCATCTCTATTAATAACAATGCAAGAGTCTTCTTACAGACAATTTGAAGCAAATGGGAACCCATTATTTGGAATTCCTGATGGCTTTGGTTTAACTCAAAGAGACCAACAATATGATGAGTTAGTTGATTCAGAATTAAATTATTTGTGGGACTGGAAAACTAATTTAGATACAGGAATTACCACTATTGAAAACAAAATTGATTACTTGAAAGAATTACTAAATAAGCAAATTGCCAAACAAGCAGAAGCGTCATTTGATAAGAATTCTGATAACTTTCAAATAGCAGGTGACATTACTTATGATAACATTACTTTTAGCCATGTTAAATCAGAATTAAATGGATTAGATGATTTTGATAAATATTTTCCTGTTTCAGATTCAAATAAGAAATCATTTTTAGACGCTTTATTAATTAGATTATTTAATGGGGGACAATTTTATACCCTAAAAAAGATAGCAACAGATCAGTATAAATGGATAGTTGATGAAACAGATAAAAATGATAGAAATTATGTTAAAGCAGTTTGTGAAGCACTTTAGTTTGTTTTTATTAATTTGTTTGATTTGCAACAATGCTTTTGCACAAACAAATCAATCCAAATATATTTTAAATGAATGGGCTTATTCTAATATAATACTATCTAATTCAAAGAGTTTTGATTTTTATAAAACAAAATTAATTCGATTTATTCCTAAGGGTTACAAAATAGATTTGCTATATAAAGGTTTATTAAGTTCAGATAAAGTCTATGATTTTTGCATTATATTAATTAAGGAAGATGTTACACCCATGTCAGTTGAATGGGCTACAAATGACAGACCACTTATTGTAATTATAAATAATAAGTATATATTCAGAAATAATGGCATTATTTCACCCCATTATGTTACAAAGGGTACTTGTGGCATTGTAATGAAAAAAGGCAATTTATATATTCTATCACATATTTGTGCTGAAGCTAGTTACAATTGCTTGTTTGCTGAAGTTTTCAAATACAACGATAGAAGTAAAATCATATTCGATAGGTACTCAGAATTTAATGAAAAATCAAATTACTGGTACAAAATTAAAGGCAAAGAAAAAAAAGGGTTGCCATTTGAAAAGTATAATAATTACTATTAGTTTTATCATTCTTACTTATAATCCTTACAAAAATCAGAATGCCAGCACAATTTTTTAGATGGAATTGATTCTACTTTATGTGAAATGTATCCAGCCTTAAATACAGATTTTTTGCAAAGTTCATTTTGCACAGAGGATACATTTTGTTTGAAGCGATTAATCAAAATATGTTAAGTTATCATTGGGATTTTGGAGTTACTTCATCGCAAACGGATACAAGCACGCTTGCTAATCCAATTTTTATGTACACAACTACGGGTAATAGCACGATTCGTTTAATTGTTGGAAATGGTTGTGAATTCGATACCTTATCGAGAAATATTGATATTATAAAATGTGAACCAGCGGCTATTGTAGATCCAACGCAGATAAACGAATTGCCATTTTGGTTACCAAGTGCTTTTTCGCCGAATGGTGATGGCTTAAATGAGGTCTTGAAACCGATATTGAATAATCATAGTCAATCTTGTTTTTTTATTCAAATGGAAATTTATAATCGATGGGCAAATAAGGTATTTGCAAGTGAAAATGTGATGCAAGGTTCGGATGGAAAAAGTAGAAATCAAGATTTACCAATGGGTACTTACGTCTGTGTTATTTCTTATCGAATACAGTACAGAAAGTACGTGACACAGAGTCAAGTTACTCTAATTAGGTAGCAAATTTTAGCATAGTTTTAACGCAGTGGTTCTTACATTTGCTCAACCTTTCTAATCACGAAAATGAAGCATAGAAAAATGGTAAGGTTTATCAATTTTATAGCATTTTTTATATTTGTTGGAACTGTTCAGGCACAAGAAATCGTAATGATTACGCAGCCTGCTGCCAATAAAGTAGGCTTGCAAGATGCATTTGAAGTAAGATATATTATTCGCAATGCGAGTCAAGTAGAAGGATTTACCTTGCCAGAATCGAAAGATTTAATTCGTCTAAGTGGGCCAACCCAAAGCCAGAATATTTCGATTAACAATGGCGAGCGAAGTGTAAGTTACGAGTTAACCTATGTAATGCGTGCCAAACATACAGGCAAGGTAGTTGTACCAGGAGGTATTGCTACTTCTCGCGGACGCGAATATCGTTCCAACAATGTGAGTATTGAGGTAATTGAAGGAAGCGTGCGAACACAACCTAATAGACAGCAAAGAGGTAATTCATATGATCCTTTTGATGACCCCTTTTTCAATCAAGATCCATTTGCAGGAGGCAATGATATTTTTGCAGCACTTCAAAAGCAACATCAACAAATGATGGACATGTTGCGAAGGCAGCAACAAAACAGCGGACAAGGAAATCAAGCTCGACCCGCACCTCGATCATTTACGCCCCAATCGCAAAGGCCTGAAATTGTTTCAAAAGCAGATATACCTAAAAATATTTTTATCAAAGTAGACGTCAATAAAACTAAGGTAAAATTGGGCGAACAAATAACAGCCTCATACAAACTTTATTCTCGTCTACCCATGGAAGTTAACTTAACGAAATTACCTTCATTGATAGGGTTTTGGAGCCAAGATTTTAAGTTGCCACCCGAGCCCAAACCAAGTCGGGAGCTAGTAGATGGGAAAGAGTATCAAGTTTTTGAAATAAAGCGATCGGCACTTTTTCCAACCCAAACCGGTAATTTGACCCTCGATCCAGCGCAAGCAGAAGGAAGGGTGCAGCTATTGAAACCACATCAACAAGAAGAGAAGGATCCTTTTGATAGTTTTTTCGGGGGAAACATTGTTACAAATTATGCCTATGAAAACGAGCAAGTTGTATTGAAAAGTGAACCTGTAAATATTCAAGTCTTACCGATTCCTCTTGAAAATCGACCTAAGTCTTATCAAGGTGCTGTTGGTGATTTTACGATTGAAAGCAATATTGATAAAACTGAATTAAGTACTGACGATAATGCGAGCATAACGCTAAGAGTAAGTGGCACTGGTAATTTAAAATTGATTGGTACGCCAGTTATTAACTGGCCAAAAGATATTGATCCTTTTGATCCAGTTGTGAATGATACAATTACCAATACAAGTAATATTATAGCAGGATATAAAACTTTTACCTATGCGTTTTCACCACGTGTGGCAGGTACTTTTACCATACCATCTACCGAATTTACCTTTTACGAGACGGAAAGCGGAAGCTACAAAACCTTAAAGACACCGGCCTATACCTTACATGTAACACCTGGTAAGATTGAGGGTAAGACAGTTGGTGGCAAATTGCCAAAAGATATACATGATATCGACGCGAAACCGCAAGCTTTACGAAAAGTACAATCACAACCATTAGTTGCCAATCCTATTTACTGGACAGGATTTGGCATTCCTTTACTTGCGTATTTCGGAGTTGCATTTTTCAAAAGAAAAGAAGATGAGCTAAAAAGCAATCAAACCCTTTATAAAAATAAACGCGCCAATAAGGTGGCCTTAAAACGACTCGCATTGGCCGAAACATTCTTAAAGCAATCATCGCAAAACGACTTTTATGAGGAAACTTCGAAAGCAGTTTGGTTGTATTTGAGTGATAAGCTAGCAATACCTTTGGCTTTGCTATCGAAAGAATTAGCAGGACAAAAAATGCAGGAGAAGAATGTTTCAAAGCATCTGCAAAATGAGCTTTTTAGAATTACAGATGAGTGTGAAATGGCCTTGTATGCGCCTGAACAGGGTAGCATGCGCATGCATCAAACTTACAGTGATACACTCAGATTAATTGGCAAATTAGAAGAAGAAATTGCATAACTCAAATATGAAACTTGGAAGAATAAGCCATATTGTCGTAGTATTCGTAGCTTTTTTACTGGCTCTCGCCAATGCTATCGTGGCGAAAGCCGAACAAAATATGATGTTTGATAAAGCGAATCAGCTCTATCACAATAAAGAATATGCAGAGGCTACGAGGTTGTATCAGCAATTGCTAGATGACGGTTACACAGACGCGGATTTATTTTACAATACAGGTAATGCTTATTACCGAATCAATAAAATTGGGATGGCAATTTGGTGCTATCATAAAGCAATTGAATTGCGCAAAGATAAAAAGACGACAGACAATCTTCTATTAGCTGAAAAACGAATAAAGGATCCAATTACTAAGATAAAAGATATTTTTTTTATACGTTGGTGGAAAGGATTTACCCAAGTATTCACTTCAAATGAATGGGCATTGTATGGATTGTCTTTTTTCTTGATCGCATGTATCGCTTTAATACTTAAGAAGTTATTTAATCTAAATTGGCGAATGAAAATCCTTTGGAAATTAGGCTTGCCTATTTCTATTGTATGTTTACTACTTGCGAGTTATCAGTTTTATAATGAACAATTCAAATATGAAGCTGTCATAATTCGAGATACAATAGATTATAAGAACAAGGGCCCACTTAGCGAAGGTATTCTAGTAGTTTATGTTGGGAGGGGTAAAAAGGGCTTACTTGTAAGTTTACCCAATGGTAGTATGGCTGAAATCAAACCCAGTGATATAAAAAAGCTTTAAACCCCGGTTTATCTTAGGCTCTGAAACTGGGCTGAAGACAAAAGGGGAATAGAAAAGGAGTGCCTTTACAGATAATCAGATTCGAATTAAACTGTTTCTCCAGCTTTCATTTTTTCTGCATTTTCGGCAAATTGGAGCGCGTCAATCATATCTTGAATATCGCCATTCATAAAACTATCTAGCGAGTAAATTGTTTTATTAATTCGATGATCTGTAATTCTACCTTGAGGCCAATTGTATGTGCGAATTTTGGCAGAACGGTCTCCTGTGCTTACAAGCGTTTTGCGGCTTCGAGCAATAGCTTCCTCATGTTTACGAACTTCTTCTTCATAGAGTTTAGTACGCATCATTTCAGTTGCTTTTATACGATTGCCCAACTGCGACCTATCGGTTTGGCATGTAATAACAGTGCCGGTTGGAATATGGGTTAAAATTACTTTTGTTTCAACCTTATTTACATTTTGCCCCCCCGCGCCACCACTTCGAGCAGTTTCCATTTTTAAATCAGATTCTTTCAATTCGAAATCTACTTCTTCGGCTTCAGGCATTACTGCAATCGAAGCTGCTGAAGTATGAATTCTGCCACTTGCTTCAGTGGCTGGGACGCGTTGCACGCGATGTACACCGCTTTCATATTTCATCGTGCCGTAGACATCTTCCCCTATAATTTCTAAAATCACCTCTTTATAACCACCGGCAGTGCCTTCGCTTTCATCTACTAAAATTACTTTCCAACCTCTTGCTTCACAATATTTAATATACATACGCATTAAATCACCAGCAAAAAGACTTGCTTCATCACCTCCGGTTCCTGCGCGTATCTCTAGCACTACATTTTTTTCATCCTGGGGGTCTTTAGGAATTAATTCAACGCGAATTTTTTCTTCCAACTCATTTTTTTGGTTCTCTAATTCTACTAAATCCATCTTTGCCATATCGCGCAATTCTTCGTCCG
>JBIIJE010000062.1:0-14683 GCA_044234005.1 Chitinophagaceae bacterium | reverse complement strand
ATAGAGGCCATTTACAATATCGCATATAGGAATTGCTATCGCCTTAGTTTCACGATTACGATTGACTGTTGTGGATTTTGAAAACAAGGTTTTTCCTTCATGGTTAAACATTTTGATTTCAAGAGCCTTTGAAAGCCGAGAAGTAATAATGACACTCGTATATTCACTCGTTAATGTTTTCAGCTTTGAAATTTTACTTTCAAATGAATCTGGCGTTTTTGAGAATCCAAACAAATGAGTTTTGTTAAGAAAATCAAGAAGTAATGCATTCATGATAGGTCAGTCTATAATTTTAACGATCTCTTTTGCTAGGTATAGTAGTTACTCGTGCAATTATTCGTTATATTTTTTATGACTTGAACATATAAACAAATCTATTTTATTTTTCAAACTCAAGTATTCAAATTTCATTTAATTGTCAAAAAGTTATAAATAGCATAAAATTGCCTTTATAAAATACTTAAAAACAACATGTTACTGTTAACAATAGTCATGCCAATTATTTAATTTTATTTAATAAGTTATAATCGAAATGTATTAAGAAATTGCTGAATAAGTAACGGATTCGAAATACTCTAATTAACCCTAGACTTAAGACGATTGGCTAGCTTTCAACCCAGGTTTTGTTTTTGTGCAATATCTGTTAAGCAAGTGAAATTTTAATTTTATTGCAAAGATCAAAATGAGGTAAGAATTTTAGATTTTTGAATGCCGATTCGAGGAAGACCCGATTTTGTTTCCAAATCTTGCTCTGTGGTACATACCCGTGATTAAAACTTCGTGGGCTTTCTAGGTTGGAATTGCTTAAAGCAAATCTTAAGCCGAGATTTAGCTTGCAAAAAAAACCTCTGCATGGGCAGAGGTTATATAAAAAGATTGATTCTTATTATTTCTTGGAAGTTTTCTTCGGTGTTGCCTTTTTAGCAGCTTTTCTCACAACAACTTTTTCAACAGGGTTAGCTAATGCATTTACTTTTTTAGCCAATGCCGATTTCAAATTTGATGCTTTCTTTTTATGGATGATATTCTTCTTAGCTAATTTATCAAGCATAGCTACTACCTTAGGTAATTTATCATTTGCTTCTGTATCTACAGTAATCGCCATTAAATCTCTCATTGCATTACGTGTAGTTTTGCCATGATAACGATTACGGTCTCTTCTTGCGTTTGCTTGTCGTGTATCTTTCTTGGTCGCTTTGTGATTAGCCATTATAAAATTTTGAGGTGCAAATATATACTTTTTTGCAAATAAATACTCATTTATTTTCGATTAAAAGTAAAAAACTTGTCAAAAAAAAGGTTGAAATCAATTCAACCTCTTTAAGTTTTGTTGTTTGTTTCAATTTATTGTTTTATGAATTTTGATTTATTCCCGTTATAAGAAACATAATAAATACCATTTGGTAAATCTTGGATATTTATTTCAACTTGATAATTATTGATTGGCATCGATTTAACTAACTGACCAAGTCCATTAAGAATTTTTAAATCACCAATGTTTTTGAAATTATTGATAGATATTGAAAGTGTAGATGTGGCAGGATTTGGAAACACATTTAACTCTTCCAATTGACCTATTCGTGCACTTTCGATTTCTGTATAATTAAATTTACCATCTAAATCGAGTTGTTTTAATCGATAGTAGTTTACACCAGTTTGTGGATTTTCATCTACAAATTTATAAGCGTGTTTCGAGGTTGTATTAACCGAAGAAATAATTCCAATTTTCCTAAAATTAACTGCGTCTGTAGATTGCTCAATTTCATAATGAGAAACGTTCTGTTCATTTTCGGTTACCCAATTTATTGAAACCTGATTTTTGTCTGTTTTGCTCACATCGAAAGAAAGAAAATTAACAGGTAAAGGGAAACATGGTATGTAAGATATTATGGAAGTAGATGTATAATTTGCATATGGATTATCTAATACTTGATTTACAGTTCCAGTAGCGCCATTGGCTCCAATGGCTATATTCCCGTTTTTGCCACCAACACCGCCGCTCGTTAATACTAATGCGCCAGCCGTAGAAAGTGTCTTACCATAGAAATATTTAATACGGCCGCCTCCGCCGCCGCCTCCGCCATCTTTAATATCGTTAGGTGGTGTCGCTAAGAAATCGCTACCATTTCCACCAATTGCCCATAAATTCGCACCTGCTGCAATCTCAATATTGTCTGAAAGCATAAGGATACAACCACCTGCACCTCCGCCGCCGCCCAAAGATGAGGTTAATATAGGCGTTGCACCTGCTTGACCCGTCATAGTTACAGTGCCAGATACACTTAAAAATGTTTTTGCATTTAGGCGAATAGCTCCACCACCGTTACCACCTGCTAAATTTGAAGAAGAACCTCCTGCACTTCCAAAATCTATATCTAGTCCAATCGCTGTGCCATAAGTAGGTCCACCAGCACCTGGACTATCGCCTGCATCAAAGCCACCCGTTCCGCCAACACCGCCATAGCTACCACCACCGGCTCCCGCATTTGCTGGAAGCGGCGAAAAAGTACCACCTCCCGGTCCATTACCATTTGAGTTCGAAGTACTGCCTTTTGAATATCCTTTACCGATACCATCTACCACACCATCAATCTTTATTCGAGTTGCGTTTACGGTTAATATATCACTTTGAGTAAGTCTTAAAGTGGCTCCAATTTTCACTTCGAACCAATCATAATTTTGTATCCCAGCTAGCGTATCAACTGTTCCTGTTTCTAATATGTAGCGATTCGGGAAAACGTTATTGATATTACTTGTCGTAACTGCGTTATTATCACCAAAATACATGTAAATTTTACTTGTACCAGCTTGCAAAGCAGGCAAATCAACCCATATAGTGCCAACACCCGCTTGAATTCGTTCAATGTAGTGGTTTAGAAAAGTTACAGGGCATGTTGAGTCTGTCGAGAAACGAACATCTGCAAACGTGGGCTTTAATAAGTTGCTTGATATAAATGTAGCCCCGTTAAATACAACCATCAATTTGTAGTTAGGAATATTCGGGCCTACATTCACTAACGTAATCGTATTTTTTCTTTTCGGATAATAAGCCGAACTTGACAATGCAAATACGGAGCAAAGGAATAATAATAATAGAGATTTCTTCATACCTAATTTTTAAAACTGAAAGGTAGGAAAAAATATTTTATTTATTCATGGTTGCTAAAAATTCTTCATTACTTTTTGTGGAGCGCATTTGCATCAAAATAAAGTTCATCGTTTCCTCGGGAGTCATATCGCCAATATGTTTGCGCAAAATGTATAATTTGTTCATCACTTCTTTGCCCAATAATAAATCATCGCGACGTGTGGATGAAGATAAAATGTCAATTGCTGGATAAATACGCTTATTGGCTAATCGACGATCTAACTGTAATTCCATATTACCTGTACCTTTAAATTCTTCAAAAATAACTTCATCCATTTTACTTCCAGTATCAATTAAAGCTGTTGCCAAAATGGTTAAAGAACCACCATTCTCAATTTTCCGAGCTGCACCAAAAAATTGTTTCGGTTTTTGCATTGCGTTGGCTTCGACACCACCACTTAATACCTTGCCAGATGAAGGTGCAGTTGTATTATGAGCTCGCGCCAAACGTGTAATACTATCTAATAGGATGACTACATCATGACCTACTTCTACTAAACGTTTTGCTTTTTGCAATGCTAAAGCAGAAACTTTTACGTGCTTCTCAGCGGGTTCATCAAATGTAGAAGAAATTACTTCAGCTTTTACGCTTCTTTCCATGTCCGTAACTTCCTCAGGACGTTCATCTACAAGTACTATCATTAAATAACACTCAGGATGATTTTCAGCAATAGCATTAGCCACTTCCTTCAATAGCATGGTTTTACCTGTCTTGGGTTGAGCCACAATTAATCCACGTTGACCTTTCCCAATTGGACAAAACAAATCCATAATACGTGTACTAAAATTATTAGGGGTGGTACAAAGATTTAATTTTTCATAAGGAAAGAGAGGCGTTAAATAATCGTAGGGTACACGGTCGCGAATTTCGTCTGGCGACTTCGCATTGATTGTATTTACTTTAAGTAGTGCAAAATATTTTTCACCTTCTTTAGGCGGTCTAACTGTGCCCGTAACCGTATCGCCTGTTTTTAATCCAAAAACTTTAACTTGTGCATGTGAAACATAGACATCATCGGGTGAGGTTAGATAGTTGTAATCACTAGAGCGTAAAAAACCATATCCATCTGGCATAAGTTCAAGTACACCTTCTGTATCAATTTGTCCATCAAACTCTAAATTAAACTTCGGAATTTTTTTAGGGATAAATTCTTTTTCAGGTTGTACAAAATTATTTTGTTGAGGGTTCGGTGAAATTTCTTGTGCTTGAGATTCAGATTTTGAAGTGGGTGCAATCGTTCTGTCGGCATCAATACTTTTATTAACTTTTTGCGCCTCTGCTTCAATACGTCTATTAGCTAGCGCTTTTGCTGCCATTTCAGCGGCATGTTGCTCGTTTAATTTTGCAATTACACGATCGATATTTTGAGTTGGTTTCTCAGTTTGATTAATTTCTTTAGGCGCAGTCTTATGTTGAATTTCTTTTGGGAAAGATTCAGTTTGAGAAACAGATTCAATTTTAGGTATAACTATTTCTTTTTCAGAGATAGGGGCATTCGTATCTTTTTTAGGAGTCGCCTTTTTTACTTTTGGTTTAATTGGCTCAATCGAGCTATTCGATATCGCTACTTTTTCAGTTTTCTTAGGTTTTATTGCTTCGCTTGCCTCTTTTTGGGGTGCGACCACCTTCTCTTTTTTGGCTGCGGCAACTTTTTTCGGTTTGGCAATTTTTACATTAGGATTTTCTGTAGTCTGAACATTTTTTGCATCGTGTAAGGCTTGTGCATCTAATATTTGATAAATAAGTGCTTGCTTGTCGCCTGTATTTGGTTCATTTACCTTTAATTTTTTTGCTATATCAGCTAATTCCGGAACAATCATATCGTTCAGTTGTAAAATATCAAAACTCATATTTGAAAAGAGGTTCGTTTAATAACGAAAGAATTTAAATGAAAATAAATTTGTAAATAAAATTTTTGGGAAGAAAAATCAGGAGATTTGTGAAAATCAAAGTTCTCGCGATGACATTTCCATTGCAACATTACGCTACAAATATAAAATAGCAAAATATTTTTTAATTAGAATAATTCCAATTGTCAAAAATTTGATTTTGTTTTAATTCAATAATTAGTTTTGTAACATGAATTTAAAGAATAAGTTAGGCACACCTTTAAGTGCAGAAAGGAATGAGAAGGTATCGTGTGTCTTGGCAAAGCGACAAGCGAAAATTACAATTGTCATAGAAAATGTAGGTGATCCTCATAATATCGCGGCCGTAATGCGAACTTGTGATGCGGTTGGTATCAATGAAATCTATGTCTTAAACACCCAATCTCATAAATATAAATATTTCGATGAGCAAACGAGCGCAAGTGCAAATAAGTGGGTTAAAGTGAATCAATTTCAAGATGTAGATGAATGTTTTAAACATTTACGTGCTAGGTACAAAAATATTTATTCGACACATTTAAGTAAGAATGCACTGAATTTATATGAATTAAACTTAACAGAATCGATTGCCTTTGTTTTTGGAAATGAAAGAAAAGGTATCACACCACAGTCTTTAGCATATTGTGATGCCAATTTTGTTATACCCCAAGTCGGTATGATTTCATCTTTAAACATTTCGGTAGCTTGTGCGATTACTTTATACGAAGCTTATCGACAAAAGAAAATAGCAGGTCATTATGATACTTATCAATTAAATGATGCACAAGAAATGGAAGTCTTAGAAAGCTGGGGTTTGATGAAGGTCTAACAAACTTAAAATTTTGGTCTTGCTGTTGAAAGGATGGAATAGCATTCTAGCAGGTGAGAGATAATCTAGGTTCAAATTTTTATTATAGCCGACAATTCTCACAACAATTTATTTATGGGAAGGGAAATTGATTTTTTGTTCTATATTTGCTGCCCTTTATGGACCTCGTAGCTCAGTTGGTTAGAGCATCAGATTGTGGTTCTGAGGGTCGTGGGTTCGAGACCCATCGGGGTCCCCTCAATGAAAATAAAGTCTTCGTAACTGAAGGCTTTATTTTTTTATACTAAATTTTTTATTCAATATCTGCATACATAAGACAATCAGAAAGCAGATACTCGCAGTAGTAAAAAACAAAAAATTAGAACCTTGCCAATTCCAAATGATACCTGCAAAAAAACTGGCGAACAATAACCCAAAACTATTAATACCCTCATACAAGCCAATAGCACTTGCTTTCTCATTGGCTGGAACCAAAGAGATAAAAATGGTTTTTATGATACCTTGTGTAAACGCGTAATACAAACCATATAAAATAAATCCAACTACAATAGCCCAGTAAGTATCGGCACTAGCAAAAATAAAGTAAGCAATTGCATACAAACAAAGCCCAAATTTAAGCATCCTCATTCTGCCAAATTTATCAGCCAATTTTCCGATGGGGTAGGCAAATAGTGCAAAAGCTATATTGAAAAGTAAATAAAGAAAAATTGTTTTATCAGTGCTAAAGCCAATTTCCTTAGCTCGTAATAAAAGAAACATATCACTGCTATTGATCAATGAAAAAATAAGCAAGGGTATCAAGAAAATAATATAAGCTTTGGGCGCCCTTTTTAGGTAAGTGAAATGTGAAAACCCAGTGTAGGAAGTCTTAACTTGTGTGGATTCCATTTTTTTATCTTTCAATAAAAATGTAATTACTAACGCAAAAATACCGGGTACTATCGTTATCAAAAATATGGTTTTGTAATCATCCGGGTGAAAATGCAAATAAAGCATCGCGATTAATGGCCCTATTATCGCACCAATTGTATCCATAGACCTGTGAAACCCAAATACCTCGGCTCTATTTTCATAGGTGCTCTCATCTCCAAGCATGGCATCACGCGCACCTGAACGAATACCTTTTCCTATTCTATCTGATGTTCGACTCAATAAAATTGGGAAGGCATATTGTAATAAACCTATGATTGGTTTTGATAATATACTTAAAGCGTAACCTACTTGAATAAATGGCAAACGCTTTTGGAATTTGTCGGACAAACTACCCGTGTAAATTTTTGTAAGCCCTGCTACACATTCTGCAACACCTTCCATGAAACCTATGAACACCGTGCCGTAACCAATTTGCGCCAAATAAAGCGGAAAAATAGGGTAGAGCATTTCACTGCTACAATCATTAAATAAACTTATTAAGGAAATGAACCAAACCGTACGTGTAATTTGTTTAAACATACATTTACCTATTAAAGCTGATCTGTAAAATCACGAATCAACCTAAATACATTTTCATAATTTGTATAAAGCAAATTTTCAGCTCGGTCTTGCACATCATGGTAATAACCCTGCCCACCCAGGGAGTAGATGAAAATAGCAGGCACGCCTTTTTCGGAAAAAAAGTAATGATCGCTATTAGCTGCCTTGCCTCTTATTTTTACTTCGGGGACATATTTCTTTTGATTATTTATACTGCTCATCAAGTCATACTTCTGTTTGTTCGCTTCTCCATTTACTATCATGATTCCATTTTCAGCATTCCCCATAATGTCGATATTCATAAGAAATTTAATTCTTGATAAACTGAAGGTTGGGTAATCTACAAAGTAATGCGAGCCTAGTAAACCCGCTTCTTCACCACTAAATAATAAAAAGTAGGTGTCATAATTTGGTTTGTTTTTTGCATAATATTTCGCTAATGATAATATCATCGAAACACCGCTTGCATTATCGCTTGCGCCAGGAAACATGGCTTCTGCTTGCATGCCTAAGTGGTCGTAATGGGCGGTATATACAATAAAAGAATCTTTGCTTTTGCCCTTGACCATACCCATTATATTTTTGCATTTGAACACATCCACAAATTCATTTTTTAACTCGATGAGCAGACTTTCCTTATTTTGAATTAAACTATCGAATATCGTAATCGAAGCTATTTTATTTACTTCACGAGCTATGGTATGTGTTATTTTTTTTTCTTCGGTAAATACAACGAAACCTGGTTGGGTCTGATACTTTTCAAAACTGTCTAAAATATGTGTCGAACGCTCATTGCCGTATCTTAAAACCAAGGCTTCGTTGGCTTTGAAACCTTTTTGTATTTTATTCATGAGCAACAACTTATCCGCACTGTCTTTCCAATTGAAATGGATGAGATTGAACTTACCGGTAATACTCGGGCAAGCTGCATTCACAATAAATTCGTAACCTACTCGATAAGCTTTTTCATCTATTTGACATTTTATCAATGTTGGATGCGTATTTACGTCAAAGCCATAAATCTGTGTGAACGACTTATTGATTGGTTTTAATTTTAAATTTTTAAACTCTTGTTCTAAAAAAATAGCAGCTTTGTTTACTCCATTATTTACATAACCCCTGCCTTGCATTTCATTCGAACACAATTTATCAACCATGCTTTTGGCATATTCTATATCTTGCGCATACAAGCAATTGGCTGCAAGAATGCCAAGTATTAGAATTATTTTTTTCATATGATTTTATTTCTGAACTTGATTATGAGTCATTTGTAAATGGTGCATCACAAATGATAAAACATCAGTCCATTCGTCAATTTGTTTTGTTGTTGATTTACCTGCCCCATGTCCAGCTTGTGTATCGATTCGAATCAACATGGGATTATTACCATTAAACTTATTTTTTTCTTGTAAGGTAGCTGCAAATTTAAAAGAATGCGCAGGTACAACTCTGTCGTCATGATCCGCTGTTGTGATCATTGTAGCTGGGTAACTTAGGCTTTCTTTTACATTATGCAATGGCGAGTATTTAATTAAATAATTAAAATCCTCCTCCTTCTCAGCACTTCCGTACTCAACAGCCCATCCCCAACCAACAGTAAATTTATGATAGCGCAACATGTCTAAAACGCCAACACCTGGTAATGCAACCTTATACAAGTCGGGACGTTGCGTCATGCATGCACCAACCAATAAACCGCCATTACTTCTTCCGTGAATGGCGATTTTATCTCTATTTGTAATTTTTTGTCGGATTAAATATTCAGCCGCACCGATGAAATCATCAAATACGTTTTGCTTCTTGCCTAACATGCCTGCTTCATGCCATTTTTCTCCAAATTCACTTCCACCTCGCAAATTAACCATTACATATACACCACCTTGTTGTACAAAATAGGTAAGCGGTACACTAAAGCTTGGAGTAAGTGAAATATTAAATCCGCCATAACCGTAGAGAAACACAGGTAGATTTCCTTCGTTTAAATTTATATCTTTTCTATGATACGCAAACATGGGCACCTGGGTACCATCTTTGCTTGTAAACCAAATTTGTTCTACAACTGTTTCTGCGAGCGGAATCGATAATTTTGGTTGCTTGTACAATTTAGATGTATTTGTTTTTAAATCAAATTTATAAACACTACTTGGTTGGTTAAATGATGTATAACTAAAGAAAGTGTGATCATCAGTAGCGCCTCCATCAAATCCGCTTGCTGTGCCTAAGCCTGGTAGTTTGATAGTAGAAATAAATTTCCCTTCTAATGAATACATATCAATTCGAGAAGTAGCATTCATCAAATAACTACAAAAAAATCGCTTTCCAACATGTGTAACACCATCCAGCTTTATATCTTTTTCGGCAACAAAATTTTTCCAATTATTGGTTCCATTATTCTTTGTATCGATTAATACAAGTTTGTAATTTGGGGCATTATAATTTGTATTTACGATTAACTTATCGCCAATATTATCGACTACTTCATAATTGTACTTAAAACCTTCACAGAGCAGCTGAAAGGAAGTTTGGTATTTATCTTTCATATCCCAATAGTGTATTTCGCTACCATCAGTGCCTTCCGATAAAGACAAAATAAGGAATCGCTCGTCTTCAGTTAAGTAAGCACTTTTGTATCGCTGAGGGTGTTTTTCATCTTCATAAATTAATTCGTCATTGCTTTGAGGTGTGCCTATCTTATGAAAAAATATTTTCTGAAATTCTGTCGCTTCCGAAAATTTATTAGCTTCATTGGGCTTGTCATATCCGCTGTAATAAAATCCTTCATCGCCGCGCCACGATATACCTGAAAATTTTGAAAAGTTGATTTCGTCATCTAATTGCTTTTGCGTTGCTACATCCATTACATAAATATCTTGCCAATCGCTGCCAGCTTTACTGATTGAATATGCGCAATATTTTTGTTTCTTTGAAAAGGAGACACTATTTAGAGATGTTGTTCCTTCTTTATTCATTGTATTCGGATTCAGAAATTCTTTGGCTTCACCTTCCAATCCTTTCTGGATATAGAGTACACTTTGATTTTGCAAACCATCATTTTTATAAAATGAATAGTATTCGCCTTCTTTGGTAGGAAGTCCAATTTTTTCATAGTTCCATAACCTTGTCAATTGTTTTGACACATGGTCTCGAAGTGGAATTTGTTTTAAGTAAGCTTCTGTGTTTTGATTTTGTAAGGCAACCCATTCTTTTGTTTCATTGGAGTTGTCATCCTCGAGCCAGCGATACGGGTCTAAAATTTCTTTACCAAAATAAGAATCTTTCGTATTGTCTTTTTTTGTTGAAATTGCTGGTGGCATTATTATTTGAGCTTGTAAAATTGGGGCATAGCTTACTAAAATGAAGGAGGCTAAAGCGAAAGTTTTTTTAAAATTCATGAAATGAAAAGTTTATTTAAGGGTCGTGTGTTTGAAAATGTGTAATAATTTTTATTTACTCAGCTCTCATAAAGAGAATATATTTTTTGCCGTCGAAAAACATAATAATTCGAAAGCTAACTGCTATGTTTGGATTCTGACTTTTATATTCAAAGTCTCTTACTTGTTCTTGAATATTTGCGTATTCATCATCTTCGGCATGATCTATGTCGTCCCAATTACCGGGGAGGCAGTTTTCAAGTTGTGTTTGCAATTTATCATATTCAATATTCATAAGATCTAATTCGCTTGAAACTCGATATTCAGCAATAAAAGTTCTTTTGTTTTTAGCAAAGCTTAAATAGTTTCGTTTTGCTCCTTTTAATTTTAAAGTGCTTTCATTGATTTTTTTTTCTGTATTTGTTACTTTCCCTTCAATGGTTTTGAATTGTGTATTTTGTGCTTCAATTATCTTGAGAATTTGATTGCAAAAAACCTTGTTATTGCTTTCACCCTCATCTCCTTCTGCAATGGGTTCCTCCTCTTTTTCTTTCCTTTTGCTGGCTGGTTTCGGTATATCTGAAGCTTCGTCACCTTTATTTTTTCGCTTACTTACTTTTTTATCTTCTTCATCATCACTATCGCTAGGTTCTTCTTTTTCTTTGGCTGGCATTTTTGCTTTTCTTTCTTGTTTTACTTTTTCTATTTCTTCATCAAATCGGGAGGTGCTCATATCACGCGCTTCGTGTTCTTGTTCATTTGAACCTTCGTCTGCGTCTATTGCTAAATGTTTTTGTTTCGTCAAATCAACAGCATCATCTCCATCTTGCTTGTCTTCGTTATTTGTCTTTTTATTTTCTGCAATTTTCTTTGGATCAATTTTTAAACGATTCGTTTTACCTGCAGCATTCGTAAACAAATTGAGTTGGCAATTATTTTCTCCTCGATAATGTTGTATTAATTGCAAGGCACTTTCGGCAAAAGTATTAGCAGCTGCATCTAAGGTGAAATAATAACTGCTAGTTGTTAAGTTGACAGTTTTCCCGTTATCTCTAACTAAGCTTACGCATTTACCTGAATCTGAGCAAAGCAAATTCACCAAAAAGCCTTTGTCCTTTGAAATGACATCTATCTGACTCATTTCATTCAAATTATATCTTTGTTCCAGTGTGCTTGAAACTTGGGTTACCAAACCCGAAGATTCTATAAGATTGATATTTGCAACTTGACTGGGTGTAAAATCTCCTAATAATTTGTTCATAATGATAGTATTTTGCTTCAAATTACTTTGGCCAAACAGATTATTTGTAAGCATCACAATACCGATAACTAAACTCCAATAACGCATGTTTATGATATTTAATTTCTACAATATTATCGAAACTTGTGCAATATTTCGGCAAGTTTAGCGCTTAGTCTTGATTTAACTTATTTGATTCGAAATCGGTGAGTCTGGCTTGATATTTAGATTGGAAAGCTAAAATTATACTTAAACATGAGTTGATTTGTTTTAAATGTACAATTGATATTACTTTTGCAATCCAAAAAATAATACCGTATTATGTTTAATAGTTTGTCAGATCGGCTAGAAGGAGCCTTTAAAATGCTTAAAGGCGAAGGGAAAATTTCTGAAATTAATGTTGCCACAACTGTTAAGGAGATTAGACGAGCTCTAGTTGATGCTGATGTGAACTTTGCTATTGCAAAGGAATTTACCGATAAGGTGAAAGTTAAAGCCATCGGTGAAAACGTACTAACGTCCATCACGCCTGGGCAATTGATGATTAAAATTGTCAAAGATGAGTTAGTTGAATTGATGGGCGGAGTAGAAGAAGAACTAAAAATTGATGATAATCCTACCATCATATTGATCGCTGGTTTACAAGGTTCAGGTAAAACGACCTTTTCAGGTAAGCTTGCAAATTATTTGAAAAATACGAAGAAGAAAAAACCTTTGTTGGTTGGAGCTGATGTTTATCGTCCGGCAGCGATGGAGCAATTGCGCGTATTGTCTGAACAAATAAAAGTGCCTATTCATTTAGAATTAGAAAATAAGAATGCGGTAGAAATAGCACAAAATGCCGTTGCTTTTGCGAAAGAGAACGGTCATAATATAGTTATTATTGATACAGCAGGTCGTTTAGCTATTGATGAGGAAATGATGCAAGAGGTAAGTAACATCAAACAAGCCCTGAATCCGACTGAAATTTTGTTTGTGGTAGATGCTATGACTGGTCAGGATGCGGTAAACACAGCCAAAGCATTTAATGAAAGATTGAACTTTACAGGTGTAGTACTAACCAAATTAGATGGCGACACACGTGGTGGTGCAGCGCTTACGATTAAATACACGGTTAAGAAACCCATTAAGTTTGTGAGTATGGGTGAGAAGCTTGAAACGCTAGATGTTTTTTACCCTGAGCGTATGGCTCAACGTATTTTAGGCATGGGTGATATCACAACCCTTGTAGAGCGTGCTCAAGCCAATTTTGATGAGGAACAAAACAAGAAACTTGAAAAGAAAATTCGTGCTAACAAGTTTGATTTTGATGATTTTAAAAACCAGTTAGAACAAATCAAGCGAATGGGTAATTTGAAAGATTTGTTAGGTATGATACCTGGTATCGGAAAGGCGGTAAAAGATATTGATATCAGCGATGATGCTTTTAAGGGAATAGAAGCCATGATAGGTTCGATGACGCCACATGAACGCAAAGATCCAGATATTATCGACCAACGTCGAAGAACACGCATCGCCAAAGGCAGTGGTAAAGAACTCTCGGAAGTAAATGCTTTCATGAAACAATTTGATCAAATGAAAGACATGATGAAAATGATGAATAAAATGGGAGGTATGAATAATATGAAAATACCGGGAATGCGATAAGTGTAAAGAGTTGCCGATTAACAAATTAGCAAATGCCATTTTTGACAGTTCTCATTGCCTCATTCTGAAAACAGATACCCGAGTCTTTCTCTTTCTTTTTGTGAAATAAAATATATTACATTTGTACCTGAATTAGGTTTTGAATGCCTCTGTTGCATTCAATGAAAAGGGAATACTGTGAAAATCAGTGACACTACCCGGTGCTGTAAGTTCTTATTCGTTTGCTTCAATATGACCACTGAATTAATTTTCGGGAAGGCGAAGTAAACTAGAACAAGTCAGAAGACCTGCCTAGCTCGATTTATAGCATGCTTCGGGAATAAAGCTTGCGGTATGTACGAATACACTTTTCGTATTTATTATTTTCTATTCCCATAAATGAATTTTTTATTTTTTATGAGAAAAATTTTTACAAATTTTTTAATTTTCGCAGCTTCCTTAGCAGCGCAATCTCAAACTGTTACTTTCGAGGATCTACCTCTTATGCCACCCCAAAACTGGTGGAATGGGGTAGGTGGCATGGTATCAAAAGATTCCTTTTTTACTTCTGGTGGTTGTACTTTTCCTAATTCTTACTCTTGGGATTCAGCAGGAAGTTACAGCTATTGGAGTGGTTGGGCTTATTCTAACAAGCAGGATTCAACAAGTACGTCATACGCTGCGAATGAAATCGCAAGTGCGGCCGCTGGTGGATATAATTCGAGTCAGTATGCAGTCGCATATCAAAGCTTTTCTCCGCAATTTAATCACATTAAAATACCGAATAATAGAAAGTTAGTTTCGATGTATGTAACCAATACCACCATTGCTTATCGCAGCATGCAAAATGGTGATGGTGTCGCTAAAAAGTTTGGTGGAACCACTGGTAATGATCCAGATTACTTTCGTTTAAAAATGATAGGTTGGTTGAATGGAATACCTAAGCAAGATACTGCCATGTTTTATTTAGCAGATTATCGAGACAACAATAATGCAAACGATTATATTGTTACGGCTTGGCGTAAGTTCGACTTGAGTATCTTAGGGCAGTGCGATAGTTTGACCTATACGCTAGAATCGACCGATACGAATTCATCTGGTATGCTCACACCCGCCTATTTCTGCAT
>JBIIJE010000061.1:0-14772 GCA_044234005.1 Chitinophagaceae bacterium | reverse complement strand
AGCCAATACCCCTTGCACCAACAACACACCGTCTACATATAATAAATGCCAGTCATTGCTTAGCTTCTGGTTCTTGATATATTTAAATACTAAAAATGCTAACACACAATTAAATAATATACATAAACCAATACCTATATGATTTTGCCATGCAAATAAGAATGGAAAAATGAACAAAACATAAGTAAGAGCTTCTGTAAGGATAAGTAATTTACCGGCAATGAGTTGATTACTCTCATCTTTAATAAAAAAAATCAAACATACCCAAGTTACAAGTAAAAATCGAAAAGTGATACCGACGATTTGTAAGATTCGACTCTCATAAAATTCTTTGTCACAGTGTAAGAGTGTTGTGGCTAAGGTCCAAACAATAATTACACTTAGAAGCTTCACATATCGAAACCAAACTGGAAGTTTAATATTAAAAAAAATAGGCGCAACATATAACAAGGACAAAGTAATGCAAATAACCAGTACGATTGGATCTAACTCTTGGTAACAATATCCCAAACTAATGATTGAAAATGAAACCGAAACAAAAGTAAAATCGGGCGTATATTGAAATTCCTTTGTTTTAAAATAATATAAATTATACACCGCTAAAGTCGCGAAAAAAATGAATGCAAAAAAAGGCAAGGAGTAAATCTCACGATTAAAAAATAACTGTGATTCGTAACTTAAAAAGAATGCAATAAAAGCAACAAACAATCGGCTTCTTAATAAGAAAAGAACATAAGTATTTGATAAGTACTTTTCCATTACATAGGAATATTGCCATGCTTCTTGCGTGGCATACTAGCTACTTTATTTTCAAGCATTTTGAAACCCTTTATGAGTTTTATACGAGTATCACAAGGTATAATTACTTCATCGATAAAACCACGTGCTGCTGCACCATAAGGATTCGCAAATTTATCGGCATACTCAGCTACTTTTTCATCCAACTTAGCATGTTTATCATCCGCCGATTCTATTTCACGTTTGAAAATAATTTCAGCAGCACCTTTCGCACCCATTACGGCAATCTCAGCATTCGGGTATGCAAAATTTAAATCAGCTCCTATATGTTTAGAATTCATCACATCATAAGCACCACCATAAGCTTTGCGGGTAATCACTGTTATCTTAGGCACTGTAGCCTCGCAAAATGCGTAAAGAAGTTTAGCCCCATTTGTGATTATCCCATTCCATTCTTGATCAGTTCCTGGTAAAAAACCTGGCACATCTACTAGCACTAATAAGGGAATATTAAACGCATCACAAAAACGGACAAACCTTGCGCCTTTCTTACTCGAATTATTATCGAGTACACCCGCCAATGAAGCAGGTTGATTTGCAACCACACCAATGCTCCTTCCAGCGATACGTGCAAAACCAACCACAATATTTTCTGCATACTCTTTATGAACCTCTAAAAATGAGTGAACATCACAAATTTCTTCAATCACCTCTTTCATATCATAAGGCACATGCGAATTCTCTGGTATCATCGAGTTCAATCTAGCTCGCGTTTCATCCTTCATTTCATAAGGATAAACTGGTGCTTCATCCTCACAATTTTGAGGCATGTAACTCAATAGTTTTTTAATATGATTGATACACTCTATTTCATTAGCCAACGCAAAATGTGTAACTCCGCTTTTTGTAGCATGAGCAATCGCTCCTCCTAAATCTTCGCTCGTGACTTCTTCATGTGTTACAGTTTTTACCACATTAGGACCTGTTACAAACATGTAACTCGACTCTTCTACCATCAAGATAAAATCTGTGATAGCTGGACTATAAACTGCGCCGCCCGCACAAGGCCCCATAATGGCCGAGAGCTGAGGAATTACGCCTGATGCTTTTGTATTCCTATAGAAGATATCGGCATAACCACCTAACGAAACTACACCTTCTTGAATACGCGCGCCGCCAGAATCGTTTAAACCAATTATAGGTGCTCCATTCTCCATGGCAAGATCCATTACTTTGCAAATTTTTTCAGCATGTGTTTCACTCAAACTACCACCAAATACGGTAAAGTCTTGCGAAAAAACATAAACCAATCTTCCGTGTATCGTACCATAACCTGTTACAACACCATCACCAAGGTAGATTTCATTCTCCATACCAAAATCAGTGCTTCGGTGTGTAACCAACATGCCTATTTCTTCAAATGAGTTTTCATCAAGTAAAAAAAGTAAGCGTTCACGTGCTGTTAGTTTACCTTTTTTATGTTGAGATTCAATTCGGTGATGTCCACCACCTAGCTTTGCTTCTGCTTGCTTTGACTTAAGTAAGTCTGTTTTGTTCATTCGGCAAATATAAATGGTTATGGGAACCAAAATGACAAATTCCAAATGAGAAAATTTCGAATCTCGATAAAAATTTGATTATCGACTTTCCGCATCAAACTCAGAAATCTTAACCTTTACATAAAATTCCAAATCAATGATTTCCTTTGAGTAAGATAATTTGTTCGCCTACTTGCTTGAAGATAAACATTCGTATTGTTTTCAAAACAGTTCGCAATCGCCAACTAGGATTAAAAATCGTGAGACCTAATTTTGAAATCTCCTTGTCACGAATATGAATCAACGACGCATCATTTGAAGCGTTGTATAACTTGTTAGCGAATTGCCAAGCAGAATCACGTGCTATTTCGATACTAAATTGCATGAGCTTTTCATCAAAATTTTTTACCAACGGAAATAACCATCGATATGCCATTGACATGCGAGCTAAATCCGCTTTCACTTCATCAATCATATTTGCGAGTACCGCATTAATTTGAAAAAAGTTCTCATGCAATATTTCTAAAGGTCGAGCTTCAACAGTCTCAACAGCAGCTATACCTAAATCGAGGTTGATATGTGCGTTGATACCCGCTATTAAATGTTGTAAACTAATGGATTGATTGTATTCACAAGCATCAAAAGCCACTTTCCAACTGAGAGCGGAAGGTAAATCTCGCTTATACAAATGGTAAGCTTCAAGATATCGATTCGCGAAAATTACATCGAGACGTTCCATGAGTTCATTGTTATCAAATTCGTTTTGTAAAATACCCGATTCAACACGCTTTGTAACCTTCCAATAAAGGACGGCGAAAAAACCAGTTGGATTGTGGTTGAGAATAGACTCAGCTACAATTTTTTCGAGTGCTAGAACAACCTCTTGAATATTTTGGCATAACATGAAGGTAAAGTAAATTAAAAAAAATGTTTCATACATATATTAATTTATGGTATACATACGAAATATTTGTGGTTAGGTTTGATAAAAAAAGCAATTCAGTCCAAGGGTGCGACGCAAGGAACGATGAAAATAGCAATTCAGCTGATGACCTTAATAAATAAGGGGTGACATGTAGTACATTTCTTACAAAAAAGAGGTTGAACTTTGAAAAATATTTTTGTTTATTCGAAAGTAAAAACTACTTTTGCGTTCCGTTAAAACAAAATTTAAACTTTTAAAAACTAAATAAGATGGCAAAAGAGACCTTCAAAAGGGTTAAACCCCACGTAAACATTGGTACCATTGGTCACGTTGATCATGGTAAAACAACCTTAACCGCTGCAATTACAGACGTATTATCAAAAATCGGTTTGGCTGAAAAGAAAAACTATGATGATATTGATGGAGCGCCGGAAGAAAAAGAGCGTGGTATTACCATCAATACAGCACACGTTGAGTACGAAACTGCTACACGTCACTATGCACACGTTGACTGTCCAGGTCACGCCGATTACGTTAAAAATATGATTACTGGTGCTGCACAAATGGATGGTGCGATATTAGTAGTTGCTTCTACAGATGGTCCTATGCCACAAACTCGTGAGCATATCCTTTTGGCACGTCAAGTAGGTGTTCCTAAAATGGTTGTATTCATGAATAAAGTTGATATCGTTCCAGATCCAGAATTATTGGAGTTGGTAGAAATGGAAATTCGTGATTTATTAAGTTCATATGGTTTTGATGGTGACAATACACCTATCATCCAAGGTTCTGCTACTGGTGCTTTAGCTGGTGAAGCACAATGGACTGCAAAAGTTACAGAATTAATGCAAGCTGTTGACGATTATATTCCTTTACCTCCGCGTCCAGTTGATCAAGATTTCTTGATGTCAGTTGAGGACGTATTTTCTATTACAGGTCGTGGTACAGTTGCTACAGGTCGTATCGAGAGAGGACGTATCAAAGTTGGTGAAAACGTTGAAATCGTTGGTTTCAATGAAGAGCCTTTAAAATCAACTTGTACAGGTGTTGAGATGTTCCGTAAATTATTAGACGAAGGTGAAGCTGGAGATAATGCAGGTTTATTGTTACGTGGTATTGAGAAGAACGATATCCGTCGTGGTATGGTAATTTGCAAACCAGGTTCTATTACACCGCATACAGAATTCAAAGCTGAAGTTTATGTTTTATCAAAAGAAGAGGGAGGTCGTCACACACCATTCTTCCAAAAATATCGTCCTCAGTTCTACTTCCGAACTACAGATATCACAGGTGAAGTTGCTTTACCAGCAGGTACAGAAATGGTTATGCCTGGTGATAATGTAAGTATCACAGTTAAATTGATTGGACCTATTGCGATGGAGAAAGGTTTGAAATTCTCAATTCGTGAAGGTGGTCGTACAGTAGGTGCGGGTCAAGTAACTGAAATCATTAAATAAGAAATAATTAATAATATTCTTTGAAATAAACTTCCATTAGCTAATTGGCAAACTTGCTAATTAGCTAATTGGTTTTTACGGGCATGGTGCAATGGTAGCATACGGGTCTCCAAAACCTTTGATCTGAGTTCGAATCTTAGTGCCCGTGCAACAAAACAGTTCTTTATATAGGTAATTTTATAAAAGAAAATTGACAATTAATAATTTTAAGCTTCCCAAACAGCATGTATTCGTGTTGTGGTTATGATTTCCTAAAAAGAAATCCAATAGGATAAAAACAAACGAACGTGTATATTGCGTTCACAAAAAATAAAACATGAGTAAAATAGTTAATTATTTTGAACAAGCATTTGATGAATTGATTCACAAGGTTACTTGGCCAACGTGGTCTGCATTACAACAATCAACATTGATTACATTGGCAGGAATTATTATTCTTACCTTATTGATGTTGCTAATGGATAGTGCCTCACAATTTACATTTGAAAGTTTTTACGGATTTTTTAAATAAGCATGGAAGCGATGGAAGCAGTGAATGAAGTGGAAATAAAAGACAAAGAAACCAAGTGGTTTGTATTGCGTGTTTTGAGTGGAAAAGAGCGTAAGATTAAAGACTATTTGGATATTGAAATCCGTCGTTCGGGTTGGGGAGGAACGATTACCCAAATATTATGCCCTGTTGAAAAGGTCTTTAAGGTAGTTGGCGGTAAAAAGGTAATGCGCGAGAAAATATTATTCTCAGGTTATTTGCTTTTAGAGGCTACTACCAATCGTTTGAGTGATGATATGATAGTTGCTATTAAAGCTGTAAGTGGTGTTATTAATTTTTTAGGTAAAGATCATCCAGATGCTTTGCGCAAGAGTGAAGTAAACAAAATGTTTGGCAAAATGGATGAAATGTCTGACTCAGATGTTTCCATGTCGGAACCATACATTATCGGCGAAACTGTGAAAATTATTGACGGTGCTTTCAACGACTTTAACGGAACGATTGAAGAAGTAAATGATGAGAAGAAGAAATTGAAAGTAGTTGTGAAAATATTTGGCAGAGCTACTCCAGTTGAGTTGAGCTTTATGCAAGTAGAAAAAGTTTAATTTCCAATTCCAAAATATATAAAAAAAGCCTCCTATAGTGGAGGTTTTTTTATGGGATAGCTACGTTTCAAGAATTGTAAAGCCTCATTTTTACTATTCATTCTTACAATATAATAACCATTAGATAGGTGTGAAACATCCATCGAAATATTGCTAACATGTAAATGGCCTTTTAGAAGTATTTTACCATGTCAGTCTAATATAGAATAAGAGAGACTATTATACTCACTCGAAAATTCAGCGTTCAAAGTAGAATAAGTAATCCCAGCTGGCGCGGATTTGGCGCGTTGCCTTTCTGCGATTGCCAACTTGTGCTTTCACAATGCTAAGCATGTTTCTTCAAAGATGAAGCACAAGAAGCTAATACACATTACCTGCCCCTCATTCCCGTGCTAGCTGGGTAAATACCAACAGGATTTTTAAACTTATACTTGACACTCATTTAGCAGATAATTAGAGTGTTCGAAAATAAGACTTTTATAAAAATATTTACAACACGAATACTCAATTTTCAATGAACACGGATTGGCTTACGCACAACTCCAATGCTCCAAATCCGCGCTAGCTGGCTTTCGATCGGCATATACGCCAAGTAATTTCTATCGGTATAAGATTTGAAATCACAAATTTTCTATTCAACGAGTAGATTGTTCGAATTTGCAAATCACATAGGTATTACTAAAGCGGATACATAACTACATTAACACACAAATCTAAACTTGAAACACACCCACATTCATTTCCTTCTCAATAGGGGCATGATTGGCAGCCTTGATACCTTCAGATATTACAGTGCGTGTTTCGATAGGATCGATAATAGCATCCACCCATAGGCGCGCTGCTGCATAATAGGACGTAGTTTGCTCAGCATATTTATCGATAATTTTTGCGAGCATCGCTTGCTCATCTTCAGGGGTGATGGTTTCACCTTTAGATTTTAAAGCTGCAACTTGTATTTGCAGCAATACTTTAGCAGCTTGCTCACCACCCATAACTGCTATTTTGCCATTGGGCCATGTATAAATAAATCGAGGGTCGTAAGCTTTACCACACATCGCATAATTACCAGCTCCATAGCTATTACCAATGATTATGGTTATTTTAGGAACTACAGAATTTGAAACTGCATTTACCAATTTAGCTCCATCCTTAATAATACCGCCATGTTCACTTCTACTGCCTACCATAAAGCCTGTTACATCTTGCAAAAAAACCAAGGGAATCTTTTTCTGATTGCAGTTCATAATAAATCGAGCTGCTTTATCTGCACTATCATTGTACACAACTCCCCCTAATTGCATTTCATTTTTACCACTCTTTACAATTTTACGCTGATTGGCTACTATACCAACTGCCCAGCCATCGACACGTGCGTAACCGCAAACGATGGTTTTACCATAATCTTTTTTAAACTGATCAAATTCTGAATTATCAACCAAATGCTCTATCAATTCAACGATGTCGAACTGCTTGTTATTTTCAGCAGACACAATGCCATAAATGCCATTTATATCTTTAGCTGGCATGCTGGGTGTAGCTCTATCAAAACCCGCATTCTGTGGTGCACCTAATTTATCAATGATACGCTTTACTTGATCAAGACATTCTTTCTCGGTTTTAAATTTGTAATCAGCTATACCACTAATTTCAGTATGCGTGATAGCGCCACCTAATGTTTGAATATCTACATCTTCGCCAATAGCGGCTTTTGCCAAATAAGGTCCTGCTAAAAATATTGATCCATTCTCTTCTACCATTAAAGTTTCATCGCTCATAATTGGCAAATAAGCTCCACCCGCCACACAACTTCCCATAACCGCAGCTATTTGCGTAATGCCCATTCCACTCATGCGTGCATTGTTTCGAAACATTCTACCGAAGTGCTCCTTGTCGGGAAAAATTTCATCTTGCATGGGTAAATAAACACCAGCACTATCAACTAAATAAATAACAGGAAGCCTATTCTCCATCGCCATTTCTTGCATACGCAAATTTTTCTTCCCTGTGATCGGAAACCATGCGCCTGCTTTTACAGTTTGATCATTGGCAACAATTACACATTGCCTGCCACTGACATAACCAATGCCTGATACAGTACCACCCGCAGGACATCCGCCATGCTCTTTGTACATTTCATAACCTGCAAAAGCCATCATTTCAACAAAAGTTGAATCTTTGTCGATTAAATATTCAATACGTTCACGTGGTGATAATTTACCTTTCTCATGCTGTTTAGCAAGTGCTTTTTCACCGCCGCCTTTCTCAATAATGGCAAAGCGACGTTTCATTTCGCTTACTGCCAATTTCATTCCATCTTCATTCTTATTGAATTCAATATCTATTTTCTTTGCCATACAAATGAGTTTCTAATTATTTCGTTTTGTAAATGACAAAGTAAGTGCAAAGCTCTGAGCTTATCAAAATCATGTATGCATAAATTACCAGAAAAATATGAAAGTGGACTCACCCTATTCTTTCATAAATTTACCAACATAGTTGATGCCTCCTTGGTAAAATTTTAATCGATAGATTCCTGTTGGCAGTTCGCTCACATCTAGCTTCTGCTTAAACATCTCTTGTTTGAGCAATTTGCCATTCAACTAGTAAATACTAATCCATGCATCTCCCTCTGAATTTAAACATATAAACTGCTGGGCAGGATTAGGATGAAGAATGGCTTGTGAAGGGATTACCCAAGAAGGTAAGGACAAAGGTGTATTAAATGAAACGCCATCCAATCACAGACAACTGCCTACATATGAACTTTCTTGGGCAGAACGAAATGCGATACTATAATGATTGGGAGAATTGTTACTCGTATAATTCACAGGAATCTAAACTAAGGTATAATTCTTATTCGTAATACTTGTTTCCCACATGGCATTTCCAACTTCATCACCATTACTGTCATAGAGCACCAGAAGTGCGGAAGCAGTATCATTACTAACACTATTAAACTTATAATAAAAGTTAAAAGTAGTAGGTATAAAACTAATCGGTATATAGATATTAAATCTGAAATCGGAATCCACAGCTACTGAACCACAACCAGGAATAGGTTGCGATGCATCAAAATTATATGCATTGCTAACTTCAAGTGCATTGTTCCCTATGTACGCATCTGATGTGGCATAGCATATATGTGGAACTGGAGATGTCGAAACGACTGAATCTATATGCCCTAATCCATTAGTATTAATCCAAGCTGAGATTGATAAAAATATACCTGCCATTTCTTTGATGGACAGATTCATATTAATTAACGCACAAATTTTGAGTTCATTCCGAATGATTTCAGGATATGATTGCTTGATTCGAGTGTAGAAATTTTTATTCATACTCTCAAATTCCAAAATATCGAAACCACCTTTCTATAAGAAAGGTAGGCAAAATTATATCGCCAATAAAAAGAGCTTAACGATTTATGAAATGTCTCTTGAAGCTGAAAAAAAATTTAGTTAAAGATAACTTCATGAAGATTATGTATGCTTCACGAAAAGAATTGAATCAAGAAACAATTCTTTTCTAAAATACAATCTTGAAAAACTCGAGAGCAGCTTACAACTCCTTGCAATTTATATAGTTAAACCTAAATCATTTGATATATATGGTTTTTACAACAAAAAAGATGAGTATGATTAGTCGATAGATAGCAGTTATTTCACTCGGAATAACCAATTAAAAAAAGGTGTAAAATACTATGAAATTGAATATTTGAATGGATTCAAAATACCATTGGCATTGTTTGTGAATTTATTTATAGATAATCTAATGGAAGAAAAATAAGTAACCTGATTTGGTATAAAAAAATATTTTGACATCAATTTTTTGATAATTCAATAATAATAGTGATAAAAAATACGCATCACTTTTTAATAAATACCTTTTCAATTAAAGATAATAATGAAGCAGAAAAATTAGTGCCAAATCGCTTGGAAAAGAAACCTTATTCAGCAACTGCCTGGGAGCGATACGGCGATTTAATGAAAGAAAAGGAAAATAAATCTAAGGCTATTGAATATTACACAAAGTCTTTGTATTTCTATCCGCACGATTATAGTTTGATAAAAAAAATCAAAAGCATACAAGGTAAAAAAATAGAAATTGAGCTTTTGATACCAGAAACATTGAAAGAGATGTTCAAAACAAAAAAAGTACGTTCTATAGAAGTCCCTTCAACATTATCAGAAAAGAATTATATTACCTTACTTAAAAAATCATGCAATGTGGTCTATGTAGGTGGATTAGTGGCCTCAAAATATTTTTACTTTTATAAAATACTAAATGAAGCAGGTATAAATGAATTTAAAGAATTTTCAAATTTCGGAAATGACTTAATGATATTTAAAGAAGATGGCAAAGTGATTTTCCCCGAATTTGGTTATGGTTCATCTGTACTTACCGATTTGAAAATCGGCGATATAATTGGCTTAAAAGTAGAGATAGAAGGAAGTTCAAATTTTGAGTATATCAGTAATCGATATAACCTCGAGCTGAGTGTTTATAACAATGAACCAACTGTATTTTTAGAAGAAGATAATCTTATTGCTAAAAAGATAGGGATAAAACCCGAGCTTCATTCCGAGGGTAATGTGCTTACGCTCACTTAAAAAAAATATGATGACGAATTTAATTTATATGAAGTGCGAGCTAAAAATCCACTTCATGTGAATAGCTAATTATATACTAGCAAACTCATTTTCAACTTATCATTTCTTTCATTAAACAATTTCGAATCCTGGGATGAGAATGCACAATGTTATATTGATATTGCATCACCCACTTTACAAACTTCAGATACAATTAAAGCCTTGGAAAAAAAATAGTTGGCAAACGGAGGCAAGTCAATACATGAGGGCAGAACTATTATATAAATGGATTGTTAAAAATATCAATTATAGTTCACAAGGTTTCAGACAAGACAACTATGTACCTCAGTTACCTATGAAAGTAATTGAAGATAAATTAGGCGATTGCAAAGATTTATCAGCCTTGTATTTAACAATATGCAAAGAAGCTGGCATTGATGGTCACTTTTGTTTAGTAAATATGGATCAACAAGCAGAAATCTCGCGCCACTTTCCTAGCACCGGATTCAACCATTGCATTACTCGTATTTACCCAGATGATAAGCCATTATTCGTAGAACTTACTTCAGAGAATTTAGCTTTTGCAAGACAAGCTAATTATGCCTCATATGGCTATGCTTTAGTAGCGGAAACATCGAAAAAGAATACTATCATAGATTCATATTAACCTGACTTTCGTGATAAAATTCATTTTAAAAGAAACATGAAATTAGTGAATAATTAATTGAAGTTGAACGGACAAATTTTTATCGAAGGCGTTACAACTACTTTTTTGAAAGATGGTTTATATAAGTTAGATAGTGCACAAGCTGTAGTTCCTATGCAAAGTTTCATTACAGAATTAGTGCCAAGTGCGCAAGTCACTTCTTGTAATTTTACATCTAAAGAAGTTGAGTCAGACAGCCTCACCATCAATTATGAAGACAAGAGCAATGTTCTTTATACCGATGTCGCTGGCTTGCAAGTTTATAAGCTGACTGAGTTTTTGAATATCTTAGCAGATAAGGGGATTTTTGCTAGTCCAAGTCGTAAAACAGACTTATCACTCATACAGTATTTGGGCATGATTGGTTTTGCACTCGATGAGACAGAGATTCAGATTCCAGTGGGAAAAAGCGTTTTTAAAGCACCTGATAATTCAACTGTTGATAATGAATATTTTACCTTTCGAGTACGAATTGAAAAGCGAGATAGAAGCTTATATGTTAGTAGAGATTTTACACTGAAAACTCAAGTGATACCAGCCGCAAAATTCAACGACTTTAAGACTGAGATGGAAAAGGTTTATAAAAATGATATCGTGACTATTGTCATGCAGCATTAATTTGTAAATGTGATGTATTAATATTGGAAGGATGTCTCAAGAATATCTGCGACTCCATCTGAGAATCTTGCCCACGACTCGCATGGAATTTTCGTTACTCATTTATGTTTTGATGGCCTTTTGTGTATCGGCTATCACCCATTACTTGGTAATTGACCTATCTCATAAACGTGGTATTTTTATTGATGATCACAACAGCGGTTTGCCTCAAAAACTTCATAACGTGCCCACTCCACGTATTGGAGGTCTTGGTATTTTCTTCGGCATTTTATTCATGGCAAAAGATTTAATGCAAAAGGATTTGCAACTTGGTTTATTTATCATTCTATGCTTGATTCCCGCTTTTATGGCTGGCTTCTTAGAAGATTTATTAGCGAAAATCTCGCCGTTACGTCGCTTACTCATTATGAGTATTTCTGGCGGTATGGCTATCTACATGATTGAGGCGGTTGTGACTAATTTTGCAATTTTTAGTGTGCCATACTGGGTTGGCATACTTATAACAATGGTTGCCATCATAGGCCTTATTAATGGGGCGAATATGATTGATGGATTCAATGGTTTATCCTCAGGTGTTAGTTTTCTTATTTTTACAACTTTTTTTATTACAAGTTTAATTGTTGGTGATAAGGAGATGGCATATATCAATTTGGTTTGCATGGCGAGTATTTTAGGTTTTATCGTTTTCAACTTTCCAGGAGGAAAAATATTTCTCGGTGATGGTGGCGCCTATAGTCTTGGCTTTCTGCTAGCCGTAATTTCGATTAAAATGGTTGAAAGAAATCATGATATATCTCCATGGTTTGCATTGGTTTCTCTCATTTATCCAGTTTGGGAAGTGATTTTTTCTTTTACAAGACGCACACTTGTGCATAGATTGTCGCCACTCTACCCAGATTCTAAACATGTACATCAACTTATATATAGAAATTTAGCCCGTGAAAACAATCCACGAACAACTTTGATTATTCTACCTATTGTATTATTATTCAATATGCTTGCAATTTATTTTTACAACAACACAATTATACTCATATTGATTTCTATTCTATTTATGACGATTTACACAATTTTCTATTTTGTTTACTCACGTCGTGAAATGTCGCAAGTCAAAATCGAAGAATATGCTAAAAAACCTAATTGAACCTTTTATTTATAAATTTCATCATTAGTAGCCGGTAAAAGTTTTGCTAAGACCTATTTTTCAGTATTATAATTTACAATTTAGCCATATTTAATTACGCTTAAATCCTTACTTTTGCGACTCAAAAAAAGCAAATACTATGTATCAACAACTTATAGATAAGGAATACAAATTGGCTGTTATTGGATTGGGATATGTTGGTTTGCCTATTGCACTTGAATTTGCGAAACATATTCAAGTAATAGGTTTCGATATTAATGCAAAGCGTGTCGAAATGATGCGTAATAAAATAGATCCAAGTAATGAACTTGAATCAAACGCATTTGACGGATGCGAAATTGAATTTACCGATTCATTCGAAAAATTAAAAGAAGCAAGATTTTTTGTGGTTGCCGTACCTACGCCCGTTGACGAGCATAATGTTCCTGATCTAACACCTGTATTACGAGCTTCAGAAACTATAGGTAAAGTGGTAAAAAAAGGTGACTATATTGTATTTGAATCAACGGTTTACCCAGGTTGCACTGAAGAAGATTGCTTACCTGTAATAGAAAAAATTTCTGGTTTACAAGGATTTGCTGACTTTAAAATAGGCTATTCTCCTGAGCGCATTAATCCAGGTGACAAGCAACACACTTTGCAAAATGTGATTAAAGTAGTTTCAGGGTGTGATGATGAGTCATTGGAAAATATTGCTAAAACCTATGAACTTGTTGTGAAAGCTGGTGTGCATCGTGCGTCAAGCATTAAAGTTGCTGAAGCTGCCAAGATAATTGAGAATACACAAAGAGATTTGAATATTGCATTGATGAATGAATTGTCCATTATTTTTGACAAACTCAATATCAATACTTACGAAGTTTTAGAAGCAGCCGGCACGAAATGGAATTTCCTAAAATTCTTTCCAGGTCTAGTTGGCGGACACTGTATTGGGGTTGATCCTTACTATTTGACTTACAAGTCAGAACAATTAGGATATAAATCTCGCGTTATTTTAGCAGGCAGAACTATCAATGATGAAATGGCGAGTTATGTAGCAAAAAAAACAGTGCAGGCAATTATTAAATTAGGTGCCGATATATCCAAATCCAAAGTGTTAGTTATGGGAACCACATTCAAAGAAAATGTTTCTGATATACGCAATTCTAAAGTAGCTGACCTTATTCACGAATTAAAAGGCTATAGTTTAAAAGTAGATGTAATAGATCCGCATGCCGATTCGGATGAATTACAACATGAATATGGTTATACATTAACTGAAAAGATTGACACACATTATCAGGCTATTATAGTAGCGGTAAATCATGATAAATATGCAAATTTAGAAGTGGCTTACTTCAAAGAACTTGCTTCTGAAAATGCCTTAATTGTCGATTTAAAAGGTATTTACAGAAATAAATTACAAAATGTTTCCGGTTTGAAATATTGGAGTTTATAACCCTAATTAAAGCTGATTGTACATAGTTTGAATCTTTTGTTGCCACTTAGAAATTTTCGTAACATTTGATTCAGATTCACTTTCATACTCTTTACGCATTTGAATATATTCAGAATTCACTTCGTTATAAACCTTATTCATTTCAGATTTATACTCACCTATAGAGTAGGGATAGTTTCGGAGTAGCTTCTCTAACTTCAATCCATAAAAAGTACACATATCAAACAAGACTTGTTGTTGTTCGAGCAAAAATGATTGCTTCTCTGAAGAAATCTTATCAGATAAATAGCTTCTATTTTTTGCTAAACACGAGTATGTATTTATAGCCAATTTAATCTTGTCGTTATCATCTATTGCGATTGCCTTATAACTTAAAATAAAACTTGACTTTATCTCTTTCGCATCTGGCTTTGTATTGACACTGTAATGATCAGCCGAAATTTTCTCTCCCTTTGCACATCGAATACTATCTTTCAAATTGACAATTTTATTATGATTCACTTTTACATCAACACTACCTGCAG
>JBIIJE010000060.1:0-14778 GCA_044234005.1 Chitinophagaceae bacterium | reverse complement strand
ACTACATTTTTTTCATCCTGGGGGTCTTTAGGAATTAATTCAACGCGAATTTTTTCTTCCAACTCATTTTTTTGGTTCTCTAATTCTACTAAATCCATCTTTGCCATATCGCGCAATTCTTCGTCCGATTCAGTACTAAGCACCTCTTTCGCGAAATCGATTGACCCTAGGCAATTTTTGTATTGTTTATAGGGCTCTACAATTTTTTCCAGTTTGCGATACTCTTTACTAAGTTGCGAGAACTTTTTTTGGTCTGAAACCACCTCTGGATTAGTAAGCGATACCCCAATATTTTCAAATCGACCATAAATGGCCTCCAATTTGTCTAACATAGCGCGCAAAGATAATTGCTAAATCAGTTTGTGTGGTAAATAATGTCTTAAAGAGTTTATATAGACTTTCTTTTTGATTAAATGATGATTAGTACTTCACAATTATGATATGCGCACTTAAGATATTACTTTTGCAATTATATATAATGCGGATGAAGAAAGTATTACTTATAGTTATTTTATTGTTTGGGCTCCATTTTATCTCACTAGGTCAGACTGGTAAGTCAGAAATTTTATCAGATACAATTTTAAAACCTTATTCCATAACAGCTGGACGTATGCAACTCCATTTAATAATCCAACGTGAGCAGAAGAAGGCGGATGCCTCAGATGGAGTAAAGGATAAAATGTTGAGTATAAATGAGGATATGGATAAATCGGCTATTATTTCGAATGCACTATTTACTAAAACCAACAAGACATTAGCCTATTTAGAAAATAATGAAACAGATGATTTGTTAAAGCGGAAATATTTGGGGCGGATCATTGATAACATGAAGCTTTTTAATTTTGATTTCAACGATGGCTATGTGGACATTTATTACTATCGAGATATTTTCGAATATACCTATCAAGTTATTCGAGCAAGACATAATAAAAATTTAACCACTTACGTAAAAACTCATACGAACAAAGCGATGTACACCATTGCCGACTTATTCGATGATGACAAAGAAGCCACAATTGCGTTGATGAATAATATAAGCGATTTGTATCCAGAAATTTTAATCAAAAAGATTAAAAGCATTTCATCTCCTGAGGCTGCAGATATGTTAGTGGCAAACGCAGCCCCTAAAAATCCTAAGTTGATACTGAATTATGCCACCAGTACTGCGCAAGAGCGAGAGTTGGTAAGAAGAAATAAAGATGCATATGTTCAACAGATCGTAAGAATTGCAGATAGTACAAGTAAACCCTTAAAGGCAATTTTTTTCGTAGATGAACTGCATCAAGGTAAAATAAGTTTAGTAGAACTTAATAAAGTGATAGAAAATGAAGATGAGTTTTATAAACGCATGATTGTGTTGCGCCAGAACTACTTTACTTCAGATTTAAGAAAAATGTTTGATCGAGAATTGGTGCATGAAGTAGCACATTATGTGACTAGTATGAATGAATTACACAATCAGAGCGACGCTACAAGATTTAGGATTGTAGAAAAATTGAATGCAACTGAATTGTATTATGTGATGGTATATGGCAGTGACGATTTATATACGAGCAGTTTTTTAGGTTGTTACAAAAGGTTGCTTGCACGAATTAAGCCGAAAGCAGGTAACGAATTTTTAGAAAGTATTGGTAAAGATAAGTTTAGAACATTTTTAAGGCTATGCGCAAATTACAATACTATTAGTAGTTTTTTGGCAACTATGAAACCAGTAGATAAGCAAGAGTTAATGCGCGATTTCGTGAACGACTTAGATAAAACAACTGATTTAGAAGGAGCAACAGATGTAGCAAATTCGTTTGCAAGTATCGCAGATTCTAGTTTAACAAAGGATATTATTAAAGAAATAAAATGGAACAAGGATAATAATGCATCAGAGCCGTTATCACGGGCTTATCGCATTTATAATATACTTTACACCATGCTTACTGAAAGCAATGATTCTATAACGATCAAGTTAGGGATTCCTCCTATTACCATGATGCCGTTCACAAAGCTCCAAGATGATAGTGGTACTGTGGTGCAGCAAGTATTTTTTTATGGTGATGAAGATGGCAAAGGCGTATTTAATAGTTTTGTTAATGGGTTTGGAGCGCCGATTTGGGTGGTAACACGTGAATTGAACTGGGTTAAAATTAGTTCGATGAAGGGCAAACGTATAGATATTTATTGTAATGTTCCACATGATGAACCAGCAGATGAGATAGCACAAAATGCGCTGCAAGATTATTTAGATGAAAATGATATTCATCCTTCTATTATCATTCATCGTGGGCATAGTTATCACTTGTCAGGTACCTTGGATCATATTAATCCCAGGCATAAGGTGGTGATATTGGGTGCTTGTGGGGCCTACCAAAATTTGTCAACTGTGCTAAGTAGATCAGAAGATGCTCAAATTGTATCTACCAAACAAATTGGCGCGGGGAAAATTAATGGACCTATCATTAGGATGTTCAACGATAGACTCTTGGCAGGTAAGGATATTAATTGGGTAGAGATGTGGGGCTTGCTATCGAAGCAATTTGCAGGTGGAGAATCAAAGCAACTTTTTGATGACTATGTACCACCTTACAAAAACTTAGGGGCTTTGTTTTTGAAAGCATACCGAAGAAGTGGTGTAAATGATGATTTTTAAGCCTTAGAAGGCGAGTTAGAAATCTAATTATATCGTTGGGATGTTGTATTGCGGTTTTGTATATAGAACTAGATAATGAAAAGCCCGTATACTGTTTGCAGCATAAAACTGCAAGGGCGAGCAGCATGTATTTTGCAATCGGGAGAGGACTTGCAGTGGAAAGCTTGTATGCCGTCCAAAAAAATATATCAATATCGTGTTCATAAAAAATGCAACCTATATCTTTGCTGGCATGAGTAATTTATATGCGCAACGCGGTGTTTCGGCGCAAAAGGAGGATGTGCACGAAGCCATTAAGAATATAGATAAGGGACTTTTTGCAGATACATTTTGTAAAATCTTGCCTGATATTACAAGTAATGATGAAAGCTTTGCCAGTATTATGCATGCCGATACAGCAGGTACAAAATCGATATTGGCGTATTTATATTGGAAGGAGACTGGAGATGTGAGCGTATGGAAAAATATTGCACAAGATGCAATTGTGATGAATATTGATGATATGATTTGCTCGGGTGCAACAGATAATTTTGTTTTATCATCAACCATTGCGCGTAATAAACAATTGATTCCAAAAGAAGTATTGGCAGGCATCATACAAGGTTGTGAAGAAGTATTAGCAAATTGGCGGAAATTTGGATTGCACATTCACAGTGCAGGAGGGGAAACCGCTGATGTGGGAGATTTGGTGAAGACCATAGATGTTGGCTACACAGCCTTTGCAAGATTGCCGCGTAAAAATATTATTCGCATACAACCGCAAGCAGGTGATGTAGTTGTAGGATTTGCTTCGTTTGGAAAGGCTAGTTATGAGGATGAGTATAACAGTGGTATCGGGTGTAATGGGCTAACCAGCGCACGGCATGATATTTTGCAACATAGCTATACAAAATATACAGAAAGCTATGATACACAATTGCCAGATGAAATTGTATACATAGGCAAACATACGTTGAGTGATGTGATGGAAAATGGTATGACAATCGGCAAGATGCTTTTATCGCCAACCCGAACTTTTGCGCCTATCATTAAAGAAATTATTGACAAACATCGTACTCAAATACATGGCATAGTGCATAATACAGGAGGCGGTCAAACCAAATGCATGAAGTATATACAAGGTGATGTGCGAGTTATAAAAGATAATTTATTTGCTCCTCCAGAAATATTTAATTTAATACAAGCTGCATCGAAAGTAGATGATAGAGAAATGTACCAAGTATTTAATATGGGTACTCGTTTAGAAATATATACACCCGCTGCGAATGCACAAGCGATGATTGATATAGCAAGTTCTTATCAAGTGGAGGCTCAAATTGTGGGTAGAATCGAGTCGTCTGCGCAAAAAGAGTTACTTGTGAAAACGCACAGAGAAAGTTTACATTTTTAGTTGTGTTGGATTCTATAAATTGTCCATTCTGTGTCCGCCTTTAAAAATTTTACCCGATATGACTAGTTTGAAAAATTCGTTGAAATCGCGAGAAATTTGCAAGTGATACAAGGGAAAAATAAAAAGTAAGCAAGCGATAAAAGTTTTGAAAGCAATATTCGCTAATGCGTTTGCGAACATATGATTGTTAATGAAAGATATATATGGAATGAAGTACAAAGTGGCAATTGTAATTAGCGCAATGGTAAGTAACTTCAATTGATTGAAAGAAAAAGAGTGCATTTGAAGACTTTTGTAGATAAATATGGACTTCATGAGATTAAAAATGACTACCACAGCAGCTAATGAAATAGCAGAGCCAATTGCACCAAATCTGGGAATCAACATAGCATTTAAGACAATATTTAAAAGGCAAGCGATACCTGCAAACCATATCATAGGTTTGTAATGATTGGAAGTATAAATAATTTCAGTATTTAATCCGAATGACATGTCAATTAAACGAGCAAAAGCAACAATATATAAGACATAAATACCCTTGCTGTATTCGAGGGGCAATAGCTTAAAGAAGTTAACACCATTTACCATAATGATCGTAAATAAAAACGTCCCGATAATAAATAGATTGATGCTAATGGATTTATTGAGCTCTCTAACTTTTACTATATCTTGGTTCGCAAAAGATTCTCGCATAAGTGGAATCGATATACCCGCAATAGCACGATAAGGAATTAATATCATTTGCGCTACTACCAATGGGCGTAAATAAATGGCTAATTCTGCCAAGCCTAAGTAGGATGGTATCATAATACCATCTATCATATTTTGCACAACAAGGAAGATGACAATAAGAAACATACTCGCACCGTAAGCCAATTCGGATTTCAGTAAAGGATTTTGTTTGAGGTAAAGTTTGGGTGAGCGAACCGATAGGCGTAGAATTTTTATTGCATAAAATGCGAGCACTAGAAATGCAACTAAATAGGTGATGCCAATGCTGTTCACAAAATTGGCTTCAGAAATAAACTCGTATGCAAAAAGATATACAACAACAATTAGCAAGACACGCAGAAGAATTTCGCGGACGAAGGTGGGCGCTGTAATGCGGTGTTTGATCATAGAGAATCCCTCTAAGTATTGCAAAAAAACTTGGCAGATAAGAATTGGGAAAATAATATAATAGTAAGGCAAGAATAAAGAAGAGCGCGTTTGGTAGAAATGCACAATAGGGGATTTGAAAACTAATAATGATATTAATAGTACAAATGTTGCTATTAAAATGGTGATTATGCTAAATCCGTTAAAACTAGCCAAGTGTTTATGGTTTTCTTTCCAAGTTGAGAAAAAACGTATTAGAATATGCGTTAAACCAAGAGTTGGGAGGCAAGCGAGTATCAAAGTGAGGTACTGAATGAGTCCGATTAGCCCTAAATATTCGGCTGAAATAAGATGTGGAAAAATAAAATTAAAGAAGACGACACCCAAAAAAGCGCCAATATAGTTGACTACACTAGATTTCAGACTTTGACGCTTTAGGATGCCCATGGGAGGAAAAGTGCCAAATGTAAAAAAATATTACTAGTATTACGTTTAAGTATTTAAGATATCAGAATAACCACATTAAATGAAATTTGAAGCAACCTCACTGGAAAAAGTTTTTGTGATAACCTTAGATAAATTTAAAGATGAGAGAGGTTGGTTTAACAGAATGTTTTGCAGTAGAGAATTTGAAGATAGAGGAATACATTTTGATGTTACACAAATAAATCAATCTTTTACTGCATTAGCAGGAACTTTCAGAGGAGTTCATTATCAGTATGGTCCTTTTGCAGAGTATAAATTAGTTCGTTGCTTAAAAGGTTCCGTGCTCGATTTTGCAGTAGATTTAAGGAAAGAATCAAAAACATTATTCAAACACTTTTCGGTTGAACTGTCGGATTCAAACAACAAAATGCTTTTATTACCTCCTTGCGTTGGACATGCTTTTCAAAGTTTAGAAAATAATTCTGAATTAATTTATTTACATTCGTCTTTCTATAATAAAGAATATGAGGGAGGTGTTAAATATAATGACCCTCTTATTTGTTTGAATTTGCCTAAGAAAATTACACAGATTTCAGAAAGGGATTCAAATCATTCTTTGTTGGAGAAAAATTTTATTGGATTATAAAGTATGAAATGCAGATTTTGTGGTAACGATAAATTAAGTGAGTTTATTGATTTAGTAAATTCACCGGCTTCTAATTCTTATTTGTCAAAAGAACAATTAAACGAGCCAGAGACGTATTATCCACTTAAGGTCTTTGTTTGTGAAAATTGTTTTTTAGTGCAAGTCGATGAGTATAAATCATTCGACACAATTTTTGACAATAACTACGCTTATTTTTCTTCCTACTCAACAAGTTGGCTAAATCACTGCAAGAATTATGTAAGAAGAATGATTGAGCGATTTAACCTAAATCAAAAATCGCAAGTTGTTGAGATTGCCTCTAATGATGGTTATTTACTTCAATATTTTTTGCCCCATCATATACCCGTATTAGGTATTGAGCCCACAAAAAATACGGCAGAAGTTGCCATTTTAAAAGGCATACCGTGCATAACGGAATTTTTTGGCGTGAAGCTAGCACAAGAACTTTCTGAAAAAGGACGGCATGCTGATTTGTTGATTGGCAATAATGTTTTAGCTCATGTGCCAGACATTAACGATTTTGTAAAAGGTTTAAAAATACTTTTAAATCCAGAAGGAATTATTACAATGGAAATGCCGAGTTTGGTTGAGTTAGTTGAAAACAACCAGTTTGATACGATTTATCATGAGCATTTTTCATATTTATCGTTAACCTCAACAAAAACAATTTTTGAGGCCTGTGGGCTCACCATTTTTGATGTTGAAAATTTACCAACACATGGCGGCTCATTGCGGATATATGCAAAGCAAAATATTTCAAAAAGAAAAATTGAAACTTCGGTAAACGAATTTTTAGATATTGAAAAAAAGAAGGGTGTTAATACAATTGCCTACTATCAAGAATTTCAGCAAAAAGCCGAAAAAGTAAAATACGATTTGGTAGATTTTCTTATTCAGCAAAAGCTGAAAGGGAAAACCGTTGCTGCTTATGGAGCTGCGGCAAAAGGAAATACCTTATTAAATTATTGCGGCGTAAAAAATGATTTAATTGCATTTGTTTGTGATGCCAATCCGCATAAGCAAAATAAATTCTTGCCCGCAAGTCATATCCCCATCTTCTCAGAAGAGAAAATAAAAGAATCAAAGCCAGATTTTATCTTAATACTTCCTTGGAATTTAAAAACTGAAATAACTGGGCAATTAGATTACATCAAAGAATGGGATGGACAATTTGTAGTGCCGATACCGCATTTGGAAATTATATAAAATCATGAAAGTTTTAGTAACTGGGGCAACTGGTTTTATAGGAAATTATGTTATAAAAGAATTGCTACGAAGAAATATTGAAGTAATTGCGACTTCTACATCTATCGAAAAAGCAAAGGAGAAATCCTGGTATGATAAAGTTACATATGTAGAACATAATCTTAAATACGACGTAAGTGGTCTCTTTCAAAAATTCCATTCACCTTCAATATTGATTCATTTAGCTTGGTCTGGACTTCCAAATTACAAGCAATTATTCCATATTGAAGAAGAATTGATGATTCAGTATTTTTTTATTAAGCAGTTAATAAAAGACGGATTGCAAAATGTAAATATTACCGGTACTTGTTTTGAATATGGAATGCAAGAAGGTTGCTTAAACGAAGAAATTAATTTTTCCAATCCTTCTAATAATTATGCAATTGCAAAGGATACGCTACGAAAATTTTTAACCCAATTAAACCAAACATGTCCGTTTTCATTAAAATGGTTGCGACTGTTTTATATGTTTGGTTTAGGTCAAAATGAAAATTCAATTTTACAACAACTGCAGAGAGCATTAGACAATAAGGAAATAACATTTAATATGAGTGGAGGCGAACAACTGAGAGATTATTTGTCTGTGGAAACAGTAGCGAATTATTTAGTGGAGAGTTCTTTACAAACGGAAGTTGACGGAATTATTAACTTGTGTAGCAATAATCCAATTAAAATAATTGAATTAGTAAGTCAATATTTATTGAATACAAAACAAACAATTACTTTAAATTTGGGTTTTTACAATTATCCTGATTATGAACCTTTTGCTTTTTGGGGAGATAATACAAAATTAATATCTATACTATCAAAGAATGAATCCAATAGAACAATTTAAGAATGAATGTGAAGAGCGAATTTCCTCTTACGAAAATAATGAAAAGCTTAAAAATGCTGCTCATGCATTCAATGTAGCATCGAATAGAGAACTTTATTCGTATAATTTTACATGGATGGGGAGACCTATTATTCAGTATCCACAAGATATGATAGCTATGCAGGAGTTGTTATGGAAAATACAACCTGACCTTTTAATTGAAACTGGAATTGCTCACGGAGGCTCTTTGATCTATTATGCTTCCATCATGGAATTAATAGGGAAGGGACATGTGTTAGGCATTGATATTGATATCAGAGAACATAATAAGAATGAAATTGAAGCTCATCCAATGTATAAACGGATTTCAATGATACAAGGTTCTGCCATCGATTTGAATATTATTGAAGAAGTAAGAACCCACATCAAACCAGGCATGACAGTTATGGTGAGTTTGGATAGCAACCATACGCATGAACATGTTTTAGAAGAGTTAAAATTATATTCCCCATTTGTTACAAAAGATAGTTATTGTGTGGTATTTGATACCATTGTTGAAGATATGCCACAAGCTATGTATGATAGACCTTGGGATAAAGGCAATAATCCTAAGACGGCCGTATGGGAATTTTTGAAAACAAATACCGATTTTGAAATCGATAAGCAAATTGATAATAAGCTTTTGATAAGTGTAGCACCGCAAGGGTATTTGAAAAAAATTAGATAAGATGGATTTAAAGCCATTGGTTTCTGTTGGTTTACCTACTTATAATAGACCAGAAGGGTTAGAAAAAACTATCAAATATTTAATCTCACAAGATTATCAAAATCTTGAAATATTAATATCTGACAACTGTTCTACAAACAATAATGTAAAGAAAGTACTTGAAAAATATTCTTCTCTAGATAAGAGAATTGTTTTTTTTATTCAAAAAGAAAATATTGAAATTGAACCAAATTTTAATTTTGTGTTTCACAAAGCTGCAGGAAAATATTTTATGTGGCTCGCTGATGATGATGAGTTTGAAAGTAATTACATTTCGAAATGCGTAAGTTTCTTAGAAACAAATTTAGATTACAAATTATGTTCTGGAATTCCAACCTATTATAAGAACGGTAATTATATTTTTAAGGAGAAGCCAATTCAACTAAGCAGCAATATAGCAGTATTTCGTATTTTTAAGTACTTTGCTAAAGTATATAAAAATGGTGTTTTTTATGGTGTTTATCGCAATGACATGAATTTTAAGAGCCCTATTCAAAAACATATTGGAGGTGATTGGACTCATATTGCTAGAGTTGCATTGCTCGGAAAAATAAATGTATTAGAGGATGTTAAATGTATCAGGTCAGATGATGGAGGGAGTTCATCAAGAAGTAAAATTACTTCTCGATGGAATTTCAAAGGTTTACAACGGGTCTTTCTTGAACCTTATATTTCTTATTCAGTTGCAAAATATCTATTTAATGAAAAGATAGTGAAGGATAAATATCCCATTCTTGCAAGAACAACTATTCAAATTTTTATTTTTACCCTGTTGAATTTAAAATTTCTTCTTAACTCCATTAATAAAAGAGTATTTAAAACTTTAAAGTAAGTTGCCATGAGCATCAATAAATTCTGCTGAAATCTCATGTTGTGAAACTTCATTTATAATTTCTTTTATGTAGTTTGTATTCATGACAATTACTAAACATTTATAAACACTAAGTGAATTTAATACTTCTGGACTATTAATATAATGAGCTGTTACAGGGGAATATTTATGTTGTTTCTCTTTGTTAATATCAACACAATAGTCAATATATAATTTATTACTATCAATATTGTTAGTAAAAATTACGCCCTTAGTAGCCATCCCCCAAACAATAATTTTATACTTCTCATTCTTATATTCCTTAATAAATTGCAAAATTCTTTCTTGTGAGGATTGGATAGAAGTGATGAAATTCATAATTTTTGATTTATCAACTTCTAAAAACTTCTGATCCAAAATGCCTAAACCACGAGGATTAAACAACCCTTCTACCCAAAGATATTGTTCGCCAAAACTTTTCGTTATTCGTGTCAATATTGACCACGAATTAGTAAACATTTCTTGTATTGATTTTTCTGAAAAGTAATTACAGTGTTCATAACAGATGTCCCAAAATGTTTGATTCTCAACTATCCATTCAAAGTCTGGTACTTCAATAAAAACTGGAACATTGTCAAATTCCTTAATTGGTTCCCGAATAGCATCCAGAAATTTTCTAGGAAACTCAATATGCTCAAAAACATGCCTTGACAATATTAAATTTGGTTTAGAGGTAACATGTTTAGCATCAAAAAATTCTTTAAAAAATGTAAGATTCGATTTAGGATTCAAATCCCCTTCGTAACTCGGGTCTATTCCTATTCCTTTTATAGACGGATAAAGTTCGCATAGCATGTTTAAAAAAGTTCCTTTACCACAGCCAATATCATACACCACCCCATTTTCCAAATCATATTTTTTATATAAATAATGACAAATAGTTTTGTAGTATTCTATAAATAGTTTTGAAGGGACCGAATTATCATACGTTTCATCATAAACAATAATGCTGTCATCAAAATCACCGTTAAAAGTGAAGTTGCAATTTTGGCAATGAGTTAAGTTAACTATTCCTAGCCCACTTTTTTTAGCCTCACTTTCACTTTTATAAACCTTGTTCTGTAAAATAGGCACACTGTTATTTAATAAGCTTTCAATTGCATTCTCATTACAAATTGGGCATTTACTCTTCATGAAGTCATTTTTTATGGCAAATGTATATATTTGACTAACTTTTGAAGAAATAAATATTTCATCCAAGCATAGTTTTATGATTAAGCACTACCTCTTATTATTACTCGCGTTTAATTGCCTAAGTATTGTTCAAGCTCAAGTCAAACTTTCACAGGGCTTAGTAATGTATTTGCCATTTAATGGCAACACCTTTGATGCGAGTGGAAATGGGAATAATGCAAAAAACTTTGGAGCAACATTAACTTCTGACGAATTTGGAAATCCGAATAGTGCTTACTTATTTTTATGGGACTAGCAGCTTTATGCAAATTACAAATAATTCTTCTTTACAGCCTGAAGGTATTCGATGCAATATTACAGATAATGGACCGGGTTTTCCTCTTGAAGCTATTGAGAAGGATTATAAATCGAAAGGAATTAATTTAATAAAAAGCAAAATCGGTATTGTTGAGAGCCTTACACATCAATCAATTAAATTTGAATACCACAATCTATATTCCAACTTAAATAAAATTATTGAATCAGAAACTATTTTTACATTTCCATTTATTACTTTTAACTATGACAATGAAAGCAGTAATCATTGATGATGATCAAATAAACATTAGTTTACTCTGTGGCCTACTTAACACCTACTGTCAAAACGTGAATGTTGTAGCTACCGCCACGAATATTGAAGATGGTATAAAGGTTATTTTTGAAAATAGTCCTGATGTACTTTTTTTGGATGTAGAGATACATGATCGAACTGGATTCGACTTACTCAATGTAGTAGAAAATGAAAGTATGCATGTAGTGCTTATTACCGCGTATGATAAATATGCTGTTAAAGCAATCAAGCATGAAGTAGCTGATTATTTATTAAAACCAGTTAAAATTGAAGAACTTATTCAATCAGTGAAGAAAGTTCAACATAAAATTGAAGTGAAGAAAGAGAAAATACTTGAGCAGCAAACCCACAAATTGGATTGTTTAGCGATTCACAATAAAAGCTCGATTGATTTCATCCCTTTCAACGAAATAGTTCATCTTACAGCAAATGGAGGTTACACGGAAGTTTATACGATTGATAAAAAAACTATAACTTCTCGCTCATTAAAGGAAATTGAAGGGTATTTGCCAGCAACCATATTTATACGTGTACACCATAGCCATATCATAAATAGGCACAAAATTGTGAAGCTTCTGAAAGTCAAACATGGAAGCCTTATCATGTTAAATAAAATTGAAGTGCCAATTTCAGAATCGAAGAAAAAGGATATAGGGGAATTGCTAGGGTATAATTAATTTTTTAGTATCAATACAAATTAAGTTTATATAATAAGATGCTGTTGCAAGACCATCAAAATTTGAAATAGGGATCCCATAAAATCTGCGTTAATCTATTACATTTGTCTAATCGGTATTATGGCTATTTGATGTGTTATTCACGCAACCATTTTTCGTGTCTTCTAAGCATCCAATAAATCAATTTATTTATCCGCTCGATATCCCCGTTTCTATAATTGGAAATTTCGGCGAATGCCGACCTAATCATTTTCATTCAGGCATTGATATGAGAACGGAAGCAAAAGAAAATGCAAAAGTTCACGCCATAGCTGATGGATATGTGTCCCGAATTAAAATTGATAAAAGTGGTTTCGGAAATGCAATTTTTATTACGCACCCCAATGGCTACACCTCGTTGTATGCGCATTTAAATAAATTTTTCCCTACTCTTCAAAAATTTGTTTTAGTTAAACAATATGATGTAAAATCGTAGGAAATAGATGTGCGGTTATTTCCATGGCAATTTCCAGTTAAACAAAAAGAGTTTGTTGCTTGGAGTGGGAATACAGGACACTCCGCAGGACCTCATCTTCACCTCGAAATAAGAGATACAAAAACTGAAAGCCCAATGAACGGCTTGCTATTTTTCAATCAGATTCCTGAGACTGAAAAACCTATTTTAAAACAACTCGCTTTGTATAACGGTACGACTAGTATATATGAACAAAGCCCTAAACTGATTCCTATCACGCAACAGGGTATTCATTTCGATTTAGCAAGTCCAATGCTGGAAGTATCGAGCGATAAAGTATTTTTTGGTTTGCAAGCGGCAGATATAATGCAAGTATCAAGAGGCATATTGGGTGTTTATGAAATGCGATTATATGTAAATGATAAGCCTCATTTCGCCTAGCAATTAGGTAGTATCAATTACAACATTACACGATACATGAATGCACAAGCTGATTATAAAACAGTAAAGCAAAATGGACCTTGGATACAATTAATACACAATTTTCCGAATGATAAATTGCCTATATACAAGTCTAAATCTATATCGAATGGCATAGTGAATCTAGTTGAAGGGCTACCCCAAAAAATTCGTATTGAAGCACTTGATAGCAAAGGGAATATGTCAAGCCTAGAATTCTATGTAAAGAAGAATTTAGAAGGCGAAGCTACGAAAGTCATCAGTGAGAAAATAAAAGCCGGCAAAGCAGAAATTTATAAATCAGCAAACATCGCTTTGCACATTCCTCGCGAAGCGTTGTATGATGATATTCATATTCAAACCCAAAGCATTGCATCCGAAAAAAGTTTCTTATAAATATCAATTGCATCACTCTTATGTGCCACTGCGGGTGCCTGTTGGTGTAATGCTTACACCAAAAATACCTATACCAGATCGATTCCAATGTAAAGTAGCACTAAAGCTAGGTTCTGAGAACAAGCAGCATCAGGGAGGGGGACAAGCTGCTTGGGTAAAAGACAATAGGATATTCGCTATGATGAAAAATTGCAGCACTTATCAAATCGTAATCGATACCATACCGCCAAAAGTAATATCGGACATCAAGAACAATGATAATGTCAAAGTAAGAAAAAAAATTATTTTTGATGTTTCTGAGGAGACAACCCATATTGCAAGTTTGAATGCTTTTATAGGAAAGCAAAGGCTGCGATTGGTACAAAAACATAATACTTACACTTATGAAATGGATGAACATTTCCCTAAGGGTAAGCAAATTTTAACTTTATTCGTTTCTGATGAAAACCACAATGTAAGAAAACAACAATACACACTTATTAATTAAAATGATAACATTACAACAAGGCGATAAGGCGCCAGCTATAAGTCTTAAAAATCAAACTGGAGATAAAGTGAGTCTCTCTCAATATAAAGGTAAAAAAATAGCCTTATTTTTCTATCCTAAAGACGATACACCAACTTGCACAAACGAGGCTTGTAATTTGCGAGATAATGTTGCTTTGCTTCGTAAACACAATATTGAGGTGATTGGTATAAGTCCCGATGATGAAGCCTCTCATTTAAAATTTAGCAGTAAACAAAAATTGCCTTACTCAATTTTGTCTGATACTGCCTTGAAAGCTTGCAACGATTATGGTGTTTGGGGTGAAAAAAGCATGTATGGCAATAAATATATGGGTGTAATTCGTACCACTTTTTTAATTGATGAAAAAGGCAAAATCGCGCATATTATTGAAAAAGTGAAATCAAGCGAACATAGCAATCAAATTATAAAGCTATGGAAAGATAGTATTTAATGTAATTTTGAGTCGGTCTGAATCATGATTCAAGTAACTATTAAGGAAAATGCCTGGTTGGCACGATGGGCTGCACATCGACTACGTGCATACTCTTGTGCTATTGTATTTGGTAAAACCATTTGCTTGCATAATGTAAGCCGTGATCAATTTTTGGAAGACGAATCGTATGTT